>JBCCTV010000018.1:0-24148 GCA_039197915.1 Pseudomonadota bacterium | reverse complement strand
GTTTGGCGCGCGGCTTTTTTTGATTTGGCGCGCGCGGCGACGGTCCCTTGCTATGCTAGGGGAGCTTTGGCCGCTCTTCCGCCGACTTAGGCGTTCCAGACGCGTCTCTCGTTGTTAGCGACGGCGCCGCGCCAAGCGTGGCGTCGCGATGGCCGTCAGCAAATTGCAACGTTACCGGAGCGCCGTCAGCCCCCTCAGAAGCGCTTGCGAATAAGCCGCCGTCGGGGCCGCGCACCAGGACAAACCCCCGTTGCAGGACACGTTCATAGGACAAGCTTGCGAGCATTGCTGATATGTGGGCGAGCGCATCTTGCCGACGGTTGAAAACCCGGTCGGGCGTATGCGCGAGCCGGGAGACCGTTTGCTCCAGTCGTTCGGCGGCGTCGCCGACCCGGGAGCTGAGCGTCGCCGTTGGCAACCGCATCTTCGCAAGCTGGACCGCGCTGCGGGCAGTCACCACCCGCAACGCCGCTGGCAAGCGAACGGCCACGCCAGACAGTTTCACCGAGCGAGCATCAAGCGCAGTTTGGCGCGTCACCCGAAATCGCGCATAGGCCTCTCGCAAGCGCCGATCGTTCTCGCGCAGTCTTGTTGAAAGCGCTGCAGGCGTGAGCCGCGCTGCCGCCAGGCGTCCCGATGCGCGATCAACACGTGACCGCAAGCCGCTGCGCAAGCGATCGCTCGCCCGGTCAAGGCGCTGCGCGCTTGGCCCAAGCAGATCTTCGGCCCGCCCCAACCCGCGCGAGGCCGACTGAACCGCGACGCGGCGCCGCTCGAGCCCCTGCTGTGAAGCGCTCAGTAGACGGCGTTCTTTGCCGAGGATCTCGGCATAAAGCTCAGAGCGCACCGGCGTCGCCATTTCGGCGGCCGCTGTCGGTGTTGGCGCACGGCGGTCAGCCGCGTAATCAATCAGCGTCGTGTCGGTTTCATGGCCAACTGCTGAGATGACCGGGATCGCGCTTCGAGCCGCGGCGCGCGCCGGCGCTTCCTCGTTAAAGCACCACAGGTCTTCGAGCGAACCACCGCCTCGGGCGACAATAATAACGTCCGGGCGCGGCGGCCCTGCGTCTCCCCCTAGCCGATTAAGGCCGTCAATCGCTTCGGCAATCTTCGCTTCCGCGCCGCGCCCTTGGACCACCGTGGGCCACAATAAAACGTGGCTTGGAAAACGATCGCGCAAGCGATGGAGGATATCCCGAATGACCGCTCCGGATGGCGATGTCACCACCCCGATCACCCGCGGCAAATAAGGCAGCGGCTTCTTCTTCTCCGCATCAAAAAGGCCTTCGGCGGCGAGCTTCTTTTTGCGTTCCTCAAACAGCGCCATAAGCGCGCCGACGCCGGCCGGTTCAAGGGAATCAATAACGATTTGGTAGCGCGACTGGCCCGGAAAAGTCGTGAGCCGCCCCGTAGCGACGACCTCCATGCCCTGCTCCGGGGCAATTTTCAGGCGCGCGGCATTGCCCTTCCAGATGACGCCGGACAAGACCGCGCGTTCATCTTTTAGGTCGAGATAAACATGCCCCGATTGGGGTCGCGAAACGCGCCCGAGCTCTCCGCGCACGCGCACAAAGCCAAAGCCGTCTTCTATAGACCGCTTTACCGCCGCCGATAATTCGGAAACGGAATACTCATGAACATTGCCAAATACCGGCTCTGAAGTCTCAGACATAGGGTCGAGAGTGCAATGCGCCGCCCGAGCTTTCAAGATCGCAGAGCCGAAAGCGCCCGAACTTCCACTGCTTTAAAGCGTTGCTAAGCCGGATTTATCGAGGGCATCAGCCCACGCTTGCGGCCATGGGCGATGCGCAGGATCGGCGCGCCATTCGCTACCATAATCTCTTCGATCTCGCGGAACAGCCGCCGATAGCGATAAAACGGCACGCGCGGGAAAAGATGGTGGATCGAATGGTAGTTCTGGAAAAGCCACAGCCACGAAATCACCGTGTCAAAAGGCTCCGGAAAAATGATCGTAGACGTATCTTTGTACCGCCCCGTGACATCAAACGAACGATGCACTATCCACGCAAAGCTTAACAAAAGCATCAAAATGCCGAGCAACGTCGCGCCAAGCAAAAGCAATAGAGAGACCTTCCAGCCGGCAACCGCAATAAAACCAATCCGCCAGCTGATCATGACGCTATATTCGGCGAAAATAATCGCCTTTTCGCGCTTGCTCGCAGTCGCCCAGTGATTGTCGAGATAGTACTTCACTTGCATCGGCAAAGCGATAAGCGCGCCTCTAAGAAGGCCAATGAGCCCTCCGGTGACGAGCGCTAGGTCCGGATCCTCGCCATGGGCGTTTGTGTTGCGATGGTGCGCGAGATGTTCCTTTCGGTGGATGGTAAAGGCGAGGCCGAAGAACTGGGCGCAGATATATCCCATGGCGTCGCTTGCCCATTTCAGTGACTTTTCCGACCCATGAATTGATCCGTGCACCGCTTCATGGACGATGGTGTAACTCAAATAGACAAGGAACGCCGTCGCGAGAAAGCCGGAGACCGGCCCCACTATACCCAGCGCGGTAAGCGCTAACGCGGACACGTAACCGACGAGGCAAAAAACAAACAACGCTACCGTGGGCCAGGCGACGTCGCCCATATGGCGGCGGGCGGCTCTATTGGCTCCCGCTTCGTTTTCGCGCGCTTTGCTGGACATTCCCATGGCGCAAAGACCTCCGCTCTTTTACGACGATGAAACAAGTTTAAGAGAGAATGTTGTCACTGTCAACATTGCAATTGGTGAGCAGCCGCCACGATGTCAAACTACCACCATGGAAATTTGCGCAACGCCGTTATCGAACGCGCCATTGCAGTTATTGGCGCGGATGGCGTCGAAGCCTTGTCGCTGCGAAAAATTGCAAAGGACCTCGGCGTTTCCCACGCGGCGCCCGCCCGGCACTTTAAAGCGAAATCGGATCTTCTCGCAGCGATTGTCGCTGACGCCTACGCTGAGCTCACCAAAAGCGTGTTGGCCGCTTCTAACGCCGCCGGGAAATCACAGCCGATCCGGCGTCTGAATTTGATGGCGCAGGGAACAATTTTTTGGGCGCTCGAAAACAAGGCGAAGTTTTCAGCGATGATGAACCCGGACGTCAGCCGTTTTGCAGACGAGCAGCTGAAATCATCGCTTCGGGAGTTCGCGCAAGTTATCGCCGACGCCTTAAGCGACGCGCAACAACATGGCTTCAGAAAGAACGTATCCGGAGAGGTTTTGTTGATATACGCGGTCGGCGCCGCACAAGGGGTCTCTGCGGTGCTCACGGACGATTTATTGGGCAGCGTCATCGGCGTCGAGCAGACGGCGACACTTGTGGAGGCGATCGCCGACCAGATCGTGCCCGCTTGACGGGCGCAAAACGTCGATAATCTGTTGCCTGATTTTTAGCTGTTCGTGTTGAACCGATTTGCAAAGGCGCTGCGCGCCACGGAGGGGTGCCATCCTTCTTTTTCTGCGGACAATTAATCAACCACGCTGAACCAGCCCGGCGGGATAAATCCGCAACAGCATGAAATTAAGTGTTGCCAGAGCAAAACGACGCCAGGAGCAAAAGCTAAATGAAAGGCGGTCAAAAACGAAAGAATTTCTCTGCGCCAAAGGCGTGCAAAGAGGACGGTAGATTGCCAGCAAGGTCAAATCCGCAGCACTTCCCCATGCCCTTTCGCTCTTGATAATCGTTTACAAATAGAACACCAACGTGGTAACGCCACCCAATATTTGGTGCGGGGCAACCATGCGAAAATCTCTTCTATTGGCGACGGCAGTGATATTTTCATCGGCTGTCGCCGTATCATCGACAAGCGTCGTTGCACAGGAAACGACCGATGATGGAGGCGAGGCCACCGCCCGATTGATCACCGATGAGATTATCGTGATCGGCGAGCCGTCAACCTTTGGCGCAACAAAGTCCGAAATCCCCATTCTTGAGACCCCGCGGTCAGTGAGCGTAATAACGGCGGACGAATTTCTCGACCGCGGCGCCCTTACCCTCGATGACACGCTTAACTATACGGCTGGCGTCGTGGGCAACGCCTTCGGCTTCGCGACCCGCGGCGACTCGACCAACATCCGGGGCCTCGACGCGCCGCAATACCAAGACAATTTGCAGGTCCTTTTTGGCACCTTCAACAACGCCCGTGTTGATATTTATACGATCGAACAGGTCGAGGTCTTAAAAGGTCCGGCCTCGGTGCTCTATGGCCAAGCGGCGCCAGGCGGGATCGTCAGCACCGTCTCAAAACGCGCGGGGCCCGAAAACCTCGGCAGCGAAATCGTCTTCAATGCAGGCACGTTCGATCGCTACCAGGCGTCAGCCGATATCGGCATCGATCTAACCGGGGATGGCCGGTTAACGGCGCGCGTTGTCGGCGTCTTCAGAGATAGCGAAACCCAGGTCGATTTCGTCACCGATGACGCCGTCGTTATTGCCCCATCAATCACTTATGATGACGGCAGAACATCTTTAAGCTTGTTGTTTAACTTCACGGACCGAAACAGCGACACGTCAGCCCAGTTTTTACCCTTGACCGCAACTGCCTGCGGCACGGACGCCATTACGATTTCCGACCCAAATATTTGCGCGACGGCGACCGGTCGGCAAGTTCCGCCCTCGACCTATGTGGGCGATCCAAATTTCAATCGCTTTGACACGCAGGCAGCGACAATATCTGTCTTTGCAATGCATCAGTTTACGGACTTTCTATCTTTTGAAGGGACCGCTCGGTACCGGGACAATGAAGCGGACTACGATCAGGCCTGGTTTGCATTTCTCGCTGACGGCGTGCCGCGCTTGCAACCCGACGGCACCGGCATTCTGCGCTCATGGTTTAGGTCCGATGCGGGGTCATCCCAATACGCCGTTGATGCAAGGCTGCGCGCAAAATTCGAGACCAGTTTTATCAGCCACGAGATTTTGGGCGGTGTGAATTACCAGGACGTCGATACGTTTGACAGCCTGTCTTTTTTAAATCTGCCAACGACGTTCAATATTTTCGACCCGGTATTTGACGGCTCAGAAATTCCTTCGGAAGCCATGTTTGATGCACTCAGCGGCAGGCTTGAAAACCAGACGATCGCGACGGACGTTTACATCACTGATCAGATGAATATCGGCAACCTGATTATCAATGCTGGGATACGATATTCATCGGTAAGATCAGAAGACGACACAACCGAACAGGACGACGACCAGCTTCCTGTCACCGTCGGTGCATTATACCGCACACCGATTGGTCTCAATCCATACTTCAGCTATGCGGAGTCTTTTCGGGCAACGGTGGGTACTGACTTGCTACGGGGCACGCCACTGCGGCCCCGAAAAGGCGCGCAGCTTGAGGCTGGCTTAAAATATCAGCCGCCCGGCTCGGCAAGCTATTTAACCGTCGCGTTTTTTGACCTTGAAGAAGATAACCTTGTTGAGTTTATCGCTGGCGGTCAGACCCAACCGGGACTGACCGTGGAGACCAGGGGCGTTGAAGTTGAAGCGCTCGTGAGCGTTTCTGATTTCGCCTTTGACTTTGATTTTAGATATCTCGACGCGGAGGATGTGGATGAGGAGGGCGTCGCCGTGACCCGGCCAAGTCTCCCTGAAACGATCGCTTCCCTGTGGACAATGTGGCAACCATCCGAGGGCCGACTTTCAGGCTTTAGACTAGGGGCTGGCTTTCGTTATGCGGGCCAAAATGAAAGCAACGGGACGTCACTCATAACAGGCATGCCCATCCGAGTTGTAACGGACGGCTACACCGTATTCGACGCCCTCGTCGGATATACGTTTGACAACTTCGACATATCGCTAAACGGCCGAAATCTGGGCAACAAAGAGTATTTTTCAACGTGCCTAGCGCGCGGCGATTGTTTTCCGGCCGAGGTCAGGACGGTCGTCGGAACGCTCCGCTATCGCTTCTAGGAAAAGCAAGTCCAGGACTGATTGTCCGAACGTCCAGCAAAACCTATGGAGCTTCGCTTGAAGCCGCCTCATCGAGGGCGCGTTCTAGGCGTCTGATTTCGCGACGGCTGACGGGCGGCTCCTCCCGGCGCGACCAGCTGGGCGCGGGGTCTTGCGGGCCAATATCCGGACGAACAAGAGTGTCGTCGAGGGTATCGTTTCCGGCGGCAGGATCCGGCTGGCCCGCTTTTTTCGCAGCCTTTGTGAAACGCTCCGCTTCCTGCGCGCGCAAGTCTTCTTCGATGCGGCCGGCGACGCTTGGGCTAAAGATATCGCTGCCGCGCCCTGCGTTTACCGCCCCTTCGGCTTCGCGCTGTCGCCGCAACAAACGCGCGGCCTCCGCGAAGTCTTCACCGCTTTGACCAGGTCTCCAGCCGGATCGGATTTCCGGCCGGCCCGCGCATTCTTTTTGTTTGTCTTCGTTATTGAATTCTTCCGGGCAAAAAATCGCCACCACGCCCGACTCGCCAGGCGGAGTGAACTCCTCGCCAGCGGGCAAGTCCACTTTCGGCAAAGGCAAGGCGCGCCGCGGACGCATGAACCGACTGGGCGCATCGAACATATCGTCGCCGCTGACCGCGCTATCGCTCTTCACCGCCGCCGCCGCATCCCGCGCCGTCTGCTCACCCGCGGCCATATCGCCGTCCTCGACGCCTTCATCAGCGTCAACATCAACGCCAATTTCAACCGGCTCCGGATCAATCAGCGGGCTAGCGGCCGGGGCCGGAGACTGGGCGGCGGCGTCATCGTCAGCTTGATCGCCAGCGTCCGCGCCTTCGCGGCTTTGGGTGTTCGCGTTGTCGCCGCGATCGTCTAATGACGGCTGCGGGATAAGCGGTTCGGCCGGGTTTTCGCGGGCAGGCGCGAACGCCGGTTCTGGTAGGAGATCGAGTATTGGCGGCGGTTCATTGCTCGCAGCATCTTCCGGCTCCGGGGCGGGCTCTGTCGTCGCCTCTTGCTCGTCCGGGCTCGGATCAGGCGTTGGATCATCCTGAAGCACAGGCTCCTCGACGATTTCTACAATGTCGTCTTCTGCTTCCGGCTCGGGTTCCTCAATGGCTTCCGGCTCATCTAACGCCGGCGGCGCAATCTCATCGGGATTATCGACAAAGACGACGGAGATCGAGGTTGCTGGCGCATTCGGCACGAAAATTCGTACACGACCATAAATCCCCAGAATAATCAGAACGAATGCATTTATCAGAAGCGCCGTTGAGATTGCGGTGGCGCGACGGCGACGGTCGCTTGAGGCAAGCGCATCAAGCCTGGCGAGCCCATCGGCGGCAAATGCCGGCGACGGCGCAGACTTTGTCGGAAACACAGGCGGCGCAGGGCGCTCCCCGGGGTCAGCGGCAGGCGCATCCATAACGTCGAGCTCGTCGCCAAAATTGCGGCCAGGATCGGCGCTAAGATCATCGCGACGTGCATCACAGCGAGGCCCACTATCGCGCCTGTCATCAGCCATTGATCGAAGCCTCGCCCACGCTTAATCGTTCCGTTAAAGGGAGTCGTTCCAAGTGAAGGTCCTGTTAGTCGGCGGCGGTGGTCGCGAGCATGCGCTTGCGTGGAAAATCGCGCAAAGTCCGCAATTGTCAAAGCTATATGTGGCGCCAGGGGGCGCGGGTTTGAACCGCCTGGGCGAGACAATCGACGTTTCTCCCGACAACGTGTCGGGAATAGTTGATATATCAAAGGAAATCGGCGTCGATTTGGTGGTCGTCGGCCCTGAGGCGCCCTTGGCGGCCGGCCTCGCGGACGCCCTTGACGATGCTTTTGAAGACGGGGGCATCGCCTGTTTCGGCCCGCGCCAGGGGGCTGCGAAACTTGAGACATCGAAGTCCTTCATGAAAGAGGTCTGCGCCGCATGCAGCGCGCCGACTGCGTCATTTGGCCGATTTAGCGACCGCGCAGAAGCAATCGCCTTCCTGCGCCAGCGGGCAGCCCCCTACGTCGTAAAAGCAGACGGCCTTGCCGCCGGGAAAGGCGTGACGATTGCTGAGACGCTTGCAGAGGCGGAAGACGCGGTTGAGCGCATGCTGGGCGGGCAGTTTGGCGCCGCCTCAAGCGAGATTGTCATTGAGCAATTTCTGCCGGGCGAGGAAGCGAGCTTCTTCGCCCTTTGCGACGGAACGCGCGCCCTACCGCTCGCCGCAGCGCAGGACCACAAACGCGCCTTTGATGGCGACCAGGGACCGAACACAGGCGGTATGGGCGCTTATTCTCCGGCGCCAGTTTTTACGCCGGAGGTTGAACAAAAAGTCATGACCCGGATCATAAATCCGGTGCTCAAAGAAATGGCGCGCCGCGGGACCCCGTATAGAGGCGTCCTCTATGCCGGCCTGATGATCGACCAAGGCGAGCCAAATCTGATTGAGTTTAATGTGCGCTTTGGCGATCCCGAATGCCAAATCCTCATGCGACGGATGGAAAGTGATCTTCTGCCGCTTCTCGCCCATGCGGCCAATGGCGACCTCAGCGGAGCATCCATAAAATGGTCTCCGCAAGCAGCGGCCATTGTTGTCATGGCGGCGGAGGGGTATCCGGGTCCTGTGAACAAAGGCGACAGGATCGGCGGGCTGGACGCGGCAAAGACCGTTGACGGCGTTGAGATATTTTATGCTGGCGTCAAAGAAAAGGCGGGCGTCACGAACGCCAATGGCGGCCGCGTCCTGAATATCACGGCGACCGCTGACACCCTAAACGAGGCGCTATCGAGAGCCTACGCCAGTATTGAAAAAATCGATTGGCCCGGCGGCTTTTATCGCCGTGACATCGGATGGCGCGCCCTCAAAAGCACGCCTACCCGCGAGCAGACTGGAGCAAGTGCATGAAATCACTAGCGGCGTGGCGGCGCTCCGCCAAATACATACAAGTCGGCGCCGACAGGATCGCCTATTGGTCGAGTACTGACGATGACGCGCAGCCAACGCTCTTGCTGATCCACGGCTACCCCACATCGTCCTGGGATTGGACCGGGCTTTGGCCAGATCTGAAAAAGCACTTTCGGCTGATCGCTCTCGATATGCTTGGCTTCGGCCTCTCCGACAAACCTCGCAATATCACTTTCTCCATCCACGACCAGGCCGATCTGCAGGAAGCCCTCCTCGCGCAACTTGGCGTGGGCGACGCCCACGTGTTCACCCATGACTACGGCAATACGGTGGGCCAGGAGCTTCTAGCGCGGCAAAACGAAAAGAGTTTGAGCTTTTCAATCCGCTCCATGTGTTTTCTAAATGGTGGTTTGTTCCCGGAGCAACATCGCGCCCGCCGATCACAAAAACTGGGACTAACGCCGCTTGGGCCCCTCCTCGGCATGCTCATGTCGGAGGCGCGGCTGAGAACGGCCTTTGACGAAATCTATGGTCCAGAAACCAAAGCATCCGATAAGGAGATCGCGGGCCACTGGTCTTTAATCAAAGAGAATGATGGCCGGCGCGTCTTACATAAGCTTCTCAGTTATATCCCCGAACGGAAGAAATATCGCGATCGTTGGGTCGGCGCCCTGACGCGAACCCACGTTCCGATGCGCCTTATTAATGGCGGCGCAGATCCGGTCTCCGGCGAGCACCTTTACCGTCACTATATTGAGCACGTGCCGAACGCCGACGCGGTTTTATTCGAGCGCATCGGTCACTATCCGCATACGGAAGCGCCGGGCGATGTCCTGGCGGCGTTTCGAGACTTTCATTCGACCTTATCGACCAATGGCGCTGCGCAAGGCGCTGGAGAAAGAACATGACCGATGACGCCAAAACATTTTCAGGTGTCGCTGAAACACCGGAGCGCTTGAAATTTGATGAAGCCGGGCTCGCGCGTTTTATGTCCGAGGCGGTCGCGGGCTTTAGCGGCCCGGTTGAAGTCAAAAAGTTTAATGGCGGACAATCGAACCCCACCTATCTTTTGACCACGCCTGAAAAGAAATATGTGTTGCGGCGGAAACCGCCGGGCAAGCTGTTGCCATCCGCCCACGCGGTTGAGCGTGAATACAAAGTCATGACCGCCCTTAATAGCGTGGATTTCCCCGTGCCGAAGACCTACGCCCTTTGCGAGGACCCGGACGTAATCGGCACGCCTTTTTTTATAATGGACTTCGTTGAGGGACGGATTTTCTGGGACGGCGCCCTGCCTGAAGTCCAGAAGGAAGATCGCGCGGCGCTCTATGACGCGCTAATCGACACGCTCGCGCGCTTGCACACGGTTGATTACGACGCCATCGGCCTCGGCGATTACGGGAAAACGGGGAACTATTTCGAACGCCAGATTGGACGCTGGTCAAAGCAATACAAAGCCGCTGAAACAGAAGCCATCCCGGAGATGGATCGTCTCATCAACTGGCTGCCGACGGCAATCCCCGCGGATGATCAGACCACGATCGTCCATGGCGATTTCCGTTTTGATAATGTCATCATGCACCCTTCAGAGCCGCGCACGCTCGCCGTTTTAGATTGGGAGCTTTCAACGCTCGGCCATCCGCTTGCTGATTTTACTTTCCTTCTCATGCTCTGGCGCTTCCCCCGAAATGTGCGCGGCGGACTGGCAGAATTAGACTTGAAAAAAGAAGCCCTGCCGACCATGGAGGATGCGATCGCCCGCTACTGCAGAGCGACTGGGCGTGACGGCATAGACGGCGTCGATTACTGCCTTGCTTATAATATGTTCCGCCTGGCGTCGATTATCCAAGGGGTTTACGCCCGGGCGCTGCAAGGCAACGCTTCATCAGGCGAGGCGATCAAAATGGGCGCGCAGATCAAACCGCTGGCGGCGCTAGCGAACCACTACGCCGAGCGCGCCGGCGCCTAAATGCATCGGCTTGGTATACAGCCTATGGCGCAAGGGATGCCTTATACATTAGGCCGATACCAACTATTGGTGCGTGTCGCATGGCGAGTTTTTTTACCCCGATAAATTCATGCTGCTCCGACGACTGACAAATCATATCAATGATCAAAACTGGTTCGCTGTCGGTCTCGATTTTTTTATCGTCGTCGTCGGGGTCTTTATTGGTATCCAACTTGGCAACTGGAACGAGCAGCGCCAGGAGCGCCAGCTTGAAGGGTCAATTTTAGCGCGCCTCGCCGATGACTTTTACCGGATTGAGGAAGACGCCGAGCAAGCAATTCAATTCAGCCAATCACGCATGAATATTCTCGACCGCCTCATGGTGGCGATCAGCGACGATCCGGCTAACGTGCTCGACCCAGAAATTGGGCGGCGTTTGCTCTGGGGCGTGACGGTTAAAAATCCAGTGCGCGATTCCCCAACCTATGGCGAACTTCTCTCAGCAGGGGAGATGCGTCTGATCAAATCGCCGGAGCTTCGCGACGCCCTCTCCATGCATGCGCGCAACCGCACAGACCATTTCGCCAGCAATCAGCGCAACGCATCCCGCGCGCTCAGCACAGATAGCGACCTTGTGCGCGTCGCCAACCTATCGGAAGCGCAACGCGACGCCGCCCAAAACGACAAACCGGCTGCCTACCAAGAGCGCCTTGAAAAAGACCTCCTAAGTCTAGCAGGGAGTGCGTCTCTACTAACAGACCTCGCCGTTGCGCGCGGCACCCAGCGCTACGCATTTTGGATGCACAGCCGTACACTGAACGACGCAAGGCGCGTGCTGATATTGCTGGGTGAAGACGTTCCAGAGCCCAAGTTCATTCCAGACCGGCGCGACCCTCCGAAAGAACTTGCCGAGAATTAGGCGTTAGACGTTCAGCCTTCAGTGCACGCACCGACCGGATACCAAGCGTAAAACGCACAGCGCTTCTGAATACGACACCGCACTAAAGCCTTTCGCGTTCCAATAGAATCGGAACGCGGCTCTAGGTCTTTGTTTTGAGCGCCTGAGACGATCTTAGCGTGATCCAATGTGATCACCCGGCGCTCTAACATAGGTTCGGAGAATAAAGACGAGCGCTATCCGCCGGCGACAGCGGCGCGCTGCGCGTCCCGCAAGGCCCGGAACTCGTTTCCCTCAAACCAGTTTGGCCAATCGTTCGAATACGCCATATCAGCCCCTACCTCGTATAAAACGCCCAGCGTTTGGGTGAGGCCCTCGACATTCCATTCAACTTTATATTCGTCGGCTGGCTTGTGGTACCGGTTTTCCGTGTAGTCATCTGAGAAGGCGAGGCCCGCTTCCTCGCCGCCCTCCATGAGATCGATGCCGCTATCCGCATACAGCATTGGCACGCCCTTCTTGGCGAGCGAGATGTGGTCAGACCGGTAGAAATACCCCTTTTCCGGCTGTGCGTCGGGCCGCAAGTAAAGCCCACGGCGCAGCGCCGCTCGCTCGAGTATCGTTTCGAGCTCAGAAGCGCCAAACCCGATCACGGTAATGTCTTTTGCCGGCGGGGTCGGCAAAATCGCATCGATATTCACGCCACCGACGATTTTCGCGAGCGGCACAATTGGGGCTTCGCCGAAATAAGCGGAACCCAAGAGCCCTGATTCTTCGGCGGTTACGAAGAGGAACAAGATGGAGCGGTCCGGTGCGACGCCGTTATTCGCAAACGCTTCGGCAATTGTCAGTACACCAGCAGTTCCGGTTGCATTGTCGACCGCCCCGTTGGCGATTGAATCGCCGCCAGGTTGTCCAAAGTTCCGCCCAAGATGATCCCAATGGGCCATATATAAAATAAATTCGTCTGGGCGTTTGGCGCCCGGCAGAACAGCCGCAATATTTGCAGACTGGTTTCGGCGAATATTATTCGTGATCTTACCACTTGCTTTCAGAGCGCCCATGGGCGTCGGATTAAAGGAACGATCGAGGGCTGCTTGCGCTTGTTTGTCGAAGTCTAGGCCAGCGGAACTAAAGAGTGACCGGGCTTTTTCCTCCGTAATCCAGCCTTCGAGGACTGTTCGACCAGCGCCGCCATCGGGACGCTCAAGGTCGAGCTGGGGGCCCATCCAGCCGCTAATAACACTCCATCCGTATGCAGCGGGCTCAGTTTGATGAACAATGATGGCGGCGGCGGCGCCCTGTCGGGCCGCTTCCTCATATTTGTAGGTCCAGCGACCGTAATAGGTCATGGCGCGCCCGTTAAACAACGCCGCATCGCCTGTTGCAAAACCCGGATCGTTCACGAGCATAACGACGGTCTTGCCGGTGACGTCTAGGCCCTCATAATCGTTCCAGCCATACTCCGGCGCGACGACGCCGTAGCCGACGAAAACCATGTCGCTATCGTCAAAGGCGACAGCGTCGACCACGCGTTTTGTCCAATAGATTGCCTCATCCCCATATTTTAGGGGCTCTCCGTCTACGGTGAATTCAGATTGCTTGGGGTCAAGCGTCACTTCAACAAGCGGAACGGTTTGTTCATAGCCCTCGCCAACGCCGGGTTTTAAGCCGATGCGCTTCGCTTCGTTGATGAGGTAGTCCCGCGTGCGTTCGCCGCCGCTGGTCGCAGGCGCGCGGCCCTCAAAATCGTCGCTCGCAAGTGTCTCAAGGTGGCGGCGCAACGTCGTCTCATCGACTGGCGCATCGGGGAAGCCGAGGGACGCCACGCGATAGGCAGTGGTCGGATCGCTGATCCCTCGGGAGGCGGGGTCGCCACTGGACCTGGGCTCGTCGCCGCCACAGCCAGTCAGCGCAAAGGCGCAAAGGCACACCAGAACCTGAATATATTTCATCTTTATAAGGATCCTTCGGCGCCGCTACGACAGCGGCAATAGAAAACTCTCACCGTGGCGGCAACTCGCAGATAATATACTGCGTTTAAGGTTCAATCGCCAAGGCGTCGCAAATGATATTCAGCGGGACAGACGTCCCATCGGCTTGAACAATGCGCACGTGCTTGCGGTCAAGCGCGCGGGCGTGCGCCGCCCCGCAAGAATGGGCGATCATTGCCACGTCTTTGCGAATTTTCTCAACGTAATTCGCCACACGAACCGCTTTTTCCTTGGGCTTCAGCGCCCCTTGGAGGTGCTTCTTATGGGACGTGATGCCCGTCGGGCAGGTATTGGTGTTGCAGCGAAGAGCCTGAATACACCCGATCGAAAACATAAAGCCGCGTGCGGTATTAACAGCGTCAGCGCCCGCACAGTAGGCCCAGGCGATCTCAGCCGGGGTGACAAGCTTGCCGGATGCAATAATCTTTATGCGATCCTTTAAACCCCGCCGTTGAAGAATATTAACGAACATTGGCAAGGCCGACTTAAGCGGCAGCCCAACATTATCCATCAATGACATCGGGGCTGCACCCGTGCCACCGTCGCCGCCGTCAATCGTTAGAAAGTCGGGCGCGGATTCAATGCCGCGTCTTTCGATTTCATCACACAGATCATAAAGCCAGCCATAGGCCCCGACCACAAGCTTCGCGCCGGTGGGCAAACCAGAAACCGTCCGCACCCGGTTAATAAAGTCTAGGAGATCGCTAACACTGTCAATTTCCGGATGCCGGTTGGGCGAAATCGACGGCTTTCCTTTTGGGATGCCGCGTATCTGCGCGATTTCCGAGGTGACTTTGTCACCTGGTAAGATTCCCCCTTTGCCAGGCTTCGCGCCCTGGCTGAGTTTTATTTCAATCATTTTTACTTGCGGCCTGTCCGCAAGCGCCTTCAACTTTTTATCGTCAAGATTACCATTGCCGTCACGAACGCCATATTTCGCCGTGCCGATTTGAAAGACGATGTCGCAGCCGCCCTCAAGGTGAAACGGCGACAACGCGCCCTCGCCTGTGTTCATCCAGCAATTAACGAGCTTTGCCCCGCGCGAAAGCGACTGGATCGCGGGCTTTGACAATGAACCGTAGCTCATGCCCGAAATGTTCACGACAGACGAGGCTGAATATGGATTTTGCGTATAGGGACCATAAACCACTGCAGGCGGATCATTTGCCTCCTCGTCGAGCTTTGGGAACGCGCAATTCACAAAGATTGGCGTTCCAACTATCGAGAGATTTCGCGTCGAACCGAACGGCAGGGTATTGTTGCGCCCCTTTGACGATTTATGGATCCAATCCCGCTCCGCCCGGTTGAAAGGCATTTCTTCGCGGTCTAAAGCGAAGAAATATTGCCGGAAAAATTCGCCTAGCCTCGTAAAGAGCTCCCGGAAACGCCCCACAACCGGGAAATTGTGCCGGATCGCGTCGCGCGATTGCGTTGAATCCGCGATAAACATCGCGATTACCGAGAGCACGCCGAAGCCAATAAAGAAAACAAAGAGGGACGCCAAAAAATTGACGCCCGTCATGGTGAAATTTGCAACAAAATCCATAGTCCCTAGCCATATCGCGTGACTATCGATTATCGCGAGCGTTCAGCGCGCCGCAAGGCCGACGGCCAGATCGTGATCATGGCAGAGACGGGGCGAGCCTCCTCTTTTGCAGACGCCTCGCAATCGCTTGCTTATGCGCTATTCGGCGGCTGCGCGTGTGAGCTCTGGCCGCCAGCGCAATACCGGTTTGCGCGCGGCGCCTGTTTCATCGAGACGACGACGCGGCGCATGGACGGGCGAGGCTTTGAACGCCGATGCATCCCCGGACTTAGCGCGCCGTGCAAGCGACAACAACGCGTCGCAGAACCGGTCCAATTCTTCTTTCGATTCGGATTCGGTCGGTTCGATTAGCATTGCCCCTTTGACCACCAGCGGGAAATACATCGTCATCGGATGATAGCCCTCGTCAATCATCGCCTTAGCGAAGTCGATAGTTTCGACGCCCGTGTCTTTCAGGAAACGGTCGTCGAAGAGCGCCTCATGCATGCAGTAACCGTCGAAGGTCGACGTCATCTCTGCACGAAGGCGGGTCTGAACATAGTTGGCGTTCAAGACGGCGTCTTCAGCGGCCTGCTTAACGCCGTCGCGGCCGTGGCTCATCATATAGCTAAGCGCCCTGACAAACATGCCCATCTGGCCATGGAAGGCGGTCATCCGGCCAAAGCTATCCGCATGCGTTCCATCTGCCGCCGCCTGGTCGAGTCGCTCCACGAGCTCATAAGCGCCGTCGCGCTCAACCACATACGGGACCGGCGCATAAGGCGAAAGCGCTGCAGACAGGACCGTTGGCCCCGAGCCCGGACCGCCGCCCCCATGCGGCGTTGAAAATGTCTTGTGAAGGTTGATGTGCATCGCATCAACGCCCAGGTCCCCTGGACGCGCCTTGCAGGCGATGGCGTTAAAGTTAGCGCCGTCACAGTAAAAATAGCCGCCAGCCTCGTGCACAGCATCAGCGATCGCGCGGATGTCGCGTTCAAAAAGCCCGCAGGTGTTCGGGTTCGTCACCATGATCGCAGCCACATCGGGCCCAAGCTTTTCTTTTAGGGCGGCGAGGTCAACGCGGCCCGTTTCGTCCGCGGGGATATGGTCAACCGTGAAGCCGCATTGAACCGCGGTTGCCGGATTTGTTCCGTGGGCGGATTCCGGCGCCAAAACCCGCCGGCGGGTTTCGCTCTCACCGCGCGCCTCAATGGCCGCGCGGACTGACATCATTCCGCACAGCTCGCCATGGGCGCCGGCTTTCGGGCTCATGGCGACGGCTGGCATGCCGGTCATTTCCTTAAGCCAATGGGCAAGCGCGTGAACGACTTGCAAAGCGCCCTGCACCGTCGAGGTCGGTTGAAGCGGATGCACGTCCGAGAAGCCGGGCAGGCGCGCCATTTTTTCGTTCAAACGCGGATTGTGCTTCATCGTGCACGAACCAAGCGGGAACGGCCCCATGTCGATGGCGTAGTTCTTTTGGCTCAAGCGCACGAAATGGCGCATGGTTTCAGGCTCAGACAATCCTGGCAGCCCAATGGGCTCCGCCCTTTCAAGGCCGCCCAAGGCGTCTTCCAGTCCTTCCGGCTCAGGAAGGTCGACCCCGGTCTGGGCAAACGCCTCTTTTTCAAAGATCAAAGACTCTTCGATGACAAGCGCGCGGTTGCCAGTGAAGGTCTCTACCATTGGCGTACTGATATTTTCATTCGCAGCCGACGGGCGGCCTTGTGCGTTCATCGCCATTAGTTCAACTCCTCGGTGAGCGCTGACGTTAATGCGTTGATGTCGGCGTCGGTTGTGCACTCCGTCGCCGCGACAATGATAATATTTTCAAGTGCCGGATGATCCGGCCAGAGACGCGCCCCAGGCGCACCGGCAATCACGCCCTCGTCTGCAAGCGCATCGATGACGGTTTGTGAATTTTTCGGGATACGGATTGTGAACTCATTGAAGAAGGTTTTATTCAGAACTTCGACGCCTGGTATCACTTTTAAGGCGCGCGCTGTTTTGAGCGCCTTTTCGTGATTAAGCGTCGCCATGCGCCGCAAACCCACCTCCCCAAGAAGCGTCATATGAACCGTGAAGGCGAGCGCGCAGAGACCGGAATTCGTACAAATGTTCGATGTCGCCTTATCGCGCCGAATATGCTGTTCCCGCGTCGACAGTGTGAGGACAAATCCGCGCCGCCCATCGGCGTCAACGGTTTCGCCACATAACCGGCCAGGCGCTTGGCGCAGATATTTTATCCGTGTCGCAAACAAGCCGACATAAGGACCGCCAAAGTTCAAGGCGTTGCCGATAGATTGCCCCTCGCCGACGACGATGTCGGCGCCCATCGCGCCCGGGCTTTTAATGGCGCCGAGGGAGACGGCTTCCGTAAAGACAGCAACCAGCAAGGCGCCCTTTTCGTGGGCGGCGTCGGCGATGGGCTGTAGATCTCGGATATGGCCAAAAACGTCCGGGTTCTGCACAACGACGCAAGACGTCTCGTCATCAATCAGTGCAATAATGTCTTCGTCGCCCGCGATATCAGGATCCGCGATAACGACGTCATCGCCAACGAGTTCCGAATTCGTGCGGGTCACCGCCGCGTAGTGCGGATGCAACCCACCTGACAACACAACGCGCGTTTTCTTTGTAATCCGGCGGGCCATCAATGCAGCTTCAGCGCATGCCGTTGAACCGTCATACATCGACGCGTTCGCGACTTCCATACCGGTTAAAGCAGCGACCTGAGACTGAAATTCAAACAGATATTGCAGCGTGCCCTGGGCTATTTCCGGCTGATAGGGCGTGTAGGACGTTAAAAATTCCGATCGCTGAATGATATGATCAACGGTGGCGGGAACGTGGTGCTTGTAGGCGCCAGCGCCCAGGAAAAAGGCGCCCTCGCCTGCGGTGCGATTGCGCGCAGCCATACTCCCGAGGGACCGTTCAACCTCAAGCTCGCCAGCGTGGAGCGGCAGATCAATCTCGGGGTCCAACGCGTCACTCGGCACATCGGCGAATAAATCGTCGATTTGCGCGGCCCCGACCACAGTGAGCATTTTCTGCCGGTCTTGTTCAGATAACGGAAGATATCTCATAGACGCCTCTCATCGCAAAAGGAAATTGCTGTCCTACTGTTCGCCCGCAACAACTTGTGCGTAGGCCGCCTCGTCCAGCAGACCATCAAGTTGGCTCAGATCCGATGGTTTGATTTTTACAAACCATGCCGCATTTTCCGGCTCAGCGTTTACCGTCGCTGGTTCATCGACGATCGCGGCGTTGACCTCCAAAATCTCGCCGGCAATCGGTGCGTATACGTCTGATGCGGCTTTCACGCTTTCTACGACCGCCATATCCTGGTTCTGACGAAACGATTTACCGACCTCTGGCAGCTCAACAAAAACCACATCGCCCAACTGTTCCGCGGCGTGTTTCGTGATCCCAACGGTCACAGCTTCGCCTTCGAGCCGAACCCATTCGTGATCCTTCGTATATTTTGTCGACACAGCCCTACCCTCCTTCAACCACGATAATATCGATGCGGGGAAAATGGTTCTTGAACAATCCGTGCAGGAACGTCCTTGCCGCGGATTTTTAGATTGATCCGGCCATCCTCGCAGCGCGCATTGGCGGCGACATACCCCATGGCCACCGGCGCTTCGGCGGATGGGCCAAAACCGCCAGACGTGACGGCGCCAATTTCTGCACCGTCAGCTTCGTGAATTTTGACGCCCGCACGGGCCGGCGCGCGGCCCTCTGGGGCGATTAAAACGCGCCGCCTTTTCGGGCCGTTCTGCAATTCACTGAGGATCCGTTCCGCGCCGGCAAAGCCGCCCTCGCGACGACGGCGTTTTCCGATCGCAAACGTCAAATCCGCTTCGACGGGCGACGTTGTTTCATCAATGTCTGAGCCATAAAGGCACAAACCCGCCTCAAGCCGTAAGCTGTCCCTTGCGCCCAACCCAATCGGCTCCACCAGGTCATGATCAAGCAGCGCTTGCGACACGGAGACTGCTTTTGCACCGTCTACGGATAGTTCAAAGCCGTCTTCTCCGGTGTAACCGCAGCGGCTCACCACCGCATCAACGTTAGCAATACGCGAGCGGCGCGCCGACATGAAAGGCATCGTCGCTAATTCAGGGTCGTATTTCGCCAACACCTTCGACGCCGCGGGCCCCTGCAAGGCGAGGAGCGCTTTCTCGCTATGCACTTCGAGAGCCACATCGTCGCCTAAGCGCTCGCGCAAATAAGTGTAATCGCGGTCTTTGACGCCCGCGTTAACGACCAGATGCAATGCCCCGTCCGACGCATCGCGCGCCGCCATAATATCGTCGAGAATGCCGCCCTCGTCATTCAGGAGCATAGAGTAGCGAATTCGCGAAGGCTTCAGGGCGCGAAATTCTCCGGGTACGATCGTTTCAAGCGCCGAGGCGACAACATCATAGTCGCCGTTTTTCGCGGTCAGGGTCGCCTGGCCCATATGCGAGACGTCAAACAGTCCCGCCTTCGAGCGCGTGTGGAGATGCTCCTTCAGGACGCCAAGCGGAAAGCTCACCGGCATCGCATAACCAGCGAAGGGGACCATTTTGGCGCCGCGCTCTAGATGGAGCGCATGGAGCGGGGTTTCGTTTAGTGCTTCCACAAACGAGGTTCCAAGAGACAGCTGCACGGGACCGCATTACGCGGCCACCCCGGCTGTCGAGGAACCTGAGAGATTTCACAGCAACGGTGGAGACTGCCGCCGTCTTGCTGCTTACTCCTTCGGTGAACGAACCGTTAAGTTCGTTCTTTCCAGCCTTTATTAAGTTACGCGGTCCGTTTGCCTGAGAGTTTCCGGGGCGGTTGCTCCTTCGGCGTCGACTTTTAAGCCGAACTCTCCCTCGTAACTTATGATGATCGTATCGCGACCATTAGTCGTGTCAACGATTCGTTTGCATCGCAGCAATGGATGGCGTTGTCGAAGGGTCACATCCGTCACAAAGGCCGCGCACCTCCACATGGGCCTGGCGCATTTCGAAGCCCCGCGCGGCGGTCGCAGGCCTCAGATCGACCGAAAACCCCTCAAGATCAACTTCTTGGACGACACCGCAAGCGTCGCAAACCATCAGCGCGAACACAGAATGGGGGCCGTCGTGAATACACGCGATAAAGGCGCTTTGGGACTCAAGCTTGTGCACGAACCCTTTGCGCTCCAGGCCGTTTAGCGCCCGATAAACGGTCATCGGGGCTCGAACGCCGCTATCTTTTAGCATATCGAGCAGGTCATAGGCTTTCAGAGGAGCGTTGGCCGCACTTAGGGCCTGCCAAATCATTTGCTCGTTGCGGGTGAGGTTTTCAGGGGTACGGCTCTCGCCGCGCCCGGAAGTCTCGTCGTTTTTAAGCTCCAGGCCCTCGCCCGCTAAACCTCGGGCGGCCTTTATATCCTCGGCTGTGGGAGCAAATTTTTCGTCGTTTTCCGACCAATCATCTCGGCCTCGGTCCAATGGATCGCGCTCCTATAACGTCCGTCTAATGTTATCACAAAGATATCACATGGACTACGCAACGTACCGGGATATTTGCCAGGTTTCGGGCTTAGTCCATGAGCGAAAAGCCGAGCAGTGTTCGCCATGCGCACGATCGGGTTGCTTGGACGAAGTCCATCCGCGGGGGCGCCGCATTTCGAAATTTTGGTTGATCAACCAACGGCAACGAAAACGCTTTCGGGGTCGGCAGGTCCTTAGGAAACCTTAGGCTGCCGAAGAGATGCGCCTAACGCTTGCGGCGCCAATTTTTGCCTCGATCTTTTCAGCAATCGAGACCGCGAGCGCCGCATCAGCAGCACTACGCAGTTCCGCATCGCCGTTGGCAACGCTCTCCAAAAACGTCGTCACGCCAAACCCCAGGGGATCAGCCAGGGCGCGCTCGCGTTTCTCAGGCGAAAAACCAGACACAAGCGCCACGCCATCGCTCGCTGCAGCGCGCCGCTCACAAAAATCTAGACTGAATTCGCTCGCTTCACCGCTGGCGTGTAACGCACGGTGCTGCGCATCTGCCCGTCGACTACAGTCGAAATGGACGGTGACGCCGTTTGCGCTATTAAGCGTTGCTTCGACCGTATGCTGATCACCTTCAGCCTCGATTGAAATCGCGTCGCCCAGCCCCATCGCGACCGCCAAATCAATATCGTGGATCATCAGATCAAAGACGACGCTTACGTCTTCGCAGCGGCCAGTCGGCGACGCCTGCCCATGACGAGCAAACCGCACACTATCGATCGCGTTCAAAGGTTGGTTGTCCAACAAACCAACGGCGTCAGCGACAAAACGTTCCTGGTGGCCCACCTGCAAAACCAAGTTGTTGTCGCGCGCCAATGAAACCAACCGGTCAGCGTCGCTTCCTTTCAACGCAAGGGGTTTTTCGATTAGGCAATGGACGCCCCGCCGGAGCGCCACTTCAGCAATCTCGACGTGGGACGCCGCAGGCGTTGCGATAGTTAGAACGTCAACTGACGAAATAAGGTCTATAATGGATAGAAAAACATCGCCGCCATGGCGCGATGTCAGCGCCTTTGACCGATCGCAATCCAGATCAAAGACACCGAGAAAATCAGCGGCGGCGGACGCACTGTATTTGCTAGCGTGGTGACCGCCAAATACGCCAGCGCCAATTACGCCCGCCCGCAACGCCATTTCACCCCTCTCTCCAGGCTCATCACTTAGCCCTTCAACTGGGCCACCCGACCCAGACGCAACAAAAATCACGCGACCAGGCCCCCGCCCTCTCGTCGCTTGATAGATAAGCTACGCTGCACTCCCGCGCAGGACCAGCGCACGCGGAGCCTAGGGCCGTCAAACAATGTTACGGCCTATTTCAAAACCACCGTTGGACAAGGTCCGGATCGCGCCTAGCCGGAAGCCACGGCCCCTAGGGATGAGGCGCCGTCGCGGCTTGCGCGCAAGCGCTCAGATATAATGAAGGCAAGCTCTAAGGCCTGGCTCGCATTCAGGCGCGGGTCGCAATGGGTGTGGTACCGCGATGAGAGGTCTCGTTCGGAGATTTCTTGCACGCCGCCAAGGCATTCCGTCACATTTTGACCGGTCATCTCGAAATGCACGCCGCCGGGATACGCCCCTTCCGCGCGGCAGGCGGCGAAAAAGCCATCGACCTCTTTTAGGATTGACTGAAAATGCCGGGTTTTCAGCCCGTCAGCCGCTTTCACGGTATTGCCGTGCATAGGGTCGCAAGACCAAACGACGTTGCGCCCTTCGGACCGGACTTTCCTCACCAAAGCAGGAAGCTTTTCCTCAACATTATCGGCGCCAAAACGAGCGATCAGGACGATCCTGCCAGCCTCGTTTTCAGGGTTTAGCGTGTCGATCAAGCGGATCAGCTCGTCTGGCTCGAGGCTTGGGCCGCATTTCATGCCGATTGGGTTTTCCACACCGCGACAAAACTCAATATGCGCGCCGTCCAGTTGCCGTGTTCGGTCGCCAATCCACAGCATATGAGCAGAGGTGTCGTACCAGCGCCCGCTTGTCGAATCGACGCGGGTCATCGCCTCCTCGTAGCCGAGCAACAGCGCTTCGTGGCTCGTATAATAGCGGACTTCCCGGATCGCCCGGACATCGCCCTCCATAACGCCACAAGCGGTCATGAAGTCTATGGCGTCCGATATCCGATCCGCCAACGCCTGATAGCGTTGTTCCTGGGAATTGTCGGACGCAAACTCTAAGTTCCACTGGTGAACATTATTCAGGTCCGCGTAACCGCCGGTCGCGAAGGCGCGGATTAAGTTCAACGTAGCGGCCGACTGCCCATAGGCTTTCAAAAGACGCTGGGGATCGGGGGCGCGCTGGTTTTCCTCAAAATCCATGCCGTTGATGATGTCGCCGCGATAGCTCGGCAGCTCGACGCCGTCGCGGACCTCAATCGGGGCTGAGCGCGGTTTCGCAAACTGCCCGGCAATCCGCCCGACTTTAACGATGGGCATAGCGGCGCCGTAGGTCAGGACAACCGCCATTTGCAGGAGAACGCGGAACGTGTCCCTGATGTTGTCGGGGTGAAACTCTTTAAAGCTCTCCGCGCAATCGCCGCCCTGCAGGAGAAACGCCTCCCCGCGGGAGACCGCCGCTAGCTCATCGCGCAGTTTCCGCGCCTCGCCGGCGAAAACCAGCGGCGGATAACTGGCGAGCTCGCGCTCAACGGCTGTGAGCGCTTCCCGATCCGGGTAATCCTCAGGTATGTGCTTTGCGGGCCGCGCTCGCCAACTATCAGGTCGCCACTGCATTACTCTTCTCCTCGCGCGCTTTTCCCTGCGCGCTGTGCCGGGACATAGCTAATTCCCGAGCGCTATACCAATGCAAACACCGTACTCTTTCGCATTCGGCAAAAATGCCTTTGTCGGCGTCGCCATACTACCGTTACAGCCTAAAGTCGTCATGTCGCCAAGGGAGGCAAACCCCATGAAACGCTTAGCCGCATCTCAGATGTTTTCAGCCGCCGCGCTATGCGCAAACGCCGTTTTTGCCCCCGCTTCAGCCCAGCGCAACTTCGACGCCGTCGAAATCAAAACCACTGAGCTTGCCGACGGTATTTATATGTTGGAGGGCGCCGGCGGCAATATGGGGCTATCGGTGGGCGCGGACGGCGCTTTCTTAATAGACGACCAGTTCGCGCCGCTCGCCGCCCGCATCAAAGCCGCGATCGCTCAGGTGAGCGACCAACCCGTAGAGTTTCTGGTGAACACCCACCACCACGGGGATCACACAGGCGGGAACGAGCCCTTTGGCGAAAGCGGGTCCTATATCGTTTCCCATGACAATGTCCGAAAACGCCTTGCCGCGAGCAACCGGGGGCCGGATGCGCTGCCCGTTTTGACCTTTGAGCAGTCGGTAACGTTCCACTGGAATGGCGACGAGATTTTTGTGTGGCACCCGGTCACGGGCGCCCATACCGACGGCGATGCGGCCATATTTTTTATAAACGCGAACGTCGTTCACACTGGCGACGCATTCGTAAATGGCGGCTTCCCTTTT
>JBCCTV010000017.1:0-24209 GCA_039197915.1 Pseudomonadota bacterium | reverse complement strand
CCGTCGATAAGCGTCGTTGGCGCTTTAGATGTGTCGCTGTTGCTCATTTCTGTGACAGCTTCCGAAAGCAGCTGCATTTGCTCGCGAATGTCAGGGGTCGCATCAAACAACCAGCGTTTCACGGGTGTTGATCTTTTATCCAGAAGGGCGACGGAGGTCGCGTAGCGTTTTAACGTCGGGTTGCTCCAAGCCGGGTCGTTCGGATTGCCAAGTTGCGGTTTGCCGCCGTCTTGAGCGACGCCTAGAACCAAGAGCTCAACAGTGCATTCTGCGGCGCTCACGGTTTGCAAAGCGCCAAACCATAAAATGATCAGTATAAAAAGTAGTCGCGTCATTTGAAATCGAGCCCCAGATCCAAAACCGGCGCTGAATGGGTAATCCAGCCTGATGAGATTACGTCAACGCCGGTAGCCGCGATCGCGGCGACCGTCTCCACGGTCACGTTTCCGGACGCCTCCAAGATCGCTGCGCCATTGGTGATGTCGACGGCCTGGCGCAGGTCGTCCGTTGACATATTATCGAGCAACACGATATCCGGTTTCGCCGCTAGCGCCTCAACTAATTGATCGATTGTGTCGACCTCGACTTCAATCGAAACCGTGTGCCCAACCTTCGCGCGCGCACCATCAATTGCCTTTGCAATATCGCCGGCAGCGGCAATATGATTGTCTTTGATCATCACGGCGTCGTAGAGCCCGAAGCGATGATTGCTGCCGCCCCCACAGCGAACGGCGTATTTTTCAAAGGCGCGCAGCCCAGGCGTGGTCTTCCGTGTACAGGCGATACGCGCTTTTGACCCCGCAGTTTCCGCGACCAGCGCCGCGGTTGCAGTGGCGATGCCGGACATGTGGGACAGGAAGTTTAGGGCAACCCTTTCGCCCATGAGTATTGACCGGGCGCTCCCGGATACGGAGAGGACGGCGACGCGCGCTTGCGCATTGTCCGTATCCGCTGCGAGGGGCTGCACATCAAGTTTGGGGTCAATTGTCAAAAATGCTTCAGCAGCGACGCTAAGACCCGCAAGCACGCCATTTTTACGTGGGGCGATAACGGCGGTCGCGGTTGCGGCCTCAGGAATGCAAGCGTCGCTCGTGATATCGCCAGCGTCGCCCAGGTCTTCAATGAATGCCCGTTGAATCGCCTCTCTAACAGTCAGTAAGGGAATGGCCGCCATTGTTCTAACCCGCGCGGAGGAGTTGGGTGGAGGTCTCCGGTGCGCCTTGCTCCTCCGCCAGTTGAACCAGCGTATGGGCTGGGGTCGCCTGCTCTGGATAATCAAGGCGAGTGTGGGCGCCTCGGCTTTCCTGCCTTTTCAGGGCCCCGGCAATGATCAGGTTTGCCGCTGTTGTTGCGCTCAGGAGGCCGCTGGTCCTGTCGTGAGACGCGCTGGCTTTAGCGATTGTTTCTTGCGCGCGGATGAGGCTTTCGGCGGATCGCCGTAGTGCTGCGCCTTGCGCCATCTCTTTACGGAGGATTTTTGCAGTGTCATGGGGTATTGGCGCAGGTATAGTTTCGAGCCGGTCTTCTGGCGCTGCACATGGTCTGAGGGGGGGCGATTGGCCATCGCGGAGGGCAAGTGCCGCTCGGGCGCCAAACACAATGGCTTCGAGTAGGGAGTTTGACGCCAGGCGATTAGCCCCATGGACGCCGGTTGAGGCCACTTCGCCGATCGCCCACAGCCCATCGACGCTCGAGCGTCCGTATAGGTCCGTCATGACGCCGCCCATGTGGTAATGCGCGGCGGGCGCCACGGGCAGGAGATCCGTTGCCGGATTGAGTCCGGCGTTTGAGCATGCTGAGAACACCGTTGGGAAGGCTTCTTCAAAGCGTTCGCCCAGCGCTTCACGCGCATCTAGGAAGGCGCCGCGTGAAGCAGAGCGCTCGGCTTCCACGGCGCGTGCAACCACGTCCCTTGGCGCCAAGTCGCCGTCCTGGTGGTAGCGATGCATGAACGGGTCGCCGTTCCCATTGACCAATCGAACGCCAACGCCGCGTAGCGCTTCCGTTGCGAGCGGCGCTGGGTCAGCGTCAACGTCAAGCGCTGTGGGGTGAAACTGAACAAATTCAGGGTCGCGAATTACTGCGCCGGCGCGGGCGGCAAAAGCGAGGCCGTGGCCTTGGGCTCGCACGGGGTTCGTCGTTACGGCGTAGAGCCCGCCCAGGCCGCCGGTCGCAAGGATGGTTTCGCTTGCCGGAAGCTTTAGGCGCTCCTCACCGTCAACATCAAACGCCAGAACGCCCGCAACGCGGCCATTATCGTCGCGCAATAAATCCTCAACAACGATCCGCTCTCTGATCTTAATATGGGGCGCCTTACGCGCGCTCTCGACCAGGCCGCGCATGATCTGTGCGCCAGCCTCATCGCCGCTTGCATGGATGATGCGGTTGCGACCGTGCGCAGCCTCGCGGCCCAGTAAAAAAGCCCCTTCCGGCGTTTTATCAAAGCGCGCGCCATAGGCTTCCAAATCCGCGATCCGCGCTGGCCCTTCATTTGTCAGTATACGGGCGGCTTCTGTATCAACGAGCCC
Source organism: Pseudomonadota bacterium (assembly GCA_039197915.1). Lineage (GTDB taxonomy): Bacteria > Pseudomonadota > Alphaproteobacteria > Caulobacterales > Parvularculaceae > JAJFFW01. The sequence goes on along the minus strand of JBCCTV010000017.1, from coordinate 21,681 downwards.
GGCCCCCGCCGCCAGGGTGTCTTCCAGGTGCAGGTCAGCCGTATCGTCTGCGCCGACGGCGGCGGCGATGCCGCCTTGCGCCCAAACGCTGGAGCCACCGCGGCCAAGTCGGCGCGCTGATAAGACGGTGACGGGCCGCGGCGCCGCTTTCAGCGCAGTGAATAGACCGGCAACGCCGGCGCCAACGATCAGCGTTTCATTCACGGCCACGGTCTTTCAACCGTTCATCGGCGCGCGTTCGCCAGCGATGTACCTAACGACATCCGCATAATCGAATGCCAAGGAGACTGTGATCGTTAGGGTAAGGAGCAAAATCCACTTGCCCGCAAGCGTCTCACGCACGTTCCAGTCTTTGCGGCGTGAGAGGAGAAAAATCAGAAACGGCGTCCAGAGGATAACGTGTACAAGCCCAAGGAGCCTCACATAGCCGATTTGCCCAAAAACGAAGATCATGGTCGGGACGGTCAAGGCAATGACGAGAATGGCGACCCGCGCTTCCAACCGAAAAAATGCGAAGGGAACAGCAAGGGCAAAGACCGCCCCCATGAAATTAACCCATAGGGCGACCCAGGCGGGTCCAGCATCGATCTCCGCCTGGAACGCATCCATGAGTTCGAGCATCACAGGCGATGCTCAATCGCGGCGACTTCCGGCGGCCCGTTATGGGTATACAATGACTGGCGTTTCAGCGGTAGACTGATCATCCGTTCAATGGGTTCCCGGGCGCGATCAATAATGTCGTCTGGAACGATCACCTCGTGCGTCATGGTCTGAAGCGATTTCAAAATGCCAGGCAGGGAGATGCGCTTCATGTGCGGACATAAGTTACACGGGCGCACAAAATTGACGTTCGGATTTTCCAAGGCGACATTATCCGACATTGAACATTCTGTGATGAGAATGACATTGTTGGGCTGGTTGTCGCGCACGTAGTTGCTCATGCCGCTCGTTGAGCCGGCAAAGTCTGCTTCTGCTAAGACATCCGGCGGGCATTCGGGGTGGGCCAGAACGACCACGCCCGGATTGCCTTCGCGCATCTCGCGGATGTCCTCGGCGGTGAATTGTTCGTGCACCTCACAAGATCCCGCCCAGGTGACGATCTTTATATCCGTCATAGCAGCGACATTTTTCGCGAGGTATTGATCGGGGATCAGGATAACGGTGTCGGCGCCCCATTCAGCGGCCGCGTGCTCGACAATTTCGACCGCGTTTGAAGAGGTGCAGCATATGTCCGTCTCGGCCTTCACATCGGCTGTTGTGTTCACATAGGTGACCACGGGAACGCCCGGATATTTTTGCTTGAGCAACTTCACGTCAGCACCGGTCAATGACGACGCCAACGAACAGCCGGCGCGCATGTCTGGTATGAGGACGGTTTTCTGTGGCGAGAGTATTTTTGAGGTCTCCGCCATGAAGTGCACGCCTGCCTGGACAATGATATTTGCGTCCGTGTTGGCCGCTTCCTTTGCAAGTTGCAGGCTGTCGCCTGCGAAGTCGCCGACGCAATGGAAGATCTCTGGCGTCATGTAGTTATGGGCCAAAATAACCGCATTGCGTTCGCGCTTCAGGTCATTGATCGCGGCGATATAGGGCGCATGGGTCGCCCATTCGATCTCAGGAATAAGCGATGAAACCCGCTCGTAAAGATGCGCGGTTTTCGCCTTTACCTCTGGCGTGTAGCGCAGAGGTTGAATGGCGGGCGTTTCCATTTCATGTCCAAAGGCTGGCATCGCGGCCTCCTTCATTTTGGTGTTGGTACGCTACTCTACGCAACTAATGCTCATTTAGAGCATATATGGGGTGCAAAAAAAAGCCGTCAAGGGCAAGCAGCCCTGGCGACGAGTGGCGACTGTGATCAAGCAAATTGATTGCGTCAACAATCATTCACACATTTTTTATTGTGCGCCGCAGCAATTTGTCTGCGGAATCAAGCGATTATCCAGGTAAATGCTGGTTTGCGCGATGGGCGATCGCAATGACGCAGCGAAGGCTGTCGCAGGCGCGCAAAACAGGGACCCTGAATGCTGAGGCAGTTCGATTAAAAACGCCCGCTGCGTTAGGAGAAGAAAGAAGGCCGCACTTTGAGCCTTGGAATGGTCAGGCCGGACGCGGATAATTCACGCCTGACCCGATCGGACGTCTTGAACAGCGCTGCGGGGCGACCGCCGCCTTCCTGGGTTGTTTCGCTCGTGCGTTCAACAAAGCCGCCGCTCTCAATGCTTCGCCGTAGATTTTGCTTGTGGCATTCATGGCCAATAATCGCTTCAATTGTTCGCTGCACCAGAAGTAGCGGATATCTCGGCGGCGTCAGGCGGAACACGACGGGGCGATATTTTAGTTTTCCGCGCAGGCGGCCAATCGCGGTGGCGAGGATCCGCCGGTGATCGGAGGTCATCGCCTTTCCGAGCCGCTGATCCTGACTAGCGGTATCTGAGCCCGTGTCTATTCCGTCAGCGGAACGATCGCTTCTTACAGGTGATGTTTTTTCCTGGCGGCCGCGAAGGCTCGCGTCCCGGCGCGCTTCCGCCACAAGCCCGGCCTCGTACATCAGCTCGTAGCGGTCGAGTGCGCGCTCCTCTTCCCAGCCTTCGGCTCCGAAGGCGATGCGGATGCGCGTGCGACGCGCCGCTGTTTCATCCGCAGACGCCCATTTTTCTAAGGCTGGTAAAATCAGTTGGCTGAGGACGTCCGGTTCGCCGTTGCGCCAGTCTTCCCACGGAAAAAATTCATACCAATCGCGCCACTGCGCGTTGGCCCCGCCCGCGTCTTTTGCCTCTGGCGCAAGGGCTAAATACCCAACAGAGATGACCCGGTCGCGTTCGGCGCTCCCTGCAAGCAAGGCGGCTGGCGCCTCACGTCCCTTGTCGCCGAAGGTGTAAAGCTGCTCAACATAGCCCAAATCGATGTGGGTTTGACGCGAGACCAGGTCCCGCAACCCGATATCAAAAGTGCGATGCCGCTCCGGTTCAAAAGGTCCGTAGGGGAGAGAGATTTCGCCGTCGTGGTCGCGCACGCACAAAACGAGCGGACTTTCTTCGACGACAGCCGCGATCACCGCGTTCAGCCCGACAACGACGCGGGCCGCAGCACTCTCAAGCTCACGCTCCTCGCTCATAGGAAGGGTTGAAGCGTATTACGCTGCGAGCGGCAAGGTTAGGATTGGCGCTTCTATGCTCGTGCAAGGCGGGCAGAGATTTTCAATTGCGTCGATCATCCGCCCGTCCCTGTCGAGTAAATCGTCGGCCATCGAAACAAGCATAAGGCAAGGGTCGGCATGGGGAGCGAGCGTGCGGAGTTCGGCGGCGATCGTCGCCTCGTCCTTGTCCGCCCGCAGCATGCACATCACAATGTAAGCGACAGCCGTTGACCGCGAAACACCGCGATTGCAGTGCACGAGCAAGTCCCCGTCGCCATCCCAGTTCCCGATGAAATCGATGATTGCTGAAACCCGGTCCACGGCTTCCTGGGCCATGGTTGCAGCCCGGCTGTCATGCTCTGCGAATAGCTTTAGGTGCGCATTCGCACCGAGGCCCGGAAATTCTGGCATTTCCTCGTCTTCGGAAAGCAGCGAAATCACGCGCGCGGGCGCGTGGCGTTCAAAAGCCGCCTTAACATCATTGAGTGAGCTAACAATCAGCATGCCCGTAAGGTGTCCCCTGCGCGCGGAAAGTAAAAGCGCTGAAGCTTCACAGACGGTTGAGATCGCACTTTTGTGACACAATGCGTGACAGAGCGCCGCAGCGTCAGCAAGCGGGCGTGCGGTCGCGGACGGCGTTTTAAGCTCCAGGGCGGGGCCTAAAGCGCAGCCGCAAGGCGCTCATACCGCTCCAGATAGGTCGCCTGGGCGGCCTGTGTCGTCTGGACCTCAATTGTTACCGGACGCACGCTGCGCGGCGAGCCAAAGAGCGTGAGCGCTTCATCATGGTCAAAGCCTGCAAATTGGGTGGCTTCAAAAAATGCCGATGCGCGATCGGCCTTCTTGATCGTTTTCTCAACCGCTTCCGGAAGGTCAGCCGGCAGGCCAAAACGCACGTGAATGGCGCGCTGAAGCCCCGCTTCGATGCGTTTATATTCGCCGCCAAGCGCCGCCTTAAACGGGCTGATCATATCGCCAATGACAAATTCCGGCCCATCATGGAGGAGTGCTGCGAGGCGCCATTTTTCAGGCCAGTCCGGTTTGATCTCAGCGCAGAAGGATTCGACGAGTACGGAGTGTTGCGCAACTGAGAACGGCAACGGGCCGCTGGTTTGACCGTTCCATCGCGCAACCCTTGCCAAGCCGTGGGCGATGTCTTCGATTTCGATATCAAGGGGCGAAGGGTCAAGGAGGTCCAGACGCCTGCCTGAAAGCATGCGTTGCCAGGCGCGGGGCGGCGCGGCGCTCTTTGCAGCGGGCTTCAATCGGCCCGCCGGGCGTATTCAACCGTTTCCGTATTGACGACAATCCGCTCGCCCGTCGAAATAAAGGGCGGCACCATCACGCGAAGGCCATTTTCTAAGATCGCCGGCTTGTACGACGAGGCGGCCGTTTGGCCCTTTACCGTCGGTTCGGTCTCCGTAATTTCCAGCGTCACTTCGTTTGGCAGCTGAACGCCGAGAGGCTTGCCCTCGAAGCTTTCGACGATCACTTGCATGCCATCCTGCAAAAAGGCTGCACGGTCGCCGATCATGTCCTTTGGAATATTGATTTGCTCGTAGCTCTCACCGTCCATAAAAACGAGCAGATCGCCTTCTTCATATAAGTAGGTGTGGTCTTTTTGTTCGAGGCGGACCCTCTCAACGGTTTCCGACGCCCGAAAGCGTTCGTTGAGTTTCGATCCCGTAACCAGGTTTTTCAGTTCAACCTGGGCGTAGGCTGGACCCTTGCCGGGTTTGACCGCGTTTGTTTTTACCGCGATCCATAGGCCGTCCTGGTGCTGGATAACGTTCCCAGGACGGATTTCGTTTCCGTTGATTTTCATGGGCTTTTGCGCCTGTCGATCCGTATTTCCGTTGGCGAAGCGCGTAGCAGGACATCGGTTTAGGGGCAAGGAGGCGTCGGCCAACTGCGCATTCGCCAAATGGGTTAGCTCAAGCGTGTTTTGCGGCCTGGTCAGCCGCGCTGTCTTGGCAAGTGAAATGTCTTGGCAAGTGAAATGTCTTAGCAAGCGATAGGAGCTTAATTGATCACGTCGATAGAAAATGCGCATACTGTTCGTTGTTGAGTTTTTTGGCGTTAGCCCGGCGCGCACTTCTCAAGAGCCCTATCTAAGCCAAAGCCGCGACATCGACGAGGCTTATTTCGCGCTGGCGCTTATTTTTGGAGGGTAAAACCATGGGCCTGAAGACTTTTAGAGCAGCAGGCGGTCAACTTGGTCTCCTGGCGGCGCTTTTAGTCATCGCGGCGTGCTCGCAAAGTCCTGGCGACGCGCCCAGCGTCGAAAGTGCTCCGGTTGCAGAGTTTTGTTCTGAACTCCCGCGCCCAGGCTGGGCAGCCTTTGAAAAGCATCCCGCCAGCAATGATTGGTTCCAGGTCTACCGCCTCGCTCAAGGGGTATTTGCGATATCTGAGCCATACCAGTGGCAAGAAGTCATCAGCTATTTGATAATTGGCGAGGAGCGGGCGGTGCTTTTTGACACGGGCAATGGCATTGGCGACATAAAAAGCGTCGTTAATCAGCTTACAGACTTACCACTCACTGTGTTGGGCAGCCACAGCCATTTCGACCATGTGGGCGGCCACTGGCAATTCGATGGGATCCTCGCGCCCAACACGCCTTTCACAAAAGAGCGCGCGCTAGGCTTTCAAAACGAAGACACTGCAACGGAGGTGAGCCCGATCGCCCTGTGCACCGATTTACCCGAAGGCGTTTCTCCGGCGACGCATCGGTTGCGCCCGTACAAAGCAGAAGGCGTCGTTTCCGATGGATCGCTGATTGATATAGGCGGGCGGACGCTTGAAGTTCTGATGATCCCTGGGCACACGGATGATAGCCTTGCCTTGCTCGATCGAAAAAATGGCCGAATCTTTACCGGCGACATGTATTATAAAGGACCGATCTGGCTCTTCTCGCCAGAAACGGACCTCGCGGCTTACCGGGCCTCGATCACGAGGCTTGCCGAGTTGGTTCCAATCCTAAAGTCAGTGCACGGCGCCCACAATGAACCTTTCAGTGAGCCAGGCGAACTCATCAAAGTGCGTGACGGTTTTGAGGCGATCCTCGCTGGCTCGAAAGACCCCGCCTCAGAAGACGGCGAGCAAATGGTTTTTGAATTTGAGAGCTTTGACTTCATCATCCGGAGGGATGCGCTGAGCCAGTCTTAATTGCGGATGCTCGTCAACCGGCGAGGCGTTCCATTTCCTCATCGGAGATATCGAAGTTCGCGTAGACATTTTGCACGTCGTCGCAGTCCTCGAGCGCATTCATCAGTTTCATGAGCGTTTCCGCCGGTCCGCCGGAAATCTCGATCGTGTTTTGCGGCTTCCAGATGAGGTTGGCGGACTGAGGTTCGCCAAAGGTCTTTTCTAGCGCCGTGGCGACTTCGGCGAGCTCTTCGGCTGCGCAAAAGATCTCGTGCGTTTCTTCGCTGCTCTCCACATCGTCAGCGCCCGCCTCAATGGCGGCTTCGAGGACGGCTTCCTCCCCGCCGGCGTCAGCAGGAAAGGTGATCGCGCCAACACGGTCAAACATGAAAGAGACGGCGCCAGTCTCGCCGAGATTGCCGCCGTTCTTTGAGAAAGTTGAGCGAACCTCGCTGGCGGCGCGGTTTCGATTGTCGGTGAGCGCCTCAACAATCAGGCCAACGCCACCCGGTCCAAAGCCCTCATAGCGGATTTCTTCATAGTTCGCCTCATCGGCGGCGGTGGATTTCTTGATCGCCCGGTCAATATTGTCTTTGGGCATCGATTGCGCCTTCGCCGCTTGGATCGCCAGGCGGAGGCGCGGATTAAATTCAGGGTCCGGTGCGCCCATTTTCGCCGCCACCGTTATCTCCTTTGATAGCTTTGAAAACATCTTGGAGCGTTTGGCGTCCTGGCGTCCTTTGCGGTGCTGAATATTCGCCCATTTTGAATGGCCGGCCATGGCGTCGTCCCTGATCTGCGTCGTGCTTGAGTGATAGTGAGGCTTAGCGCGTCCGGCCTCGATGTTTCAAGGTTGGGCGCGCCATGTGTCGGTGGGGAGGGGTCAAGCCTCGAGCGCTGGCGCTGACTGTCGCAATCGCCCGCCGATACGGATCGCCTCCGCGCGCATTGCCAGACCCGTCGCGTCATCGGTTTCGATGAATAGTCCGCATAGGGTCGCTGGACCTGAAGCCGGTTGCATGCGCCCGCCGGGAAGCTTGGTCTGGAAGCGCCGCAACGGTTCAGATTTTTCCATACCGATGACGCTGTCGTAATCGCCCGTCATGCCGAGGTCCGACATATAAGCGGTGCCGCGTGGCAAAACCTGGTCATCCGCAGTTGGAACATGCGTATGCGTTCCAACAACGGCGCTAACAGACCCATCCAGGTGGTGTCCGAGCGAGTATTTTTCTGAAGTCGCCTCCGCATGGAAATCAACCAGGATCGCTGACGCCTCGCGGCCAAGCGCAATCCCCTCAAGCTCACGGTCAACGGCTGCGCGGGGGTCGTCCACGGCTTCCATAAAGCGTTGCCCCTGGAGATGGACCACGAGCACATCGCCGTCGCCAGATCGTGTTCTAACGAGCGCTGCGCCTTTGCCAGGGTTTGAGCGCGCGAAATTCGCCGGACGCAGCAGGCGTGTTTCCTCATCATACAGAGAAATATCATCACGCTGGTCGTAGGCATGGTTCCCCGTCGTCAAGACATCCGCCCCGGCGCTCAAAAGGTCGTCGCAAATGCGCCGGGTGACGCCAAAGCCGCCGGCGGCGTTTTCAGCGTTTACAACCACAAAAACGAGTTTAATGCGTCGTCTGAGTTTCGGGAGATGCGTTGTTACCGCTTCACGTCCTGAGCGGCCAACCACATCGCCAAAGATTGCGAGCCGCATCAACGCTCTCCGCTAACCGTGCGCAGGAAAGGCGGCGCGCTCGGTGACAACCCAATCGAGCCGCTGGTCTAGGGGGCCTGTGGGCACAGCGTCAACTTCTTGCGACGCGAATGCGAAACCCACAGCTATCGTTTTGCGATTATTTCGGAGCATTTCGAGCGTTCGATCATAAAATCCGCCGCCATAACCGAGCCGTCGCCCCTCGCGATCAAAAGCGAGCAGCGGCGTTACAACAATATCGGGCGTGACCTCCGGTGCGGTTTCGTCAGGCGTATCGATGCCAAAACGTCCCTTTATGAGCGTTTGGCCTTCCGTGTAGCGCCGAAAAATCAGCGGTTTACGCCGCCCGAAAACAACCGGCAGCGCAACTTCGAGCCCGTCCGCGAAAAGCGCTTCGGCAAGAGGCCAGGTGTCGAGTTCGCCCTTCACTGGAAAATAAAGGGCCACGCAAGCGCCGGGTCGTGTCTCAATTGACGACATAAAATTTGCCGCGGCCTGGGCCGGCGCATTTGGCAACGCAACGTCTGCGCGCACGGCTTTCATGCGCGCCCGTAAAATTTGTTTCTTGCTCCCAGCGATCGCGATCGGCGTCAACATCGATTTCGGTTCCTAGGGCGCGCTGCGACCGGACCGAATGTCGACCGCAGTAAAGCCGCGCCAGCCGTCGGACATATGCTTCGCCCTGGACCCAAAGGACCAGGTGGGCGCCGCAATATCAAAGGCCACGACCTAAGTCAGAGGCGGCTCCCGAAAGGAAATGTAAGGCCCCGGGGATGCTTGTCCTGACGCGCTGGGCAGCCGCTAACAGATAGGCGGGTCGATGGGCGCCGACAAGGGCCGCTGGTCCTTCTGGTTAAGCGCAGGAAAGAGGCGTCATGGAGGAGCGTTCCGTCCATCAAAGCGCCTCGCGATTTCCGGGCGTCTTTTTGCAACTGCGCATCTGTTGCAGCTTTGTCCGATCGTTCTAAACCCGGTGTTATGCGCGACAGTCGCAAGATGGGAAACGCTCCGCATACGATAACATTTAGTTTGTTTCGTAATCGTTTCTTTACAGTGAAAATGCAGAAAGTTTCGGAAACGTCACTTTTTATTTCCACGATAATCGCCGAGCCTCCAGCCGAAAGGTTTTTCCAGTGACGATCTTTGTGCGAATAATTTTGGCAGCCTTGGCGTCGTCTATTTTGGCGGCGTGCACAGGTTCAGGCGGTGGTTCCGGCAGCGACGGTTCTGGCGGCGGCCAGTCTGGGCAACCGCCCGGGTCTACGCCGCCGACCAATAATGTAACCGCCGCGACCGTACTTGAAACCCAGAACGAAGCGTCCCGGTTTCTAATCCAAGCGTCTTTAGGCGAACCCATGTCCGGTGTTGACGCGCTGGTCGGCGTTGACGCCGCGTCATGGCTGAGCGCGCAGTTCGCTGAGCCGCCGACACGGTTTCTACCCAGACTGCTCGCCCGGCGCGACAATGGCGAAGACCTCGGTCGGACCGCCCATTCGCCGCTTTTCTGGGACGCCTTATTGACGGCAGACGACGTCCTCCGCTTACGCATGGTTTTTGCACTCTCGCAATTGCTTGTCGTCTCCGACCGGGGTTTCAATGACCCGCTTGAAATGGCCTATTACATTGACGTTTTGGTCGATAATGCGTTTGGGAACTACCGTGATTTGTTGGAGGCGGTCACTTATTCGCCGGCAATGGCCGACTACCTAACCTACCGAGGCAACCGAAAAGGCGATCCGGCGACGGGTCGGCTTCCGGATGAAAATTACGCAAGAGAGCTCCTGCAGCTTTTTACTATTGGCCTCGTCGAACTCAACAGCGATGGCTCCTCCCGTCTTGATGCGGATAATCAGCCAATCCCAAGTTATGACAATGACGATATTGAGGGGTTAGCCCGCGTTTTTACGGGCTTTAACCTTAAAGGGCCGACTTTCCGATCAAGCGATCCGGATGCGCGCTACTCACCCATCCAGTTATATCCGGATGAGCATTCAACGCTTGAAAAGTCATTCCTAGGACAGACAATATCGGCAAACACGCCAGGCGATGCAAGCGTTTCTGAAGCGTTGGATATAATCTTCAATCATCCAAATGTTGCGCCCTTTATTTCGCGCCAGCTCATTCAGCGTTTCACCGCAAGTAATCCGCAACCGGCCTATGTGGCGCGCGTGGCGACGGCGTTTGAAAATGGGCGTTTTGTGGCGCCGGACGGTACCGTCTTTGGCGATAGCAATCGCGGCGACTTACAGGCGACGCTGGCGGCGATCCTACTCGACCCCTCTGTCCACGAAACTGCAGCGACGCCAGGCCTTTCCGACGGCAAGATCCGTGAGCCCATCTTAAAGTTCGTGCACTGGGCGCGCGCCTTTAGATTGGCGAATGTTCAATCGGTCCAGCAGCGACGGCTGAACGATACGAGCGCCTCGAATGATCGCCTCGGGCAGCATCCGTTTCGCTCGCCGTCCGTTTTTAATTTTTACCGGCCCGGATATATCGCGCCTGGTTTTGAAAGCGGCGAAGCGGGCATGACCACGCCAGAGTTTCAAATTGTAAATGCGAGCTCCGCCCTTGGCTTTACCGATTTCATGACGCTCTTTGTGTTTGACCGATCGCCCGACACCGCCGGTGACGATCCGTCCTTCACGCCCAATTACAGCGATGAAATTCCCCTTGCCGATGATCCGGCAGCGCTCGTTGACCGGTTAGATATGCTGCTGACCGGGGGGCGCATGCTCGCGTCTGTCCGGCAGTCGATCATCAGTGCGGTGACGGCCGTTCCTATTGATGAGGACGATCCTGATCCAGATAGGCTTCGCCGTGTTCGAATTGCCGTTTTGATGGCGTTGACCAGTCCGTCCTTCGGCGCGTCGCTATAGTGTGAGTGCAATAAAATGGTGTCCATAAATCGACGTCGGTTTCTGAGCGGGGCGGGGGCTCTCGGTTTTTCCGGCGCTGCGAGCCGTCTCATGGGCTTGAGCGCCGGCAAAGCATTTGCCGCTGACACGTCAGGGTACAAGGCGCTAGTTTGTATTTTCTTGAAAGGCGGTTTGGACCATGCGGACTTGATCATACCGGTTGATCAGTCATCCTATGATCTCTTAGTGAACACGCGCGCTGGCCTGATGAATAATTATGGCGTCGGTAGCGGAACGTCGACGCGCGATCGCGCCAATCTTTTAACACTGAACGCGGATAATATCGGGGACTACGGCGGACGCGCATTTGGCGTCGCGCAGGACGTTGCGCCATTGCACACTCTGTTTGAGGACGGCGATCTTGCGTTTGTTGGCAATGTCGGTCCACTGATCACCCCGACGGATCGCACCTCCTATGAAGACCTGTTGGTGCCGGTGCCAGCGCAGCTTTTCTCCCATAATGATCAACAGTCCACATGGATGTCGCTCGGCACGGAAGGTGAGCGCATCGGTTGGGGTGGGCGCTTTGCCGATCAGATTCTACAGTCGGATCCGGCGGCGAATGAAAATGCGCTTGCCGTCACCGTGTCTTCGCTCGATGTTTTCCTGTCGGGCCAAAATGTGCGCCAGTTCCGGGCGTCGTCGAATTTACGCGGTGAACCGAGCATCATTTCAAACCGCGGGATTATCGGCGGCAACCGTCGTTACGATATGGCGCGCGAAGAAATCGCCGCCTTTTTTGCCGATGGAGATTTTGGACATTCAACGCTGATCGAACGCGACCTTGCGTCTGGTTTTGCGCAAGGGATTCGGTCGTTCAAAGATTTTGCCGATGCGGTTGAAACGGCCCCTGAGCTGATGACCGTCTTCCCTGATACCTCTATTGGCGGGCAGATGCGCACCATCGCAGAGGTCATCGGCGCTAATGGACCGCTCGGCGCCCAACGGCAAATCTTTTACGCAACGCGCGGCGGATTTGATACCCATAGTAATCAAACGAACACCCTGCCGGCGATTATAAGCGAAGTCGCTGAGGCTGTGGCGGCGTTCCGCACGGCGATGATTGAGCTCGGCCTTTGGGATAGCGTCACCGTCTTTTCCGCCTCTGATTTTGGTCGCACGACAATTGATAATGGCGACGGCACTGACCACGGCTGGGGCGGACACCACTTCGTCGCCGGCGGCGCGGTGCGCGGCAGGCGAATTTACGGCGATGTGCCGAATGCGGATGTTACCTCACAGTTTTACACCGAACGGCGAGGGCGTTTGATCCCGACAATATCCGTTGAACAATATGGGGCGACGCTTGGAAAATGGTTTGGGTTAAACAGCGCCGAGCTTGCGTCAGTTTTCCCAAACTTGACTAATTTCTCTACGGATGACTTAGGTTTTCTGTAGTCGTTAGATGACGCTGTTTTACTTCAGCGCCCCATAGGCGATCGCCTGTGTCGCCATATGCGCCCGCGTCGGTCGTTCATTTGGTCCCGGTTCACGCTGGGTCATCACAATGATCCCAAGCTTGTCGGCGGGGCTGATCCTAATGCTCGTGTCGTAATATCCGCCCCAACCATATTCGCCGAGCGCTGTTGAGCGCGATGCCGGACCGAGATCTGTGACCACAGAAAAGCCGAGCCCGAAGCCTTCCCCCGAGGCGCGGAAGTTCTCTGTAAGTTGGCTTTCAGTCAAATGGTTCTGCGTCATAAGCCTGACGCTAGCGGGAGAAATTAGCTGCTTGCCATTTCCGCGCCCGCCTGAAATCAACATGGCGGCGAACTTTGCATAGTCGCGGACCGTTGAAACAAGGCCGCCTCCGCCTGAATACCACCCGAACGCGGTGGTGTTGGCGCTTGGTAAAGATCCGCCCTGCGCATGGGGCACGAGTTCACCCGCCTCGTCAAAAGTGTAGACAACCGCCAAGTCGCGAAAATCGCTTTCGTCGTAAAAAAACTCCGTATCGGTCATGCCTAACGGCTCAAAGATCCGCTCTTGAAAAAATGTCTCAAGGTCCTTTCCAGAGATGACTTCGATAACCCGGCCGACAACGTCCGTGGCGTAGGAGTAAATCCAGGTCGTGCCGGGTTGCGCATAAAGGGGCAGCTCGCTCAGCGCCGTCACGCGGTCATTGAGGTCGCCTTCCATTAGGTAAAGGTTGCGTTCTGCGAGGATCTTCCCGAGATCCGTATTGGGATCAAATATATACCCAAGGCCCGAGGTGTGGGTCAGCAAATGGTGCAGGGTGATCGGCGTTTCCACTTGCATAGTCGGAATGTCGCCACGTCGGTCAGCTTGCAAATTGGTCGCTACCCGGACATTAGCGAACTCTGGGATATATTTAGAGAGCGGATCGCTCAATAGCGCGCGGCCTTCTTCCACAAGCATCATCAGGGCGACCGTTGTGATCGGCTTCGTCATGCTGGCGATGCGAAAGCGTGTCTCGCTGTCAATGGGCTTTTGGTTTTCGATATCGGCGAAACCGACAGCGGTTTCGTAGACGATTGACCCTTTATGGATGACGGCTGCGGCGAAGCCAGCCCGAACGCCCGCGTCAACCTCTGCCTGCAGGACATCGTCAATGCGCGCTAACCGCTTTTTGTCGATAGCTTTCGTTGTGATCGATGCAGGCGCCGCTTGCGCAGCCGCCTCATGTGGAAAGCCTACGATCGCCGCGATGACAACCGCGCATATGCGTATAAACATAGTCCGTCCCCGTTTAAATTTTCTTGATTGCTTGAGTGCGCGCTTGCAGCGGTTCAGTCAACGCTCGCCCTCAGCCAACGCCTAACCTGTTGTTGGGGCGGCGATATGAGAAAAAAACGTAATCTGCCCAGCGCCGTAGTCTCGACGGTCAAGCCTCTCAAGGCCTTCGAGGGCTACCGGCTCCTCCTGCGCGCCCTGTTCGACGATGACTAAGGCCTGGTCGTGCAGCCAGCCGCCTTGCTGCAAGCTCTCCAGCGCTTTTTCCGCAAGGCCTTTGCCGTAAGGCGGATCCAGGAAGGCGATGTTAAAGGGCCCGCCCGCTGACGCTGAAAGGGTCCCGAGCTTTTCAGCGGATCGGCGGTGGATGCGCGTTGCCCCGAAAACACCGAGCGCCTCGATGTTTTCGCGAATGGCGCCCCGGGCGCCTGCGTCCGTCTCCACGAAAAGCGCGTAAGAAGCGCCGCGCGAAAGCGCTTCAAGGCCAAGCGCGCCACTTCCCGCAAAGAGGTCGACGACCTTAGCGCCATCCAGCGGCTGCGAGGCGTAGTTCGCCAGGATATTGAAAAGCGACTCCCGGGTGCGATCGGCGGTCGGCCGGGCAACCCGACCTTTCGGAGCGTTAATGCGCGCGCCTTTAAACTTTCCCCCGATGATTCGCATTCGGATCTCAATTAATGCCGAGCGTTGTGCAGAGCTTTGCGCCGAGCTGTTCGCGAAGTTGTTTTCGGGGGATCTCCTCAAGCTCATTCTTGCCGAGGCGCCCGAGTTGAAACGGTCCAAACGACACACGAATAAGCCTATTTACCGTGAGGCCCAGGCTCCGGCAGATTGCGCGCACCTCACGGTTTTTGCCTTCGTTAATTGCGATCTTCAGCCAAGTGTTGCCGCCCTGGACGCTGTCGATCTCCGCACGGATCGGTCCATAGGTTACGCCTTCAACGGTCAAGCCGTCGCGAAGTCCGTGCAGGGCCTTCTCGCTTGTTCGCCCGTAAGCGCGCACCCGGTAGCGTCGCGTCCAGCCGGACGACGGCGCTTCGAGCGCGCGCGCCAAGCCGCCGTCATTGGTCATGAGCAAGAGGCCCTCGGTCGTCAGATCAAGTCGTCCGACGGAAATCACCCGGGGGAGCCTGTCGGCGACGGCGTCAAAAACCGTTGGGCGACCCTGGGGATCGTTATGTGTCGTGACAAGGCCAGCCGGTTTATGAAATCGCCAAAGTCGCGCTGGCGCCGGCTCGCCAATGCGGGTTCCGTCGACCCGAATGTCTTGGCCTGGGCGCACTTTCACCGCTGGCGTTTCCAGGGTGACGCCGTCCACTGTAACGATGCCCTGCTCGATCAGGCGTTCGGCCTCACGCCGGGAGGCGACGCCCGCGCGCGCGAGCACTTTTGCGATGCGCTCGCCGTCGGCGCTTTCAGCGTTTAGCCCGTGGTCGCTGGCGTTCGGTGATGCAGGGCGTTTCGGCTTTTTCGCGTTCGACACGGAGGACTCCGGATACGTAATGTTCATTTAAGCGCGTTCTATGGGGCGGGGTGATAGGTATCGCAGCAATTCAGCTAAAGGGACGCACGTAATGGACCTGAAGGAAGAAGAGGCGATCGGCGGGAACCCTGAAAGCCACTGGTACTACATTGCCAAAGCGCGCGCCATCCGTAGCCTTCTTCGAAATTCAAACGCTGCTGCAATGCTGGATGTGGGCGCGGGGTCTGGCGTCTTTGCGCGCATGTTAATCGACGAGGGCGCCGTGAGGTCTGCGGTCTGCGTCGACCCGAATTACCGAGATGACCATTTGCTTCCTGACCCGACGCGGCCGATTGCGTTCAAACGTGAAGTCGGCGAAACGCAGGTAGACCTCGTCACCATGCTCGACGTGATTGAGCACGTGGATGATGATAATGGCTTGATTGCCGATTACGTGAAGAAAGTGCCGCCCGGCGCTGAGTTTTTGATTTCCGTGCCGGCTTTCCAATTTCTTTGGTCAGGGCACGATGTTTTTCTTGAGCATCGGCGCCGGTATACGAGCAATCAGCTTGCCGAAACGGTCCGAGGGGCCGGGCTAGAGGTCATCCAAACGCGCTACTTTTACGGCGTCTTATTCCCAGCGGTCGCGGCGATGCGGATCGCCGACCGCCTATTGAACCGCAACGCCCCGCAGACGTCGCTTAAGTCTGCCCCCCAGTGGTTAAATACAGCGCTCGTTGCAGTCCATGAGGTCGAACGTCGGCTATTGTTCCCGTTCAATCGCCTCGCCGGCGTTACTTGTTTTTGTCTCGCCCGCAAACCGTGAGCGCGCTATTATCCGCGGATGGCGGTTAATCCTGACGACGACCGGCGTTTTATGAGTTTAGCCCTTGAGGCGGCGGACGCGGCCTCAGCCCAAGGTGAAACGCCGGTCGGTGCGGTCCTGGTCGACGGTGAGGGCGCAGTTGCTGCGGTGGCCGGTAACTCCCCTATTCAATCAAACGATCCGACGGCCCATGCAGAGATCAATGCGTTGCGGGCCGCCGGTCAGGCCATGGGCAACTACCGCCTGGTTGGGGCAACCCTCTATGTGACCCTTGAGCCCTGCGCGATGTGCGCCGGCGCCATCTCACACGCGCGCATTGCCCGACTTGTAATTGCCGCCTCAGACCCCAAGGGCGGCGCCGTTTGGCATGGGCCGCGATACTTTGATCAGCCGACATGCCACTGGCGTCCTGCGGTGTCGCAAGGTCCTTTCGCAGAGGAATCGAGCGCACGCTTGAAAGCCTTTTTCGCCGCCCGCCGATCGCGACAGCGCGCCTCATCTGACTAGTTGTTTGGGTGCGAAACGACTTAGGCGTTCTTACGCTTTGTTTCCTTTTCGCGCGCTAAAGAAGCGCACCTGCTTCGAGACGGAAAGGAAAAATAAAAATGAACCGTTTCTCTTCAGCCTGCTTCACGATTTTCTTTTGCGCCGCGAGCCACAGCCATGCGGCTGGCGATCCCATTTCCTTCCGGGACGTGCCAGAAGCCGTTAAAGCCGCCGCAGTCGCCGCCGCCAACGGGGCGAAGCTTGCGAGCGTCGCCCGTGAATTAGAGGATGGCCAAAACATTTACGAATTCATCGCCGAACGCGGCGACGGCTCTTTTTTCGAGATCGACATTACAGAAGACGGCAGCCTGCAAGAAGTTGAACGCGATATCCGTTGGGCTGAAACGCCAGAGAGTGTGCGCGAGGCGCTGGACCTCTTTGCGCCGGGCTTTAAGCCGAGGCGGATTGAATTCTCGCGCCACCCGGACGGGCACCATGTTTATGAGTTTGAGGGCTTCCACGAGGGCGTCAGGGTTGAAGTAGACATCTCAGCAGACGGCGTGCCGCTATCCTATACCCGCGACGGGGTGTGAAGCCCATCAAGAGCGCGCTCGGCCGGGCAGCGGCATCAATGACTGCCTCGGAGCGGCGCTGGGACGCTGCCTTTCGACCTTGCTCCCGACCACCCCATCCTTATCGTGTGACCCGTAACGGTAATGGCTCGGGAGCAACCCATGGACTTCGCATATTCAGATCGGTGCAAGGATTATATGCGCCGCGTCACCGATTTTATGGACAGATATGTCTACGAAGGCGAGGAAATCTACGAGCAGCAGCACCAAGCGTTCGGGCCGGAGAACCGTTGGAAGATTCCAGCGATAATTGAAGAGCTCAAAGACAAAGCCAAAGCCGAAGGGCTCTGGAACATGTTTCATCCGGATCCGAAGTTTGGTCCCGGTTTATCGAACGCGGATTATGCGCCACTCGCCGAAATCACCGGGCGGTGCCATATCGCGCCTGAGGTTTTCAATTGTGCGGCGCCGGATACGGGCAATATGGAAGTGTTATCCCGGTACGGATCGCCGGAGCAGCAAGAACAGTGGCTTCAGCCTTTGCTGGACGGGGCCATACGTTCAGCATTTTTGATGACGGAGCCCGCCGTGGCGTCGTCTGACGCCACCAACATTGAAACTGATATTATTGCTGACGGCGACCACTATGTGGTCAACGGCCGAAAATGGTGGTCGTCCGGAGCCGGCGACCCGCGGTGCAAAATCTTTATCGTTATGGGCAAAACGGACAAATCAGCCGAGCGCCATAAGCAACAATCAATGATCCTCGTTCCGGCAGACGCAGAAGGCGTGAAGATCGAACGCCACCTGCCGGTTTTTGGCTATGACGACGCGCCCCACGGACACATGGAAGTGCTTCTGGATAATGTACGTGTGCCGAAGGAAAATATTATTCTAGGCGAGGGCCGCGGCTTTGAAATTGCGCAAGGCCGCCTTGGGCCAGGGCGCATTCACCACTGCATGCGCACAATTGGCGCGTCGGAAGTCGCGCTTGAAAAAATGGTGAAGCGCCTCCTCACCCGTGAAGCCTTCGGTAAGCCAATCTACAAGCACTCGATCTGGGAGCAGCGGGTTGCTGAAGCGCGCATCGATATTGAAATGACGCGCTTGCTGACGTTAAAGGCCGCTTGGATGATGGATACTGTCGGCAACAAAGCGGCTCAGGGTGAAATCGCGATGATTAAAGTCGCGGCGCCGCGTGTGGCGCTAAAGGTTCTCGACGACGCAATCCAAGCCCATGGCGGAGGCGGCGTCACCAGCGATTTTGGCCTGGCGCGCGCCTATGCGAGCTTGCGAACGCTGCGCCTTGCGGACGGCCCAGACGAAGTCCACTGCCGGTCGATCTCGCGACTTGAATTTAAAAAGTTTTCGAACGCCGCCTAGCAGCGCTCTTTCTGCTGATGGTGTTTCGCGCTCCAAAACGAAAATATCCGTGGGCGTTGGTCTTGGTCAGCGTTTGCCTTTCGGCGTGTGCAACGCTTGATAACGCTGCGGACGCCGCTATAGGCGCTGCTTTAGCGTCAAGCGCTCCGGCGGATCCGTTTGCGGACATTATGACTTATAGCCGCGACGATTGGAGCCGCACAGTCACCGACTGCGACCGGCTGGCGGCGCACCCGAACGATCCCGAGCGCGTCTCGGGCGGTCTGTTAAACCCAGAAATGGACCTTCCGCGGGCGCTTGAGGCCTGTGAACGAGCCGTCGCCAGTGACCCTGGCAACCCACGCTTGAATTATCAACTCGCCCGCGTTTACGGCTATTCTGGACGGCATCGTGAAGGGGATCTTTACCGCGACCGCGCACTGAAAGCCGGATACCCTCAATCTTTGTTTGTTTACGGATATATACGCGTCGAAAACTGGGACGGTCGAGGAAAAGATCCTTGTTATGGGGGCGAGTTGATCCTGCGCTCAGCGCGGGCGGGGCGCTATGCGGGCCTTGTCGGGTTTCCCCATTATGCGCTCGCAGGGGAATTTGAAGCCTGCAGCGCCTATCCGATCGTTCACGAAGCGGAGATGCGTGGCTTTTTGGATCGCGCAGGCGAAGAAGCGAGCGACTATTACCAGACGCTATTAGTCCGTGAGCTCACGCGTCGTCTTGAAGACAAGAATTAGGAGACTGGCTCATGCTGCCCCCCATTTTACATTTGATCGTCTGGACACTCATCATCTGGGTATGGATGTATGCGACGCGCATTCCGGCCATGCAAAAGGCCAGTATCGATCCGCAGGATGCGTTACACCCGGGTTCATTGAGCGGGTTACCGTCAAACGTTCGCACGGTCGCAGACAATTACAATCACCTGCATGAGCAACCGACGCTGTTTTACGCGCTCGCGTTTTGGACCCACCTCTATGGGAACACTGACGATATCAATATCGCGCTCGCATGGGCCTACGTGGCTGCGCGGATCGCCCACTCGCTCGTTCAAATTGTTGTGCGAAATGTGATGATCCGTTTTGTGTTGTTTGTCGTTTCTACCCTTATTTTGATGGGGCTTGCCGTTCGGAATGTTTTGGCGCTGGCGGCTTGACGCGTTATACTTTCGCGCAAAGTAGCGCATAAGGAACGTCTGAAATGGAAGAACTCCTCAGCGTACCGCTGCCCGTTTTATTGGTCGGCGTGGCGGTCATCGCGTTCTCGCTTGGGCGCGCGGTCGGGCGCGGGGAGGCCGATGAAAAAGGCCCGTCGCTCGCCGACTATGAATCGACCTCAAACGCGTATGCGGACATGGCGTCGTCAACGCAGGAAGAGGTTGATCGCCTGGTTGCGAAGGGCAAGACAATTTCCGCGGTGAAATTATTGCGCGAGCAAAGCGGCGTTGACCTCAGAACCGCTAAAAAGCTTGTCGACGCCAGGCGAAAGCTCCTTAAAGGCTCGACCTAGGCGATGGCTTTTAGCGGTCTTCCCAAGGACTACTACGACTTTTTCAGTGAGCTGAAAGAAAATAATAATCGTGCGTGGTTTGAAGAGAATAAGCCGCGCTTTAAACAAAGCGTGCAGGAGCCGCTTGTCGAGCTTGTGGTAGCGATGGCCCCGAGGCTCAAACGGGTATCGAAGTACTTTACGGCTGATCCTCGCCTTGTTGGCGGCTCGGTTTTCCGTATCTATCGCGACGTTCGTTTTTCTAAAGACAAAACGCCTTACAAAACCTTTGGCGCTATCCATTTCCGCCACGCCCGCGGAAAGGACGCCCATGCGCCAGGCTTTTACGTCCATTTGGATACCGACGAAGTGTTTTTCGGCGGCGGCATTTGGGTTCCGCCGCCCCCCGCACTTTTAAAAATTCGTGAGGCGATCCGGGAGGACCCTGCCGCTTGGAAAAAAGCCAGCACCGGAAAGGCTTTTGTCGCGCGTTTTGGTGGCGTTACCGGTGATGGGTTGACACGCCCGCCGCGCGGCTTTGAGCATGATGATCCCTATATTGAGGATATCAAACGCAAGAGCTTCTTCGCGATTGCCAACGGGACCCCATCCGCGACGCGGAAAGGGTCATTCCTCGACGAGTTGGAAGGCACGTTTCGAGACACAAAGCCCCTCATGGCTTTTTTATGCAAAGCGCTTGACGCGCCTTTCTAAAGCATCGGATTGATTCAGATTAATTGGCCGATGCTTTAGCTTCTTCTTTTTCCCGTTTTTTTGCCCCGAACCGGCTCCCAATTGGTCGGCAAACGGTCCAGTTGGGAGCGGCAAGTCTACGTTTAGGACGCCGGCAGAGCCTCACCGCTTTCGGCGGCTTCACGGGCCATGCGCTTCATGGTCTTTTGAAGTTTTTCAAAAGCGCGAACTTCAATCTGGCGCACTCGCTCACGGCTCACCTTGTACACTTTACTCAATTCCTCAAGGGTCGCCGGATTGTCCTTAAGCCGACGTTCCGTGAGGATATGCTGTTCGCGCTCATTGAGGGTCTTTAGCGCTTCACCGAGCAGTCCCATGCGCATGTCATACTCGTCGTCTTTAACGAGCTGCGCCTCTGGATTGACCGCGTTGTCATCAACGAGCCAATCCTGCCACTCGCCGCCGCCTTCGGCGTCTTTGCCCATCGGCGCGTTTAGAGACGCTTCGCCGCCAGACATCCGCCGGTTCATCGAGATGACGTCGTCATGGGTGACGCCAAGCTTGGTCGCTATGTGCTCCACTTGTTCTGGGTGCAAATCACCTTCGTCAACGGCGTCGATTTGGCCTTTGATCCGACGCAAATTGAAAAAAAGCTTCTTTTGAGCTGCAGTTGTGCCGATTTTAACAAGCGACCAGGAGCGCAGGATATATTCCTGGATAGACGCCCTGATCCACCACATGGCGTAAGTCGCCAGTCGGAAGCCTTTGTCCGGGTCAAAACGTTTGACCGCCTGCATCAGGCCGACATTGCCTTCTGAGATCACTTCACCGATCGGCAGGCCGTAGCCGCGATACCCCATGGCGATTTTGGCGACGAGGCGCAGGTGGGAGTTTACGAGTTGCTCAGCCGCTTCCGGGTCTTCGTGCTCGGCGAAGCGGCGCGCGAGCATATATTCCTCTTGCTTTTCAAGCATTGGGAATTTGCGGATTTCGGATAAGTAACGCGACAAAGACCCTTCCGGCGTCAGTGCAGCGGCTTTAGTTAAGGCGTTGCTCATAGCTTCGACCTTTCGGATTACGGCGCGACGGGTGTCGCTAACCGGTTTTTATCCCTTGCGTTGGCTACGCTTGAGATTTTGGTGCGGATTACCCCCGCTTCAGCGGTATGAAGCCGCTG
>JBCCTV010000016.1:0-24904 GCA_039197915.1 Pseudomonadota bacterium | reverse complement strand
CTCTGAGTGTAAACAACGCGTTAGCCGGTTGTCCAAACTTCCAGCCGCCGCCAAAGGTGCTTCCGTAGCCAACTTGTACGAAATACTCTTCGTTAGTTACGTTCTGAACATTGAGCTGTAAATCCCACCGATCATTGAGTTCGTATCCGAAGATCAGATCAAAGATGGTGTAACCCGGAGCTTCAAACGTCGCTTCGGCCAGAGTTACAACGCCGGTGTCATCATCAATCGAGCCTTCAACGCTATCTGCGCGGGCTAAGCGGTCGCTAATGAAACGAATACCGCCGCCCACACGGAAGCCAGACAACGCCCCTTCGTCGAACCTATAAGTTGAATAGAGGCTCAACGTGTGATCGGAGATTTGGTCAACGCGTCCCACCCTAAAGTTTATGGGCTCCGTGATTTCCGCATCCACGTAACCGTATGAGAAGTTTAGGGACAGCTGATCAGTCAATTGGCCTGCGAGGTTGATTTCGAAGCCTTTGATCGTTTGCTGGCCTTCCGCAACGGAAAAGCGAACCTCGCCCGGCGGTAACTGCCCGCCCTCTAGCGTTTCTAGGTTGTTACGCTCGAGCCGGTACGCAGCGGCGGTTAGATACATGCCGTCGATGATCGTCGCCTTGACACCGATCTCGTGGTTATTGGCAGTCTCCGGTATAAGAGTGTTGCCATCACGATCGACACCAGTGTTGGGGATGAACGACTGCGCGTAGCTATAATATAAGTTTATCCCATCGATCACTTCGGCATTTAAACCCGTGCGCACTGTAACATCGTCGAATGTCTCACTGTTCGCACCAGTGGGATCGCCCGTTTGCTCGACGGAGTCATAGCGGACACCAACTGGGATCGTTAGCCATTCGGTCGGACGAAGATAGACCTCGCCGTAAACCGACGTAAGGACGTTCTTGATAAAGACCGTTTCAAAATCCGGGTTTGCTGGGTCAAAAATGTCAACCGCGTTAAAGTCGATTGGTCCGATGATGAAGGTACTCGGATCATTGACATCAATTAATTGGCCGGCAAGACCGCCACCAAAGAATGTTTCCACTTTCAACGACTGACGCGTGACCCCGATCAACGCATCCTGGCGGTTTCCGAATAAGTCGAAAAAGCCCGCAAGCTGTGCGTCGCCGTAGAAGACTTCACCGCGTCCAGCGTTTCGGTAGGCGCCCGCATAACCAATGCCGTAAAACGGGCTGTCCATATCGATTGTTATACCATAGACGCCGTCGCCGTCGTAGTCGTAGGAGTAAAAACCCGAAGCATAATCAGCGTCCGTACGAATATCCCCGTACGCACCGCGCAAGGTCAGCTTCAAGTTGTCCAAGAAATTGTGAACGAATTCACCGTCAGTGTAGATATTTTCTGAAACGGTACCGCTAGTTGGATCACCAATGAATGTATCCGGCGAGAATTGCTCTGGGATAATACCGCCTTCGAATATCGGAAACCGTGACGTGTTGATCCCCTCGGATTCTTTATAGGCGAAGCTAAGCTGCAGGGCTGTCTTATCGGTGATGTCAGCTTCAATGACTGGACGTATAGCCAGAACCTGACGTTCCGCCTCCGGTTGCGCGAACTTAACGTCTTCATAGGCGACAGTCATCCGGCCACGGAGCCAGTCCTGGCCAAATAACGCCCCGGAGTTTAGATCGGTTTCAACGCGATAGGACCCAAACGTGTCGCCCGTAACCGCTAGATTTACGAAGTCCTCTGACTTTGGCGAGCGATACACCTGGTTAATCACGCCGCCTGGCGTAACCGGTCCGAAGATGATCGACGCTGGCCCCTTTAGCACTTCATAAGTTTCAATGAAGGATTGATCAGGGTTTGAAGCGCCAAAACCAACGCCTGATGGCGTGACGTCCGGGATCAGGCGGTTGTTGATTAAGAACGAGGGATCCGCAATACCGCGTAAAAACAGATCAATTTCACCCGTGGCCGCGTTGAAGTCAGCAAAAGTGACGCTTGGGAGGGTCGTCAGCGACTCTTGAAAGTTGATAAAATTGAACGTTTGAAGCGCATCTTGATCGAGTTCGTCGATGGTGCTGACCAACTCTTCTTTTGGAACATCCAAACGATTCGAAAGAGAACTCTGGAACCGCGTTCCTTCGACGACGATCTCGTCACTTCCGTCTTGCGCTGCCGCGCCGAGCGCGCCCACCACAGACAAAGCGAACCCTGACGCCGATCTTAGTAAACCCCTTCTCATGAGACCTTCTCCTCTGTTTTGGTCACTTTACCCGCCGTTAAGCCTCGTTAGCCCGAACAGTCTATCGCCGACTAACCCAACACACCTTGCTCATCACCATTACTCCCTCCCCCAAGCGTAGACGCCAGCTTGCCCAAAAAAACCGGGCATATTTCCGTCGAACTGCGCCCAGAAACAAAACGGCGCTGCAGCGTAACCACTACCATTGCGTTCAACCCGACAGACGCGCACGCAATAGCCCCGGCCCCTTTCGACACGACAATCGTGGTCGCATTCGCGCCCAAACCATTCGCAGCCGTTGGGTCAGTGTAAACGCGGTGTTCAATTCTTTTAAACAGCTTAGCGATACTCTGAACGCAATCACAATACGCAACCGGCGAAATAATCCCCGCTATTGTATTTTTGCAGCAGTGGCTGCACGCCGTCTATTTGATCGCCCCATGTCCGACGTCGTCACCTTAGATGCAGCGATATCTGCACAATCACGCTTGATGGTTTTTTAAATTGCTCTGCATACCCACCGCTAAATCCGCGAACTCTTCGGAGTATCGATATTTAAATTATCACTGAGCATGCATCGTGTGCGGATACGCGGCCTCGGCGCCTCCACGGACAAAAGTGAGTGGTACGAAACGTTTTTCGAAAGAACCTAGGCGATCATCAGCGCGCATAAACTCTAGCACTAAAGGGGCTCACTATTCGGCTGAATGGCGACCTAGAGCGTTTTCCGACCAAGTGGGGACCGGTTGGGCGCAAGAAAACGCGACAAAACAAAAACCTAGAGCAACGAAGCGGTTCGGATTGATGCGAAGTTGCTCTAGAATTGAGAGTTCTACAGAGATAACTTAAGCGTTCTACCTGGAGTTTCACCTGACCGGTAAAGTCAAACTATTCGGTTTTTTAAACCGCCTGGTGGTATCGCAAAAGAGACCATATGGCATCCAGATTTATATATTAAGTTTGTGTACAGATTTTAAATAGATCAAGATTTAAAACATCAAGGGATTATATGGCTGAAGCCGGAGCAAGCGACAATGACGAGAACTCTGCTTTGTGTTGTAAGCAGCGTCGGGTGAATAGCTCGAAAGAATATTATCGTAAGTCAAAGACGCTTTAATCACTTTTAGGGGTTGGCTCAGCTTTCTTGATCCGGAAATAGCCGACAAGAGCAACCACACCGAAGGCGATCATGATCGTCACGCAACCGCCCATCCAAACCATTTCCTTAGTCGCGTCGCTCATCAGTCTGTCTCTTTCTCGTCCGATCCGGCGAACATCGTATAAAAAAACCAGCCTACGCCCATGATCACGACAATGGCGGCTAGGCTCGTTAGGATTATGCTCCAGACCATAATGGGTTTTACCGAACTGCTGCTGGCGCTGCGACCGGGTCGTGACTTGACTGGTTAGTCAACAAACCAGGTGATCCGCCGCGCCACAAAAGTCCAACGAACATAAAGGTAAACCCAACCGAAAACGTAATGTACGCGTTATGCACGCCGGCCATCCCTAAAGCTTCTGAAAGCGGGGTAAAGGTCCATACGGAGTTCATTATCCAGCTCGCAATCAGTGCTGAAATCGCGACAGTCTGATTTCGCTTCCAAAATAGGGCGAAGACAACGACCCAGAAGACGGGCGTCAACCAAGCTAACAGCCAAGCCACGCCTTCCAGTATCGGCGGCATAAACCCAGCGAGCCCTGACGCGATGACACCCAGCACCACAATCATAATCCGTGTGGCGCGGACGACTTCTGCCTCAGAAGCTTCAGGCTTATAAAGGCGTTTATAGATATCGGTCGCAAAAAGTGTCGACGACGCCAGCGCCGTCATCGCGAGTGTCGAAAGGATGACGCCGACAAAAGCAGCAAGCAAAAGGGCCGCGAGCCACGGCGGAAGCAACGCGACCAACATATCCGTGGTCGCCACCTTCGGGCCGCCTTCCGCAAACTCCGGCACGGACATCGCAGCCAATGCAAGGATTGTTGCAAACACCGCAAACATGCCGTTGACCGGCGCGGCAATCCACATCGAGCGCACAAGCGCCTTATTGGATTTCGCCGACATTGCCGGCTGCAACAACACTTGACTGGTCGATTGGCTAAAGACGATTGCGATGATCATAGGCAATCCAAATGCGAAAAATATCGCAACATCGCCAAGCGGATTTAAAAGACGTGCGTTGCCGGCGTTGCTATGCACTTCCGCCACGGTCTTATAGCCGTCGCCAGGCAAGGCCAGGCCAACGAAAATCACTGCGAGAATAAGGGCGGCGTACATCACCACAGCATTTATGACGTTAAGCCAGCTAATCTCTTTCATGCCCGCGAAAACGACATAAAGAACGCCAAGGCCCGCGCCGACGGCGGCGCCGATCGGGATCGGCCAGCCCGTTATCGAGTACAGGATTACGCCCAAGCCCTGAGCTTCTAATGTAATGACACCAAAAATGACGCCGATCATTACGCAAGAGACAGTCAAACTCGTCTCGAGCCCGTAGCCGCTCTCTAACAGCTGTGGGACAGTTGAAATCCCTAAACGGCGCACCCAACGGCCCGTCGCCAAACATACCACGCAAAGCAAGATAACAGTTGCAAAACTAAACCAGAGAACGCCGGCGCCAAGACCCCAAGTCATCTCAAACACGCCGATCACGTGAACGGCGCCAAGCACAGTCAACGCAAGTGTTAAGGCGACCGCTGGCATGGACAATCCGTGGCCGGCGTGTGTGAAAGAGTCCTTTTCCAACGCCTCTAAAGCGTGTCGCCGCGCTAAATAGATCGCGACAGCAACTATTGTGAAAAGCTCATAAGCGATAACGGCTGAGAGTATTCCGTATTTCATTCTTAACTATCCGCTCGGTTTATCTTTTCTGCTCGAACGCGCCTACTGCAAAAGTCTAACCCGAAAACCATCGTCACCAGACGCCATCGCCTATCCTACGGATTTCCAGCGGCCCCCAAGAGTGGTGCAAAGTCGCGACTATCACAGGGCGCGGCACCAATAACGGCAATCAATACAAGACTTAGCTTGCTCAGTAACCCGCCCGACCACTTCTACAAGGTGTTTTGTGGACGCGACGACGTACTTAATATGTCGCCCCGCGTCGATAGAACTATTGATCGCTGGTCACCGCCGCCCAGCCCATGTGTGGTACTTCGGCGTTACAATCCCGCAAAATGGCTGTGTAATTTCAGTAACGTCATAAATTCCAAGCGCTTAGAGATGCATGGTGGAGGCGAGAAGAAAATCCTCGAACCGGAACCGGGAGGCGCCGACACCGTCCTATGAGTGGGAAAAGCCGTCTCGCGCCGACCAAACAAAAATGGTGGGCCCGGAGGGACTCGAACCCCCAACCTAGCGGTTATGAGCCGCCAGCTCTAACAAATTGAGCTACAGGCCCTGCGGCGCGCCGCAGAGCGGGCGGTATATCAGCGAGCGCACCGGCATGGAACCCTGATCAAGCGCTGATTCTGGTTTTCCGAATGAGCAAAGCCGGCCGCCGCCGGTGCGATGTCGATCTTTGCGGTTGATTGCTTTCTGCTGATTTCAAGCATGCCTGTTTTGCGTCAAACAAGGCATTTCGTAATTGGCAACGCATCAGTTTGAAATTGACGTTGTTGCGCGTGGGTTTGCAGACCGCGCGCTGGTCTACGCTCTTCTTAGTAGCAAGCTGGAGACTTAATGGGCCGCTACAAACGAAGAGAAAACATCAGAGAAACGTCAGCGACAATTTGTGCAAAAAGGCCGGTCATCGCTGCTTGGTCTCCAGGCGGCGGCCATGTGAGGGTGAAACGCCCGCATCCTTTCTGAGATGCAGGAATACAGCGACCTGATTGCGCAGTTCACTGAAATGCCCAATGCCTAAGGGGCCGGATGACGAGGAGCGCCCAGCTGGCCTGATCGGCAACGCCGCCAAGGTAAGGAAGATCGCGACAAGCAACAAACAAGAGGAATTCGAAGGCAAGGACGGAAGAGTTCCCGCCGCTCAAGCTATGGATCGGAAGGCGGACTAGGCGCGCTTCTAAGCTGACGCTGAGAGAGCGGTCTGAGATTGCTGAGCAGGCCGAGGGGAGCATTAGGACAGGCTGAGCATGCCGATAGAGTCGGATCGCTAGCCCTCAACGCCGAAGAACAAAGCCAAAAAGACAGGGAAATTCAGATGGGTAGCCCGTTTCTTCGGTTGCCCTTTAACGGTCAGCGACAAAGGTGTAAGGTTAACCAATATTTGGGGTGGGTAAGGGAATTTTCAGATGGCGCGTCAACACATCGTTGCCAGTATCTCGGCGTTATTTTTGGCAAGCGCGGTCGGTTCCGGACCTGCCCAAGCGCAAGTGTTCGACGGTCTTTCGAGCGAAGGGTACTCATCGAAGACGGAGAACGCGTCTGGCTATAAGGAAACGCGCGCGCCAGCAGCGACGGCGGCGACGAACACCGCGCCAACGCCCGTTCGCATTGAAGCGGCGCCCAAACGCCGGAACGGCATAGGCTCCGACAAAGACGGCGACACCAATCCGGCCACCAACGTTTTCCTGACGCCGTTAATTGGCGCCGACGAAGATGCGCGCTTCGACCCGCCCTACCGCGTGGTCACTTTTGAGAGCAAATTAAAAGATCACGGTAAGGAAGTTGAGACCCGCTTCCGCGATGCGCTGGGCGTATCCTTTTCTAGCGGCCTTCGGCTACAGGTATGCGAAGGCCAGCGCTATTATCAGTACAACTCGGAATGTACTTATCTTCGGGCGCCAAGTGGAAAATTTGCGGCGGCGTTTCGCGATGATTTCCGCAGGCCCCTGACGATTTCGTTTGACGGTGGCGCTTGCACCGTTGCGTTAGCGATTCAGCCGACCGGGGGCAAGGAAAACGAGCTATTTGAGGCGTCTCTGCAGGGATATTCAGCATCGGGCGCAAAACTGACAAAAATGACAGCGCCGATGCGCTGGACGAAAAACACCTTCCGGTGGCGCCATATGTTACAGGCGTACTTCACGGATGAGCCCGCAGCACGCGTAGAGGTTTCAGTTATCAGCAAGGATCGTCGATCGAGACCAGTGCGCTTCTTAATCGATGATGTTGCGTATTTGGATTCCGGCTGCGGAGAACCTGCGGTTGTCGCTGGCGCGAGTGAAGGCAGCTGATTACAATTTGTAGGGTTGCGCCCCGGACGGGTAGCCCGAGTTTTAACATTGTGTCGCTGTAGAGGAAGCTTAAGGCGCGAGGAGATACTAACCGCGCCTTAAAGCTCGTGATCTTTTAATAAATTTTCTATGCGGATTGATCGTCAATCTCAGCGTCGGGCGCATTGCTCATGACGCTTTGAATGCCGTTTTTGCAGCTCGCCTCTGACTCGTACGCCTGCGACTTGCCGATGACTTCGTGGTTGCCCGCTTTCAAAACAAAGTAAGGTTTGCCGTTAGACTGCTCTTTGATTTCAAACCGACCCTCGTCAGCGGCGTTCTTTTTCACTGACGCAATGCCGTTTTCGGCACTGGCTTTCGCTTTATACCCCTCGCTTGCGAGAATATTTTCGCCATTGCCGGCCTTCAGTCGAAAACGGAACTCGCCCGCGTTATCTTTGTAAAGTTCAAATTTTCCAGGCATTTCAGTCTCCGTTTTTTGCTTTGTTTGCCGCAGCCCAACATTTTTTGCCCCTTGCAAGGACTGTCGCCATTGCGAAAATGAGCGATGTTCCAGAATCGTTCTGGAGGGCGTAAGAGTACGTATGGCAGCGAAACAGTCAATTTCTGAACGCGCAATGGGCGGGATGGCCGCACAGCGCAACCCAGGCCCCGGCGCGGAGCCAGCCTACCTTGCAGGGTTGAACGAGGCCCAGCGCCAAGCGGTTTTAACGATCGACGGCCCGGTGCTCATGCTGGCCGGCGCCGGGACCGGAAAAACGCGCGCTCTCACCTCGCGGATTGCCCATCTTCTTTTCACCGGCGCCGCAAAACCGTGGCAAATCCTCGCTGTAACTTTCACCAACAAGGCCGCGCGAGAAATGAAAGACCGCGTTGGCAAGAACATTGGCGACGCCGTCGAAGGCATGCAGTGGCTCGGCACATTTCACTCGATCGCCAATCAGATTTTACGGCGACATGCTGAAATTGTCGGTCTGAAGTCGAGTTTTACAATTCTTGATACGGATGACCAGATCCGACTCGCAAAACAAGTGATCATTGATGACGGGTTAGACGAAAAGCGATGGACGGGGCGTGGGTTCGCGTCAATGCTTGACGGCTGGAAAAACCGTGGACTTTCGCCCGAAGCTGTGCCGCCCGATGAAGCCTATCACTTTGCGGATGGGCGCGCGATTAAGCTCTATCATGCGTACCAGGAACGCTTGACAACGCTAAACGCTGTCGACTTCGGCGACCTCTTGCTCCACAACATAACGATATTCAAGGCCGAGCCAGATGTGCTCGCGGGGTATCAATCCCGTTTTCAATTTATGATGGTTGACGAATATCAGGATACGAACGTTGCTCAATATTTGTGGCTGCGCCTTTTAGCGCAGAAGCATAAAAACATCTGTTGCGTGGGCGACGACGATCAATCGATTTATGGTTGGCGGGGCGCTGAAGTTGAAAACATCCTGAGATTTGAGAAAGACTTTCCGGGCGCCCATGTCATCCGCCTTGAGCAGAATTACCGTTCCACGCCCCACATTTTAGCCGCGGCGTCCGGGTTGATTTCCGCCAATAAGGATCGATTAGGGAAAACACTGTGGACTGACGTGGATGACGGTGAAAAGGTCCGTGTTCGCGGTATTTGGGATGGTGAGGAAGAGGCCCGCCTCGTCAGCGATGATATTGAGACTGCACAAGCGCGTGGGGAATCGCTTTCAAAAATTGCAGTGCTCGTTAGGGCGTCTTTTCAAATGCGCGCCTTTGAAGAGCGTTTCAACACCGTGGGCCTACCCTATCAGGTCATTGGCGGACCACGCTTCTATGAGCGTGAGGAAACACGCGATGCACTGGCCTATCTGCGCTTGCTGCGCAGTCACGATGATGATCTCGCCTTTGACCGCATCGCGAACAAGCCTGCGCGTAAGCTCGGTGGACAGACGATGCAGGCGATCCATGGCTTTGCCCGAGCGAAAGGCCTAAGTCGGATATCAGCCTGCCGACAGCTGATAGAAACGGAGGACCTTCGAGGCGCTGGACGCGGCGCCGTACGCCGATTTATTGAAGCGATTGACCGCTGGACAACCGCAGTCAACGAGTTAACGCCGCGCGACCTGACCGAACTTGTCCTTGAGGAGTCCGGCTACACTGATTTTTGGAAACGGTCGAAGTCGCCTAAGGCTCCTTCGAAGCTCGATAATTTGAAAGAGGTTGTTCAAGCCGTTTCGGAATTCGACTCCCTCGGCGCTTTTTTGGACCACGTATCCCTCGTTTCAGAACACAATGAATCCTCTGCTGACGGACAGGTTTGGCTGATGACGCTACACGCAGCGAAGGGCTTAGAGTTTCCGATCGTCTTTCTTCCCGGCTGGGAGGAAGGCGTGTTCCCGTCGCAACGCTCGCTTGATGAGAAGGGCGCCGCTGCGCTCGAAGAAGAACGCCGGCTCGCATATGTTGGCATAACGCGGGCGGAAGAAAGCTGCCGCATTTCGTTCGCCGCAAATCGGCAGATCTATGGCCGATGGCAGAACGCCATTCCATCGCGCTTTATTGATGAGTTGCCAGAGGCGTCCGTTGAGGTTGAGTCAGAGCCCGGATTATATGGGGCCCGCGCCTCAGACCTTGCCGCGCAGTCAAGTTTTACCGGCGCTAAACTGAAAGAAGACGCCTATTACGATAATCCGGGTTGGCAACGCGCAAGGGCCGCGTCGGGGCGTGCGCGCTCAGAGCCGCCAATGATCGAAGGGCGCGCGGCGACCGTTTCCGTCAGTGCACCTGGTATTGCAAAGTTCTCCCTAGGCGACCGCGTTTTCCACGAGAAATTTGGCTACGGCGCCGTCACGGCCGTTGAGGGCCAAAAGCTAACCGTCGATTTCGACCATTCGGGCCCGAAGAAGGTCATCGATACATTCTTGAAGGCTGCGGGCAGCGAGTAAAATGGAAACCCCAGTTTGGAAAGTAACGTGGCGCGGCGACGAAACGCTCCTTGAACGCGGCGGCGCACTCTTAAGTGAGCTATATTCCGACGCAATCGACGCGGTTGGATTAAATGGCCCCGGTAATAGCGAAGACGCTGGCGAATGGTCCTTGGACGGATATGCAACTGAGAGCCCTGACCTACCGACACTGAACAAGTCCCTGGCCGCGATTATTCCAGGCTGGGAAGCCGTCGTCTCGGAAAAGGAAGAACTCCCCGAAACAGATTGGGTTGCGCATGCGCTCAGTGGGCTCGGCGTTGTCGAAGCGGGTCGTTTTCGGATCTTTGGTATTCACGATGCCGATAAAGTCGTCGACGACGCAAAAATTGTTCCGATACGGATTGACGCGAATGAAGCCTTTGGCACCGGACACCACCCCACAACGCTCGGGTGCTTGTCGCTGCTTGATCGATTTGCAGGCTTTGCGCCGAAAAACATCTTTGATCTGGGGTGCGGTTCAGCGGTGCTCGCAATTGCCGCTGCGAAATTGTGGGGCCGAACCGTTCTCGCAAGTGATATCGACGAACGGTCAGTCGAAATCGCCAACACTAATGTTGCGCTAAACGGCGTCGCCGGAAATGTGAAAGTTTGCCACGCGGATGGCTTCGATCATCCAGACATTATTGCGCATGCGCCGTTTGACTTTGTTTTTGCCAATATTTTGGCAGGGCCCTTGGCGGCGCTTGCGCCCGATATGGCGCAACACGTAAAACGAAATGGCCGGATTGTACTCGCTGGCGTCATGACCGAGCAGACACCTTCAGTTATCGACGCTTACACGAAAAACCAATTTCGGCTCATAAACCAGCTTGACCACGAGACCTGGCCGGTATTGCTGTTTGTTAAAACCTGAGCGAGCATCGGTTCAACACGAGGTCTCGCTTTAAGGCGCTCCATTATGTTCCAAGAATTTACACCGGTTGCGGATCGATCGTTTGGAAAAAAACACTGTCAAAAGCTGCGTCAGGTTTTGCAAAAAACAAACCTAGACGGATTTATTGTTCCGCATGACGATGAGTATTTAAATGAATATACGCCAGCCTACGCTGATCGCTTAAAATGGGTGAGCGGATTCACAGGGTCTGCTGGGCTTGCGGTTGTTCTGATCGACAAAGCCGCCTTGTTTATCGACGGGCGATACACGATCCAAGCCCGTGACGAGGTCGACCCGGACGTTTTTAGTTTCCACGATATTATCGATGAACCGCCCCACGCATGGCTTCGTGAGGCAGCTCCGCTCGGCGGCAGGATTGGTTTTGACCCAAAGCTCCATACAATTTCTGCGCTGAAGAAATTTGAAAAAGCTGCCGAAGCCGCAGGCTTTAAACTCGTTCCAACACCTGAGAACCCGGTTGACGTTGCATGGGATGACCAACCGCCGCGACCCAGCGCTGCTATATTTGTCCATCCTGCGGAGCTCACTGGCCTCACTGTAACTGAAAAACTATCGACCATAGCGGACGAGCTTCGCGGGCAATCCGCCGACGCCGCGATAATATCAGCCCCCGCATCGGTCGCGTGGCTTTTTAATATCCGTGGGGGTGATGTTCAGCGTACACCTGTTCCCCTTGGTCGCGCGATCGTTCATAGCAGTGGCGACGCCGCACTCTATGTTTCACCAGAAAAGCTAAGCAGTGAAATTGAAGACGCCTTGGATGGAATTGCGAAGCTGCGCCCGGAAGAGACATTCGAGAACGACATTAAAGGCCTTGGGGCCCAAAAAAGACGCGTGCTTTTAGACCCGGACAATGCCCCCGCCCACTTTTTTTACCTGGTCGAAGCTGCGGGCGGCACAATCGTGTCCGCGCCAGACCCTTGCGTATTTCCGAAAGCTCGAAAAACCAATGCGGAGCAAAATGGTGCGCGTACGGCCCACCTGAAAGACGGCATAGCACTTACACGCTTTCTCCATTGGCTCGACACTGAAACGTCGACACAGACAATCGATGAGATCGCTGCAACGAAAAAACTTGAGGAATTTCGGCGTGTGTCCAGTGATCTCACCGATATCAGTTTTGATACGATCGCGGGGTCGGGGCCCCATGGCGCAATTGTTCACTACCGCGTAACGACGAAAACAAATCGTTCGCTCCAAACAGGGGAATTGTTTCTCGTCGACTCTGGCGGTCAGTATCCGGATGGAACAACGGATGTGACAAGAACCGTCGCGATTGGGGCGCCAAGCGCTGAAATGCGGGACAGGTTTACCCGCGTTCTAAAAGGACATATCTCCCTGGCGACCGCAAAATTTCCGACCGGGACGACCGGCGCCCAGCTCGATGCGCTTGCGCGGCGACCACTTTGGGACATCGGCCTTGACTATGACCATGGCACGGGTCACGGCGTTGGCAGCTACCTTGGCGTGCATGAAGGCCCGCAGCGCATTGCAAAGGCGCCGAACACAGTCGCATTAGAACCCGGAATGATCATTTCAAACGAGCCAGGATACTATAAATCCGACGCATACGGTATTCGTATCGAAAACCTTGTGCTTGTTAGACCGGCTAATATTCCGGATGCAGAGCGTAGCATGCTGGAATTCGAGACGCTTACACTCGCGCCGATTGACCGCAGTCTTATTGATAAAGCTCTTTTGGACGCAGCTGAACGCGACTGGCTCAATCAATATCAGCAGCGTGTGCGGGAAACCCTAACGCCTCATTTACCTGACGACGTTTCCATCTGGCTTGAGGAACAAACAGAAGCGATTTAGGCGCTCGCTTCGCCCCTACTGGGAAGTGTTAGCTGCTTTCTACAAGGCTTACCCATTCTTCTTCGGTAATCGTCTTTACGCTTAATTCCTCAGCCTTTTTCAGTTTTGATCCGGCGCCCGGGCCAGCTACGAGCAAGTCTGTTTTCGCTGAGACTGATCCCGCGACTTTGGCCCCAAGACGCAATGCCTGGGCCTTGGCCTCGTCTCGGGTCATTAAGGACAGCTTCCCCGTAAACACGATCGTTTGGCCTGAGACTGCGGTCTCGATCTGTGATTTTTCCGCTTGTTTCGGCGTAACCTCTGTTAGCAAACGACTTACCGCATCCAAATTGTGATGCTCCGCAAAGAAGTCAAAGACGGCGCGCGCAACGAGCTCTCCAATGCCGTCTATTGCCAGCATCTGATCAACCGCTGACTGATCACCTTCCGCGCCGCGTCTCGCGCCTTCGAGAAAAGCGTCAAAAGTCCCATAGGCTAACGCAAAAAGCCGGGCGTTTGTTTCGCCAACATGGCGTATGCCAAGTGAATAGATAAAACGGTCCAGCGCCGGGCTGCGCCGATCATCAATCGCACCCAGTAAATTAGAGATCGACTTCTGGTTTGTTGCAACCGGCTTTCCATCGGCTGTTTTAATTTGCCCATCTTTATCTTTTTTATACGTATAGAGATTTATCGTATTGTCTGATAACCTGTTACGTAACGTAAATATATCGGCCGGTTCTTTAACAATCCCATCCTGGAAAAAGCTTTCAATCTGCTTTGTACCAAGACCCTCAATATCCAATGCAGCGCGTGAAACAAAATGCTTCAGCCGTTCAACGGCTTGCGCTGGACAGATAAGACCGCCCGTGCACCGACGCACCACATCGCGTTTACCAGTGGATGGATTTTCTTCGTGCACCGCATGACTGCCACATTCGGGGCAGCGGTCAGGGAACTTGAACCTACGCGCGCCCTTCTTCCTCTTTTCGACCAACACTTCGACAACTTGCGGGATCACGTCCCCCGCCCGCTGGATCACAACCGTATCACCAACCCGGATATCTTTCCGCTCAATTTCATCCGCATTATGAAGAGTTGCGTTTGAAACAACGACGCCGCCTACGGTTACAGGCTGTAATCGCGCGACGGGCGTCAATGCTCCCGTTCGCCCCACCTGAATATCAATCGCCTCGAGCAGCGTCGTCGCTTTTTCCGCAGGGAATTTATGGGCGATAGCCCAACGCGGTGCGCGGGAAACGAAACCCAACCGCTCCTGATAATCCAGGCGGGAAACCTTATAGACGATGCCGTCAATGTCATAATCAAGGCTCGACCGGGTCCGCTCGATCTCGCGGTGATAGGTGATGAGTTCGTCAACCTTATTAAATTCTTCAGTAAGGGGATTGGTGGAAAAACCAAAAGTCTTTAGCTTCTTCACGCTTTCAAGCTGAGTTGCACCAAGCGCTTCGCTCAACTCCCCCCAGCTATAGGCGAAGAACTTGAGTGGCCTCGATGCGGTAATAGCAGCGTCTTGCTGGCGTAAGGAGCCGGCTGCCGCGTTTCGCGGATTGGCAAATGTTTTCTCGTCATCGGCTTCTAAAGACTCATTGAGCTCTGCGAAGTCCTTTGGCGCCATATAGACTTCGCCGCGTACTTCCATGACCGCCGGAGCGTTTTCGATTTTCGTCGGTAACCCATTAATTGTAAGCACATTCGCCGTGACATCTTCGCCGGTGGCGCCGTCGCCGCGTGTGGCCGCACGAATAAGGAGACCGTTTTCATATCGTATACTGAGCGACAGCCCGTCAATTTTAGGCTCCGCAGTGAAGTCAATTGCGGTCTCGTCATCGAGACCGAGAAAACGTTTTACCCGAGAAACAAAATCAACAACATCATCGTCATTGAACGCATTATCCAGGGAAAGCATCGGCTTTTCATGGGAGACCTTCGCGAACCCAATGGCTGGCGCCGCACCGACCCGGTCAGTAGGCGAGTCGGCGCGCTTTAATTTGGGAAACCTCCGCTCAATGAGCGCATTGCGTCGCCTCGCCGCGTCATACTCCGCATCGGAGAGGAAGGGCGCATCGTCGTTATAATAGGCGGTGTCGGCGCCCGAGATCAGGGTCGCCAAGCGAGCAAGCTCACGCTCAGCCTCATCGGCGGATAACGATTTTACAGCTTTTTTTTCGAGCGCCATTGCTGCCCCGTTCGGTGTGTTTCAGAACAATACGTGGAGAAAACCCGGAGCAGACCGCCTCAACCTACAGCATCGCGCAGAAACCATATCGCGATTTTGCCCATCACGAATTGGCCGCGAAAAGCAAAGGGAGGGCGCAACGTTTCGAGCTTATTGCATCACGCTTCAGGCTGACTTTTGCAGGCGTTTTGAGCTTCGCGGTTTCACGCTTTGAACAGGTTTCTTTTTTCGGGGCTTATCGGCGGCCACCGGGGAACACGAATTCTCAAGCAAGGTCGTTGCCGCTGCACGCGCTTGCGTCGTGACTTTCGCACCAGAAAGCATCCGCGCAATCTCTTCGACCCGTTCTTTGTCTCCGAGTTGAACAACATTGGTTTTTGTTATGCGCGCTTGTTGGTGTTTTTCTACGCGCCAGTGGCAGTCGCTATGGGCGGCCACTTGTGGGCTATGGGTAACCACCAAGACTTGCGCGTCGCTCGCCAAGCGCCGCAGCCGTTCACCAACGGCGTTCGCAACGGCGCCGCCAACGCCCGAATCGACTTCGTCAAAAATAATCACCGTACGGCTTTCCTTAGCGGCAAGAGCCGCCTTCATGGCGAGTACGAACCTGGATAACTCACCGCCAGAAGCAATTTTTCTTAATGGCCCGGCTGGCACCCCGGGATTCGTCGCAACAACAAATTCAACCTGATCAAATCCGTTTGGACCGCCATCATCAATTTTATTCAATGACACCGAGAATTGGGCGGCGCCAAGTTTTAACGGCGCCAACTCCTTTGCGACTGCGCGCTCTAATTGCTTTGCGGCGCCGAGGCGAGCCTCGGACAACTTATCGGCTAATTCTCGATAGTTCGTTTCAAGACTTTCGACCTTCGCCTGCAGCGCTGCACGTTTTTCGTCGGCCGACGATAAAGCTGCCAGACGCGCCTGTGTTTCAGAAATGATTTTTGCTAAGTCGTCAACACTGACGCCGTGTTTCCGGGCAGCGCGGCGTAGCGCGAACAATCGTTCTTCCGCCTGGTCCAACGCCTGCTGATCAAATTCGAGGTCAGCCGCCGCTGTCTCGATTGCCGCCTTCGCTTCTAGCACCTCAGATAACGCCGCCTCTACACCAGTTGCAGCGCGTTCGAGCGCCTCATTTTCAGAGGTCAACGAGCCTGCCGCCTTGCTGATGCGGCGGGCGCAAATCGAAAGGTTTTCTTCGACGCCCTCCCCTGCCAATAAACGCGCCGCAGCGGAAAGTTCAGTCGCTACTTTCTCCGCCGAAATCATATCTGCACGGAGATTAGCAAGCCGCTCCTCCTCGCCCGTTTCTGGATTTAGAGACAACAATTCATTCAAGGTGAACTCGAGATAATCAATTTCACCTGCGGTGCGTTTATTGTCTTCATCCGCACTCACAAGGGCATCACGCGCGCCAACTAATTCGCGCCAACATGATGTCACTGCCTCAACCTTCGTTTGGAGACCGCCATATTCATCGAGCAACGCTCTGTGGGCGGAAACACTTAAGAAACTCCGACCGTCATGTTGGCCGTGAACCTCCAATAACGTCTCACCAACAGACCGTAAAAGCGACAAGCTCACGGGCTGATCATTTAAGAACGCGCGGGATTTGCCCGACGCCAATTGAATGCGCCGTAAGAAGAGCTGGTCATCCTCCGTAGGGATACCGTTTTCCTCAAGAAGCTTCCATGCTTCATGGTCAGTTGACGGCTCAAACGACAGAGCGACAACACCCTGCTTTGCGCCCTTCCTTATTGCAGCGCGCGCAGATTTCACTCCGACGCCGACGCCAAGCGCATCCAGTAGGATTGACTTGCCGGCGCCCGTTTCACCAGTGAGCGCGGTTAAACCGGCTTTGAGTGAAAGCGACACTTCGTCGATGAGAACGAAGTCGCGTATATATATCGATGTAAGCATTACCGGCGCCCAAACGAACGAAGTTTCGTTATTCAGGGATTATGCGCATCATAAAACCACACAGCATACGGTTACACTGATCCGGAGCCGTTACCAATAGCACCCATAAAGGCTTAACGCGCTTATTAAAGCGGTGTTTAAAGAGCGGCCTCGTCACTACTTGCGACGTCGTCCGGCGCATTACCGGATGAGCCAGGCGTAGCGCTAACCCCATCAGCGGAGGCCTTCTTCTCCTTTTTCGGACGCGGCAACACTTTTGAGGATGGGTCAATAACCGCCCAGCGTTCAATCATTCCATTTCGCTTGAGCAGTGAATACGTATCCTGGTACCAGCGGTCGCCAGGATAATTAAACGCCAGAACTGCAGCTGCGGCGCGGGCTTCCGTCTCGATGCCAATTTGCAAATAGGCTTCTACCAACCTGTGCAGCGCCTCCGGCACATGGGTCGTGCGCTGATAATTGTTTATAACGTATTTAAATCGATTGATTGCCGCGATGTGTTTGTTCTGGGTCATGTAGAAGCGACCAACATACATCTCTTTTCCGGCCAAATGATCATATGTAAGGTCGAGCTTAAGCCGCGAGTCCCTTGCATATTCCGATTGCGGATAACGTCTAATGACATCGGTTAATGCGGCCACTGCGTTTTTGGTAAAGTCTTGGTCACGACCGACGTCACGGATACGCTCATAGAATGACATTGCCTTCAAATAATAGGCATACGGCGTATCTTGGTTGCCCTGATGTAGCGCGATGAATTGGTCTAGCGCGGCGATTGCTTCGTCATAATCGTTTGTTTGGTACCGTGCGAAAGCTTTCATGAGCATCGCGCGGCGCGCCCAGTCGGAATACGGGTGTTGACGCTCAACCTCTTCAAAAATCGGCACCGCCTCGTCATAGCGGCCGCGGTCCAGCCTATCGGTTGCTCTTAAATAAAGCTGCTCTACCGGTTGTTCGATATACTCAAACTTAGCCTGCTTTCGGCTGGCCCCGCCGGAACAGGCCGCCAGTGCAATCACGAGCGGCAATAGAAAAAAGGTTGGAAATACCGATCTCGCAGGCAGCGACATCAAACAACTCCCGCGCTAATGCGCTCAACTAACAGGTTTAGAATTTACGGCGCGCCAGGGGCTGGGTCAAACCGCGATCGGCGAGGCGGCAATCTTCAAAGAGCCGCGGCGCTCTGCGCGTTGGATTTAGCAGTGGAGCCCACGAGTTGCGCCACTAACTCCCGGGCAAACCTTGTGTTTAGATCGTGACCAGGCTTTGTTGCCTTAATCTCGCCCACTAAAGGCGCCCCTAGCAGATAAAGGTCCCCGATCAAATCGAGCGCTTTGTGCAACGCAAATTCTTGTTCATCCCGCAAGCCGCCCTCATTGAGGATGCGGTCACGGTCGACGACAATTGCATTGTCCAGGGCGCCGCCTAGGCAAAAGCCTGCCGCTCGTAAACGCTCGATCTCTTCCAATCGACAAAAGGTCCGGGCGGCCGCAACCCGAGAGGTGACAAAAGGCGCATCCAAATCGAGCGTGACGGTCTGAGCGCCGATTGCCTCATCCGGGAACTCGATTCTCACTGAAATTAAGCGGCGATCGGATGGTGTGAGAACAATTGAGCGGTCACCGTCGGTCACGGAGACCTCTTTTTTTGGCGCAATAACGATGCTTCGCTCGCCCTGACTTGTTAGGCCGGCCTTAATGATTGCATCTAGAAATGGCTTGGCGCTGCCATCAAGGATTGGCGCTTCCGGGCCGGAGCAGTCTACGAGAGCGTTGGTGACCCCACACAGGGAAAACGCAGCCATGAGGTGCTCGACGGTGGCAATTGCAACGCCCACGGCATTTTCAAGGCGCGTACCGAGCTCGGTCCCAGCGACCGAAAGCGGGCTCGCATAAATCTCAATTTCGGCCTCAGGTCGGGATTTCGACATCAGATCGACACGACGAAAAACAATACCCGAGCCAACCTCGCCTGGCTTGATAACTAAATGCGCTTGTTCACCGGAATGAACGCCGACGCCTTCAAATATGATTGGCTTACTGATTGTAGTCTGGATCGCTTCAGCCAAGTTGGCCCCCAGGCGCTTCAACCGCGCCGCTGTACTAAACTCTGCCCCGCCAAGAGCTTAGCCTAGGACGCCTTATTTTCTCCAATTAAACCTTTGTTTCTTTTTATTGCAAAAAAAGCCGCGCAAAGCGCGGCTTTTGAAACACGCTATGAGTTAATTTAGCTGACGCGCTTTTTGCGTAGAAATGATGGAATCTCGAGATCGGCGTCATCATCACCGTCAAATAGATCCTCTTTGACGGTCGCCGCAGGCTGCGATGATTCAGGGGCCCGCGTATCGTTTTCGTCCCTTTTCGGCACACCGATTGACTTCAACATATCAACGGCGGCGCCAATTGAGCCTTTACCAGCGCCTTGAACATCCCGGAAAGGGTTTCGCTGCACCGCGTCCCGACCTTGCGCCTCTGCGCTGATTGCACCGGGAACCGCACCCGGTTCCGTCTCCGTCAGCATGCGCTTGATGCGCTCATGCACTTCGGCCACTGGGTTTGCCGCTTCAGCAGCCACATTGACTTCAGGTGTCGCCGCAACCGGCGCTGGGATTTCCCGGCGCGGCGCTGGCGCCGCCACTGCGGACTTCACTTCACCGGCGCGGCCTTCTTTAGCGGCATCAATCCCGGTTGCAACAACCGAGACACGAACCTTGCCCTCGAGATCCTGATTAAATGTCGAACCGACGATAATATTCGCATCGGGATCAACTTCTGCGCGAATCCGATTCGCGGCCTCATCGACCTCGAACAAGGTCATATCCATCGAGCCCGTGATATTGATCAGAACGCCACGCGCGCCCTTCATCGATACCTCGTCAAGCAACGGATTAGAAATTGCCGCTTCGGCAGCTTCGATGGCGCGTTTGTCGCCAGTCGCCTCGCCGGTCCCCATCATTGCCTTGCCCATCTCACTCATGACGGTGCGCACATCGTTAAAGTCGAGATTGATCAGTCCAGGCATCACCATCAGGTCGGTAATGCCGCGAACGCCGGAATGAAGGACCTGATCAGCAAGAGCAAACGCCTCGTGGAAGGTCGTTCTTTCATTGGCAATCGAAAACAAATTTTGGTTCGGAATAATCAGCAATGTGTCGACGTGCTGCTGCAACGCGTCGATGCCCGCCATGGCGATTTTCATCCGCCGGGCGCCTTCAAAGTGAAACGGCTTTGTCACCACGCCGACGGTCAGAATGTTGCGTTCTTTCGCAGCACTGGCGATCACCGGCGCGGCGCCTGTGCCCGTACCCCCGCCCATCCCGGCGGTGACGAATAGCATGTTGCTTCCGTTGACCTGCTCAAGGATCTCATCGATCGACTCTTCGGCGGCCGCGCGACCGACATCGGGTACGGAGCCCGCGCCAAGACCTTGGGTCGTAGCAGCGCCCAGTTGGATCCGTTTGTCCGCCTTCGACAGGCCAAGCGCTTGCGCATCCGTGTTCGCCACAACGAAATCAACGCCCTCAAGCGCGCTTTCGATCATATTATTAACGGCATTGCCGCCAGCGCCGCCGACACCAATGACGGTGATCCGCGGTTTCAATTCCGACATTTCCGGCACGCTTAAATTGAGTGGCATCCTTGTCTCCGGTCCCTCTTGGGGTTAGCAGCGCTCTTTATGGTTAAATGTTCGTTCACAACCATTACCAAAAGGTTAACGCCAGACTTCGCACAGACTTAAAAATTTACTTTTAGCCAATGGGCGACGCCGGACATAAAGCCAGACGTTCCGTTCGCTTCATTGACTATTCGGAAATCACCCTGTTCGCGCGGTTCGTCCAGACGTTTTTGATAGGTTGAAACCAATGCGCCGATGCATGCGGAAAATCCGGGCGCTGCCGAAACTTCCGGCGCATGGCGTAATCCGTGCGGGCGACCGATCCTGGCGCGCATACTGAAAATGCGCTCAGCCGCTTCACACATGCCGCCCAGTTGACTGCCGCCGCCGGTGAGAACAACACGTCGCAACCCAGCCGCAGCGCCTGAACCCGCCGATTGGTCGCTTATCGCCTCACGAAGCACCAGCGAAAACAATTCTTCGATGCGGGGCGTAATGACGGAAGTGACTTCGCCGCGCGAAACCGAAAGGTTCTCTCCGGCTTCATTCAATTGCGGAAAATCGATTAGTCGGTGCTCATCCATATCCGATGAAAGCATCGAACCATGCAGCGCTTTAACGCGCTCAGCATGGGCGACCGAACAGCCAAATACGTGCGCCAGATCTCGCGTAACATGCTCACCGCCAACACCAACGCCGCCAGCCTTAATCAGCGCACCGCCCTCAAAAACTGCGAAACCGGAGGTGCGCGCCCCGATGTCTATCATCAAGACGCCGAGTTCTTTTTCATCCTCAGACAGAACGGCGCTCGCCGCGGCATAGGGACCGGCGACTAAGCGATCGATCGTAATGTCGTGCGCCTCAAGAACATTTCGCAGATTTGCCGCCTGCCCCTCGGACACCGAAAGGCAAACGACTTGCGCGGTCAACTTTTCACCAATGAGCCCACAGGGATTGGCGCCGACATTTTCGCCGTCCAGAGTGAAACCGATCGGCAGCGTGTGGATGATCTCGTCGCCGCTTCGACGCGCAAAATTCGCGCCGGCATGCAAGCAATCGACCACGTCTTCCGTGGAAACGGCAGCGCCCGCGAGATTTAAATCAACGCCAACGCGCTTTGAGCGCAGGCGTTTGCCATTAATCGAGACCACTGCGCGCCGAAGACGGATCTTCGCCATCCGTTCAGCCGCCTCGACAGCCGCCGCCACTGCGCCTGCAGCAGCACGCTTCGCGTCGGCTCTCGTTTCACGCGCAGATACGCCAACCTGGCCAAAGCCAACGACGTCAATTTCTTCGGTGTCATGCCCACCTGAAGCGACGCGTTTTGCTATGACGCATACGGTCTTTGAAGCGCCAATATCGATGGCGGCAATGATGTTGTCCGGATTTGATAATGGCCGAAAAGGCAAAATAGCCATGACAACGTTACTTCAGCTCAATGATGATCAGCGAACCACTTAGGCCTGACGTTTCAGCCATTTAAGATCCGTCGGCAGACGGAAACACGGCGACCTTTGTTGGGTCGCGAAGGTCAATGTATTCGAGGTCTCGGTCAAGCGTCCCGTGGGCCCGATGCATGATCGACAAGGCGTCCAAAGCATCTTCGACATCGCGCTCGGGCAACCGCACTTCAACTTTATTTTTAAGCTGCAAATCCCAACGCCGACGACCAACACGCACGAGCGCTGTGGTGCGATCGCCCACCACCGGCGTCGACCGTAAAGCCGCCAGTAATGTCGACGCGGCCTCGGGGGCGCCAGCGCCAACAATCATTGGCAATTGCGCGTACTCATAAAGCGAGACTTCACGGATGATAGCCCCCGCCTCGTCGATCAAATATAACGACCCCGCCAACTGCCAGACTGCCGCCGGACGGCGCTCGCGGATCGAAACATTCACAGTATTGGGCCAGAGCCGTGTTACGGCGGCGGAACGCACCCAACCTAAATTTTCAATCCGCGCACGCGCCGCATCGAGGTTTAAGTGCAATAAGGACTCACCGAGTATGGGACCAACCGCGTCCGTAACCTCCGCCAACGTCGTTTCACGGGCGCCGCGAACATCAATTTTTTCGATTTCCGCCCCAACGGCGACCAGCGCGCCTTTCGCCGACCGATCAATGTTTTCAACGACAACGCCGACATATCCCCCCGCCCATAATATAATAAGCGCGGTCAGAACAAGGATGACCGACCCAGCCGTCGCCGCGGTTGCAAGCCGCTGCCCAGCCGCGAGGGTCTCGGTTAGTCGGTCGCGCGCACTCCGATTATCATCCCGTTTTTTTGACCGTTTCGCGGGCGTTTTTGCAGGTTTGCGTTTTGCTGCGGCGCGCTTCTTTTTTACCTCTGGCATGATGCGTCCTCCACCAGCCAGGCGCATAATTCAGGGAAGGACAAACCGCAATGGGCGGCCTGTTCCGGCGCAAGTGATGTGGGCGTCAGACCCGGTTGGGTATTCACTTCGAGGCAATAAAGCCCCTCCTCGCCGAGCCGTTCATCGTAGCGAAAGTCAGCACGGGACAAACCGCGACAGCCAAGCGCGTTATGGGCGCGCAGCGCCA
Source organism: Pseudomonadota bacterium (assembly GCA_039197915.1). Classification (GTDB taxonomy): domain Bacteria; phylum Pseudomonadota; class Alphaproteobacteria; order Caulobacterales; family Parvularculaceae; genus JAJFFW01. Next base: position 1,600 of record JBCCTV010000016.1, on the reverse strand, counting down.
TCTCCAACACTAACCCAGTAATCGCATCGGGAATGTCCGCCGGCAACACATGCTCGGACCCGCCATCAGCATATTTGGAGTCGTAATCGTAGAAATCACTGCGCGACACAATTTCCGTCACACAAAACGTCCGATCACCGAGCACCGCCGCCGTAAGCTCACGGCCAGCAATGTATTTCTCGACCAAAACTTCTTCCGCCTCCCCGATGGGCTGAAGAAGCGCGTCACGGGCGCGATTGTCGCCTTCGCGCACAACAACAACGCCTACGGATGATCCTTCATTATTTGGTTTAACAACGAAAGGGGCCGGCATCGTATCTAAAGCGTCCCTAAGCGGAACAATTACGCCCTTTGGGGTCGGCACGCCCGCATGGTCCAGCACAAACTTTGCGCGCTGCTTATCCATCGCTAAGGATGACGCAAGAACGCCCGAATGGGTGTAGGGGAGCTCCATAATTTCAAGCACACCCTGTATGCACCCATCCTCACCCCAACGGCCGTGAAGCGCGTTAAAAACCACGTCGGGCTTGAGGTCCGCCAGCACAGACGCGAGCGACGGGTCGGCGTCGATTTCTGTAACGCGATATCCGGCGTCTTCTAAAGCTGAAGCCGCTTGGGCCCCGGAGGAGAGAGAAACCTCTCGCTCCGCAGACCAACCACCCTTGATGACCGCAATATGTTTCATACTCATGGCGCCGCCTCGCCAATTCGCATAATCTCCCAACGCAACTCGACGCCCGTCTCCCGGCGAACATCTTCACGCAGACTTTCACCCAGCATCTCAATATCCGCGGCCTGGGCCTGCCCCCGATTGATCAGAAAGTTACAATGTTGCTCAGACACCTGCGCGTCTCCGACAACTCGCCCTCGCCCGCCAATAGCATCGATCAATTGCCACGATTTGCGCCCGCCAGAAAGCACTGGGTCGGGATTTGCGAAGGTTGATCCGCCGGTGCGCTCTTTAATGGGCTGACTGCTCTCGCGCGCCTCCATGATATCCGCCATGCGACCCTCGATCTCCGCGGCCTCCCCGGGGCGGCCCTGAAACGTCGCTTTCAGGAAGATCAAATCGCTCGGCGCGGCCGTATGGCGATAGGCAAACCCCATGTCGTCGGCATGCAACTCGCGGAACTTACCGGCACGGTCGACCGCTTCTGCGCTGACGAAGATGTCTTTTACTTCCGAGCCATAGGCGCCCGCATTCATCCGCAAGGCGCCGCCGATCGAGCCTGGGACCCCGCGCAGGAATTCTAGGCCGGCAACGCCCGCGCTAGCGGCGCGTTTTGCAACTTGGGCGTCCAGTGCGGCGGCCCCGGCGATTACGGTTGAGGCTGACGTTTCAATATCGCCGAACGCTCGGCCGAGCCGGATCACGACTCCGCGGACGCCGCCGTCGCGCACCAATAAATTGGAGCCAACACCCATCACAAAAACTGGGATTGCAGCGTCCAAATTTGCCAAGAAATTGCTGAGATCGTCTTTATCCGCAGGCGAATAGAGAACATCAGCTGGGCCGCCAGCGCGAAACCACGTGACGGCGGACAAGTCAGCGCCGAAGATATACCGCCCACGAACTTGCGGAAGATCTGTTTCTGTTAGG
>JBCCTV010000015.1:0-25027 GCA_039197915.1 Pseudomonadota bacterium | reverse complement strand
GCACAAATTCGATCTCAAAACCTTCCCGGCGCATGAGCGACGGCAGATAGCGGTGCATGTGGTCGAAATAGGGAAGCCGCAGAAACGCCTCGCGATAGAAGACCTTCAAGCCGCAGCCAGAGTCCGCCGCGCCGTCATTTAAGGCCCGCGAGCGCACGGCGTTTGCGATCCTGGAGGCGTATTTTTTTGCGGCGGTGTCTTGGCGTTTTTGTCGCTCGCCCGCAACCATCACCAAGAGCGGCGGCGCGCCCTCGCGCGTGAGTGCGCGCCTGAGCGCGACGATGTCGGCGGGGTCATTTTGGCCGTCGCCGTCGAGGGTCGCAATTATCGGCGCGCGCGCGGCGAGAACGCCTGTGCGGACGGCCCGGCTCTGGCCTGCGTTTTTTTGGTGGCGCAAAACCCGCAGCGCGGGAAGCGTTTTTTTCGCCTCAATCAGCGCCTCTCTCGTGCGGTCGCTGGAGCAATCATCTACGATAATGATCTCGATGTTTTCGCCCGGAAAAACGCCGTCGATTTCCTGCACGAGGGCGGCCGCTCCCCCTTCTTCGTTGTACATTGGCGCAACAACGCTTAGCGCTGGCGCCCCGGGACTCGGGTGGCGTTCGGCGAAGCGAAACAAGGGTGCGGATATTTCGGTTGGGTCCAAAGCTCGGGTAGCCTCGTGCGGGTCGCCGCCACTGATCGGTGAAAGAAGGTTATGAAAGCGTGATGCACGATGCGGCTTTGAAATCAAGGCATAAGAGGCAAACGCCGCCGCTGTCGCCTGAGAGATATCGTTTCTGAAGCAATGCCAGAGCCGATGGACGGTCAGATGAACCAGCTGATGGACCAAACGCCGGCAAGAACGGGCGCTGGCGCGCAAAAGCGCTCACCCCGCACAGCGCGGCAACCCCGGCTTCGCTCAAACGCGATCGCCTTCGTTGCCTACGGCGTGCTGCTGACGGCCTTTTCGATCATGGTTTCGTTTGCTGGCAACAGGTCAATGCCAGTGATTGACCGGGACGAGGCGCGGTTCGCACAAGCAACGACACAAATGCTTGAAACAGGCGACTACGTCGTCATTCGATACAAAGACCGTGAGCGGAACAAAAAACCGGCAGGCCTGCATTGGGTTCAAGCAGCCTCAACCGCTCTCCTCGCGGATGTGGAAGACCGAAACATCGCCGCCTATCGCGCGCCGTCGGCCGCCGCGGCCGTCATCACCGCTCTAACAACATTTTTTCTGGGCGCGTCGCTTTTTTCACCGGCTGTCGGTTTTCTCGCGGGCATGTTCATGGCGGCGTCGCCGCTCCTCGCCGGCCAGGCGACCCTTGCCAAAACTGACGCCATGCTAACAGCGAGCGTTGCGATCAGCCAGACCGCGCTTGTCTTACTCTACGTGGGGCACACTAAGGCGAAGACCCTCTGGGCGATGCTTTTTTGGATCGGCTTGATTATCGGAGTTTTTGTGAAAGGCCCAATTGCCCCGTTAATCAGTGGGCTTACGGTTACGGTCATGGCGATCCGCGATCGAACGCGCGGTCGTCGCCTATCATGGCTCAAAAGTCTAAAACCGATCCTTGGCGTACTCGTTCTTGCGGTGGCCATTGCACCCTGGGCGATCGCCATCGGTCTTGAAACCGAGGGACGGTTTTTCACAGAAGCGATTGGGCGCGACCTCGCCGGAAAACTTCAGAGCGCCCAGGAGCAGCATACAGGTCCAGTTGGGTATCACTTTTTGTTGGTATGGGTCATGTTGCTGCCGGCAGCGGCGTTGCTTGCTCCGGGGCTCGCCTATGCAGTCGCCTGCCGCCGGGGGCGCACAGCTTTTGCCCTTTTAGCTTGGGCGATCCCCACATGGGTCGTGATGGAAGCAACCGCGACGAAGCTCCCGCACTACACGCTGCCGCTTTACCCAGCACTTGCGATCCTCGCCGCGCGCGCAAGCATAGGCGCGGAGGCCAAGCGTCGGCTCGCCTCTGCGCGCGTGAGCCTCGCCGCCTTCGCCCTTAGCGGCGGTGTCGCCGCTGGCTTGGTCGCAGCATTTCCAATTATCTTTCGCGAGGGTGCAGTGTCATTTGATCGCGATACAAATGATATCGGCGCAGCCATTCTCTCCGCCGTCAATTTCTCTCCAGTTGCGTTTTTATGCGCTGGACTGGCGCTCGTTGGCGCGTTGATCGCAACCCGGGAATTTTGGCGAAACCGACGCGTCGCCGGCGCGCTCACCGCCATTGGCGTGTCTGCACTCGTTGTGGTTTCGCTCGTAAAAGTCTCGATGCCGACAATGCCGGCCTTACGCGTGTCTGAGCGGCTTTCAGCGACCCTTGATACGCTGGACCTGCATCCGCGCCTCGATGGCGCGGCGGCGCCGGCGTTGATCGGCTACCACGAGCCATCCGCTGTTTTTCTCTTAGGCACCGACGTTTTCTTAGGCGAAGGACCGGAAGCCCTCGCCTATGTGGCGGAGACGCCGGAAAACCGCTTGCTTATCGTTGAAGGGAGATGGACGCCCGATGCGTTCAGCGCCGCGCGTGATCACGCCCTTTGGCTCACCCCGATTGCAGAGCTCAGCGGCTTTAACTATTCGAAAGGCGACTGGGTTACCTTGACGCTTTACCGGGCGAAATCGCAAGTGACGGATCAAAAAGTCTTTGAGCCGATCGCGGTTCCGCACTCGCCGACACAACAGGGGCGCCAATGACCACCGGCCAAGAGACGCGGAGGCGCGCCGCCGGATGGACGGGCGCCAGCCTGACACAGAAATTTCTGGTCATTACGATGCTCCTTACCGGCGTTCGGATTGGCGCTCTTTTTTTCAGCGACATCAATCTTGGTCCGGATGAAACTCAATATTGGTACTGGGCGCAAACGCCGGCCTTCGGCTATTTCTCAAAGCCGCCCCTTATCGCTTGGGCGATTGCGGCGACGACGGCTTTATTCGGAGACGCGCCGTGGGCCGTGCGCCTGATCTCACCCATCGCCCAAAGCGTCGCTGCGGTTTTCATTTTCGCAACTGGATGTCGCTTATTTGATGAAAAAACGGGGTTCTGGTCAGGCGCTATATGGTTAACGTTGCCAGGGGTTTTTTTGTCGTCGATGCTAATCACCACGGACGCCTTGCTGCTCGCTTGCTGGACGGCGGCGATATACTTCACAACAAGGCTGATGCAGGCCGGGGCACTCCGCCCACAAACAAAACTGGGCTCCGGGACCTTCGACCGCCAACAATCGGCGCTAAAGGTTTGGGCCTTGGCTGCGGGCCTTGGCTGTGCGCTCGGCTTCGCTTTTTTGGCCAAATACGCGGCAATCTACTTTCCGCTTTGCCTCGGCCTCGCCTTTGTCTTCGCCCGTGCGAGGCTACCCCTAGGCGCACTCTTCGCGGCGGCTATCGTCGCGCTTTTTCTGATCGCGCCCAACTTAGTCTGGAACGCCAATAACGGCTTCCAAACGGTCTCCCACACCGCGGCAAACGCGAATTGGGGCGGATCACTGTTTCACCCAGCAGCACTCGGCGATTTTATCATTGGTCAATTTGGCGTCTTTGGGCCGATCGGTTTCGCACTCTTTATTTTTGGGGCCGTTCAAACCATCCGAACCGGCGGCGCCCCTATGGATCAAACGACAGTGATGGGCGCGCCGGAAAAAAGTGCAGAGGAAAAATTTGCGAACAAAAAATATGCGGAGGAAGGCGCGAGCGCTTCATTTCCAAAGCCTTTTAACGCCTATATTTTCTTACTCTGTTTTTCAGCGCCGCCGATCATAATCATTAGTGTACAGTCTTTTATCTCCCGCGCTCACGCGAACTGGGCCGCCGTAGCCTACCCTGCAGCGGCGATCCTGGTGGCGGGTTTGGCGGTTCGCGCGGCAAGCCAAAAATGGTTAAAGGCGAGCATCGGCCTTCACTTTGCAGTCGGCGTTAGCGCAATCATTGCCGTTTCAAACTTTGGCCTGGTCGACAAGGCTGGGTTTTCCAACGCCATAAAGCGTGTCCGCGGCTGGGAAGCCCAAGGCGAGGCGATCATTAAAGCGAGCGAAGGCTACGACATCATTTTGGGCGACGACCGCGAAGTCTTGGGCGGGCTTTTATATTATGCGCGCGGGGCCAACACAGAATTCCGCGCCTGGGATTCTAACGACCTTATCGACCACCACTATGAGGCCTTTATGGCGCTCGATCCGTACACAAAGGGCCGAATCCTATATGTGACAACCTTTGAAAATGGCGACCCATTGATCAATCGGTTTCGCGTAATCGATCCCCAGGGCGTGATCGTCGCAGATCTGAAACGCGGCCGTGAGCGCCGACTACATCTCTTCGACGTGCGCGATTTTATCGATGAATAGGCCCGGAGCGTGGGCGTTGGCCTTGTCGCCAATCGATCAAATACGGAGCGCGTTGCGTTGCCTTCAACGCTCCTTATGCCGACGGTTAATACGCCGCGCCCTCGAAGCGGTCGACCCAAACAAAAGTGATGGGCGCACACGGAACAATAGGCGTCGCATCGCTTTTACGCCGAAGGCGCTCCACAGGAGACCATTGAGGACGAACAAAAACCCCGGCGGGTAAGCCCTTTGGAAATGGGTTTTAAAATACAAAATCATGCTCGTCGTCTTACGCCGTTCAACACGTATGGCGCTTACCCTGCTGGAGCTTTTGTTGTGCGGTATAGCAACCAGCGGATTGTAGTAGACCTGACCGCCCGCCCGCTTAAAACGTAGGCAAAAGTCAACATCCTCCACATGGAGGAAATAACGCTCGTCCATCCCGCCAATGGAAAAATAATCCTCCCGACGCAGAAAAAAACAAGCGCCAGAGATCGTTGGCGTTTCGCAAAGGCTGCCCGGACATGGCTCCTCATGCAGATTAAATCGCCTGAAGGACGGATGGTTAGGAGCAAGCCGGTGCAACTTGGTGATTTCGACAAATGCGGACCAGGGCGTCAAAACTTCGCGGCGCCCGCCCTGTTGCTCGCTACCGTCGGGGTCGAGCAATTTCGGCCCGATCAAGAACGGGGACGGAACTGTATCCGCCGCAGCCATAAGACCTGCAACGGCGCCGGCGGGCGCTTCGGCGTCCGGATTTAAAAACAGCAAAAATTCAGCGTTGGCTCGCTTAGCGCCGAGATTGCAGGCTGTCGCAAATCCAACATTTCCGTGTCCGGAGATTACTAAAACCGGCGCACCGTCGGGGCTTGCGGCGACAGCCGCGTCGACCGCGCCGGGCCAATTGCCATTGTCGACCAAAATGATTTCATCGATTTCCGGTTGCCGCTTCAACGACGCGATTGCGCGACCAAGCAAAGGGCCTGTGAAATAACTGACAACAACCGCCGAAACCGATCTCATCGCTGTCGTTGATCGATGGTCCTGATTTTCATCCGTAGGCGATGCGTCTGGCATCTTTCTGCTCGACTGTTAGGGCCAGCGCGCCAGGCGGCGACGTCTGCTTACTCGCCACGTAAATCGGGCGGCGTCGCCTCCTGGGCGATTGCCGCAAGCGCGTCCCCGCGCGCCTCAACTTTCTGCCTCTTATCCCCAAGACGGCGGATTGAGACTGTTGCCTCATCCGCTTCTTTAGCGCCGACCACAAATAGCGCCGGGACCTTTGCAACCGAGTGCTCGCGAACTTTATAGTTTATTTTCTCATTACGCAGATCGATTTCCGCCCTTATGCCCGCTTTTGTCAATTCCTCGAAAAGCTCTTTGGCGTAGGGCTCTGATTCTGAAGTGATCGTTGCAACAACGACCTGCACGGGCGCAAGCCATAGGGGCAGCGCGCCGGCATAGTGTTCGATCAAAATGCCCGTGAAACGCTCAAGCGACCCAAAAAGCGCTCGGTGCAGCATGACCGGTCGCGCTTTCGCGCCGGTCTCATCCACATAGGTCGCGTCGAAACGCTCCGGTAAAGTGAAATCAACTTGAAGAGTGCCGCACTGCCAATCCCGCCCGATGGCGTCGCGCAAAACGAATTCCAGCTTCGGACCATAGAACGCGCCTTCGCCAGGGTTCACCCCATATGGCAGCCCGGTCGCCTCCAGCGCATTTTTCAGCGCGGCCTCGGACTTATCCCAAACTGCATCATCGCCGATCCGCGCCTCTGGTCGATCGGAGAATTTGATCCGTACATCTTCAAAGCCGAATTCCTTGTAGATATCTAAAATGAGGTCAACGACAGTGAGACACTCATCTTGCAACTGCTCAGGCGTGCAATAAATATGGGCGTCATCTTGTGTGAAGTGGCGTACACGCATTAACCCATGTAACGCGCCGGAAGGCTCATACCGGTGCACTTTGCCAAACTCGGCAACGCGCATCGGCAGCTCGCGGTAAGACCGCAATCCTTGATTGTAGACTTGAAGACCACCCGGGCAATTCATCGGTTTAAGCGCATATTTGCGCTCGTCGGGCGTGACGGTCGAGTACATGTTTTCACCGAACTTCGCGGCGTGGCCTGATGTTTCCCACAGGGAGTAATCGAGAACATCTGGGGTGTTGATTTCCACATAGCCCGCCGCGGCTTGGCGCCGGCGCATGTAAGCGATCAAGGCCTGAAACATTGTCCAGCCCTTGGGATGCCAAAACACCGCGCCCGGCCCCTCCTCTTGCATGTGAAAGAGGTCCATCACCTTGGCAAGTTTGCGGTGATCGCGTTTTTCCGCTTCCTCAAGGCGGGTCAAATAAGCCTTGAGGTCCTTCTCGCTTGCCCATGCAGTGCCATAAATCCGTTGCAGCATTGGGTTGCGGCTATCGCCGCGCCAATAGGCGCCGGCGAGTTTCGTCAGCTTAAAGGCTTTTCCAATATGCTTCGTGGACGGCAGATGCGGGCCGCGACACAAGTCATGCCAGTCCCCGTGGTGATAAACACGAATTTCCTCCGCCTCGGGAAGATCTGAGATGATCTCCGCTTTGTAGGTCTCGCCCAGGTCTTTAAAATGGGCGATCGCGTCGTCGCGCGCCCAGACCTCTTTGCGTGTAGGCAGATCGGCGTCGACCAGTTCGGCCATGCGCTTTTCAATTTTCGCAAAATCGTCACTTGAGAACGGCTCGTCGCGCGCAAAATCGTAATAGAAACCATCTTCGATAACGGGACCGATGGTGACTTGCGTTCCGGGAAAGACGTCCTGGACGGCCTGGGCGAGGAGGTGGGCTGCGTCGTGGCGGATGAGCTCGAGGCCCTCCGGGTCGTCCCGGGTGACGATCTCGACGCGCGCATTATGCTCGATGGGCTCGAACAAATCGATCAATTCCCCATCAACTTTGACCGCAAGCGCTTTCTTTGCCAGTGACTTAGAAAGACTTTCCGCAAGGGTCGTCCCCGTCACCGCCCCCTCAAAGGCGCGAACAGATCCGTCAGGGAGCGTAATATCGACCATGGTCAACCCAGTCTCAGTCTCTTGAGAAGCGCCTCGGCAAACCGACCAACCGCCGCTGGCGCTTCAGTGTAAAATAACTCCGGCTCAATGAGCTCGACTTCCATTAGCGTGAACCGACCCTCGTTGAGAATAGCATCCACCCGTGCATATAAAGGGCGCTCTGGCGCCATCGCGACAACCTTGGCTGCGATACTGACTGCCGCTTCCGACGGATCATAAGCCCCAACAGATCCGCCAAATTCTGACTGGACGCGAAATTCACCGTGCCCGGGCCGTTTCAGCACGGCGTGACTAAAGGCTCCATCAATAAAAACAAGGGATGTCTCGCCCGAACGTTTGATTTCCTCAACCACGGGCTGGACGATACCGGCGCCGCCGAGCCGTTCCGCAGCGTCGCGAAGCTCTCCGTCATGCGCTCGGTTTACGATCGAAAGCCCAAGCGCAGAGGCGCTATATACGGGTTTCACGATCGCCGTTTCGACGACGAGGGCGTCCATTGCGCTGCCGATATCTAAGGGGCTGGGCGCAACAAACCGGGTTGGCGGCGTCGGTACGCCCCTCAAAATGAGCTCTCGCAAATAGCGTTTACTCAGGTTCCATCGCATCAAAGCGACAGGGTTTAAAACCGGGCGCTGCGCTTCTTCCAGCAGGGTCAGCCAGTGGCGAAACGCACCCACATGACGTGCATAACCCCAAGTCGAGCGCACAAGAACGCAATCGGCTTTGGCGAATGGTGCAAATGGGCCATCCCAGGGGGCAGGCTCGCAACGAGCGCCAGCCCCGTTGAGCGCATCAGCAATAAGGGCGTCGCTCGGCTGGTAGCCGTCCCGATCACGCGTCGTTGCAAAGATAATCCGCGGCGCTTTCACCGGTGCTCGCAACACTGTTTGCCCGGCTGTCTAATTGGTCGCCCAGTTGTTTGGCCGCTGGTTTGGTCAGCGGATTGGGCGTTGCGGACTTTCCACGACCAGTCGCCATAGGCCCAGGGCCGAAACGGGCTGTCTGCTAATCGCTCCGGTGGCGGATCAAATCCCGCACTTCCCCAGGGGTGGCAACGCGTGAGCCTCGAAAACGCCAGCCAACCGCCGCGCCAGGCCCCATGCTGCTGGATTGCTTGCGCCGCATAGTCCGAGCACGAGGGCAAATGACGGCAGCGCGCGCCCAGAAAATAGAACAATGGCGATAGGCTGAGTTTGTAGCCCTTTATCGCAAGGAGCGCCGCCGCCGTTAAAAATGAGCGCTTGTTTCCGTTTATCGCCATAGGGACGAGTTAGCGGCCCTCGCGAAAGACGCAAGCCTAATGGCGGATACAGGCCACTTTCATAAATATCCGGAAAGAACGAAAAAAGCGTCGGAATTGATCGATGGCGCTGGCGAAAAAACAAGCGCGAACATGCGCTAAGTTCGACGGACGACTGGTGGGATGCGCTATTGATAGGCATCGAATAGACATGCGCTTAAAAAGTGCTCGGCGCTTGGCTTAGCGACACAAAAAGATTTGGAAGAGCAGGACGCCCACATGCCCACACGCTTTCAAACGCCGACCCGCTTCAGTGGAAGAATCGCCGACAAGGGGGCAATCATTGCGGCGTTTTTAGCGGTGCTTAGCGCCTGCCAAGACCCAAAGGCGGGGAACATGCGAGACCCAAGCGCGAGATCAATCGCCGGTGAAAAAACCGAAACAAACGGTCCTTGGCCGACGCTAAATGGCGAGCGCCCAATCGTCATTGCCCACCGCGGCGCAAGCGGCGACCGCCCAGAGCACACGCTTGCCGCCTATGATCTCGCAATCGACCAAGGGGCCGACGCGATCGAGCCGGACCTCGTTTTGACGAAAGACGGCGTCCTCGTTGCGCGCCACGACAGATACCTTTCGACCACCACAAACGTCGCCGATGTGCCGGCTTTTGCTGAGCGCAAAAAGGCCGACGCCGATCCGAACGGCAACGGCCGCGTGGACTGGTGGGTGGAAGATTTCACGCTCGCCGAGATTAAAACGCTAAAGGCGCGCCAGCCGCGCCAAGGCCGCTCTAAGGAATTCGACGACCAATTCTTCATCCCGACCTTTGCTGAAATCTTAGACCTCGCGACGGACAGGGCCAGAGAAACCGGGCGCGCTATAGCGGTCTACCCTGAAACCAAAAGCCCTGGATATTTTGAGGCAATTGGGCTCGCGTTTGACCCGCCTTTATTAGACGCGATTTCTGAATACGACGCCGGCAAAGTCTATTTACAGTCGTTTGAACCGCCAATCTTAAAGCGCCTGAAAGACAAAACGGACGCTACGCTCGTCCAGCTTGTGTTCATGTATCCGAACGGCGAGCCAAACATTCCCCTCGCAGAAATCGCCGGCTTTGCCGACGCCGTCGGCCCACAAAAGACGCTCCTCTTCGGCAAGACGGCGTCGGGCCCTGCGCCAACGACGTTTGTGCGCGACGCCCACGCCTTAGGCCTCGCCGTCCATCCCTGGACCTTCAGGGACGATGACGCTGACGCCGCCTTCGCAGACAACTCACCAAGCCAGGCCGAGACAGACGCCGAAGACCCGTCACTCGCAAGTGGCGCGCGGCCGGACCGATCGGCGATCGATGTGGAATTGGAGGCTTACTTTCAAGCTGGCGTCGATGGGCTCTTCGCCGACTTCCCAGCAACGGCAATTAAGGCGCGGCGCCGGTTTAACGAAGCGCTGGAAATCAATGAAAGATGATGTTTTTTTGGCTCAACGGCGTCTCGAGAAGCGAGATCGTCGTTAGCGATGCTGCTATGCAAAATTATTTCGATACCGCGACAATAGCGACCAACCCTTAATTCTATTAACTATTAGAGGGGCTTACGGGCGTTGTCCGGCGCTGCCGCATCTTATTGGTTAATGCAACTTTAAATTACACGGAGACACTCGGCCCCCAATGCGGTGTTATTAAATCTCGGTAACTCATTCGTGAGGAATAAGATGAGATCGATCTTCGTGACGGCATTCGCAGCCTTTGCACTCGCCGGTGCAGCGCACGCGTCAACCATGAAAACAATTACTTTTGAAGGCCTGTCTAACGGGCAGGTTGTCAATTCCATTGATGGCGTTTCTGTCAGTGCGACTGGCGGAATTGGCGAGGCGGTTATTTTTGACACCTCGCTTGACGGCACCGCTGATCCTGACCTCGAAGCGCCATTGTTCCCGGTCAGCATCCAACCGACGCTTGGCAACATTGGCTCCGGAAACGTGTTGATCATTCAGGAGAACGCGACGGGTGGGCCTGATGACAATGCGCGCGGCGGCACGTTTACGTTCGATTTTAACGGTCTCGTTGAAATTACCGATTTTGTCGGCGTTGATTTCAGGGATAATGCACCAGGGCCACAGAACCTAAGCTTTGAAATTTTCCGGGACACTATGTCAGTGTCTTCATTCGATTTTGCTATGGCGAACCCAACTGTCGCAGTTGGCAACAACAGGTTTTTCTCCTTCCTCGACGTCCTGACGGGTATGGATAGCGTTGGCGATCAACTCGTCATCACGGTTACAGGGTCGGCTGGGATCGACAATATTTCGTTCAACGTCATTCCAATACCAGCAGCAGCGCCGCTGTTTTTAACAGCGCTTGCAGGCGCGGGCTTCATGCGCCGCCGGCGGAAAGCAGCAACGGCCTAAGCTAAGCGCATTCAAGATCAACACGGCGACGGCGGTCCTGCAAGGGGTCGCCGTTTTTCATTCTGGCGAGTCTGCTTGCACGGAATAGCAGTATGTGGTCGACACGAATGATGTCGCAAGCGCCGCAGCAAACTCTCAAGCCGCCCCTTTCGGCTTACATCCGCACAAAGAACGAAGAGCGCCTGATCGAGCGCGTCGTAATTGCTGCGCTCAAGGTCGCGCGCGAAGTCGTCATTATCGATTCAGGCTCGACCGATAAAACAGTAGCGCTCGCAACGGCCGCCGGCGCCCGCGTGATCAAACATGACTGGCTCGGCAACGGCGCGCAAAAACGACTGGGCGAGGCGGCAGCCACGCACGACTGGTTGCTTGATCTTGATGCTGATGAGGTTATTACCGACGACCTCGCCGACGAGATCAAATCGCTCTTTAAAGACGGCGAGCCAGCATTCAAAATATACCGCACCCCGATGGCTATGGCCCCGCCAATTAGCGCGCCTTGGATCGGCTTTGGCGGCGTCACCCGTCACAAACTCTACAATCGCCTCGTTGTTCGCGCGCCAGACCACAAGGCGTGGGACCAGTTTGATATTCCTGACCGCGTCAGCGTCGGACAATTAAACTCTCCGATTATCCATTACGCCTTCACCGGCGCTGACCACTTAATGGATAAGATCAATCGTAATTCCACGACGAGGGCCCGAGAGGCCCCCTTAAAGAGTGAGCTGTCTTTAATTGTCAGGATTTTCTTTGGTCTGCCTTTTTACTTTGGAAAAAGATATTTCCTAAACGGACTGATACGGGGCGGGGTTTATGGGTTCGCCTTTGCGCTCATGTCCGGGCTTGGCCGCTGGCTGCGCGACGTAAAAATGTACGAACGCGTGCGCAAGGCGCGCATTGCCGCCCGAAAATGACCAGACGCAAACAGCCGCCCTTTGGCGCATATAAACCATCGTCATTCCAAGAGTTGGTCCGAACGCTTGCTGCAAAGCTCCCCGATCGGCCGCTATCGCGAAAACTGGCGTCGTTGCTCCTCGGGCCCGCAGGGGGCCGCGCCAAGCGTGGATATGACGTATCTGTCTTTGGCGATCAACGCGCGCGCCTGCACCCTTTTGATAACATCTGTGAAAAGAGGGTTTATCTAACGCCCCAGTTTTGGGACCCGGCCGAAAGATCAGCCTTGTCAGGCCTGATCGCGCAGATGAGCGCACGAAACCAGGACACAATCCGCATTGTGGATGTCGGGGCAAATGCGGGTCTTTATACGCTCTTTCTACGGAGTGTCTGCAAAGCCCATGGGATGGAGCCTTCCGTTATTGCGATTGAGCCTGACCCTGAAATGCGCGCGCGCCTTGAATTCAATCTCGAAGCCTCGGACGCTGCGGACGACACACGCATCATCGGGCTCGCAGCGAGCGACCAGAGCGGCGCCCTTCGTTTCACGGTGAACAAAACCAGCCGTGGAATGAGCAAAGTAGACGCCGATGGGCAAACGACAGTCGCGGCTGCACCGTTGCTCGAGATCCTAAATCACCATCAGGATTTTCAAAAAATTGATATACTGAAAATCGATATTGAAGGGCATGAAGCCCCGGTACTGTCGACTTTTTTTGCAGAAGCACCCGATCACATTATGCCACAACATATTCTGACCGAAGTGTCCCACGACGCCCAAGAAAAGCCCCTTGTGACGATGATCTCAGAACACGGATATAAAGTCGTTCTCGAAACGCCTTTGAACGCGCTTTTGACCCGTACCGACGGGTGACGTCGATCCAAGACCAAGCGGCGCGCCCGCTTAAGCGTTTTTTGCAAATGGATTGACGTTTTTAAGAATTTGCTGCCAGCCGCCGGTCTTTTCCTTACGGCGCAACGCCTCGTCGGAAACTAGATAGGTCGTTTGCACAACATAACGATCGCCCGCGAACGGCGGGTGGCCATGCCAACTATTGTCGGAGCGCGCAAACGCAAAAACGTTTCCTGCCGTCGGTGCAACCTCAAGCGCGAAATCGTCCATATCGGCGTCACCGTTTAAGGCTCGGACAGCGCCTTCGCTGCTTGACCATTTTTCGTTGAGATAGATCAGCATCGTACAGATTTTTGACTGTGAATCGTTATGGATCCGGCCATCGCTCTTTTGCGAAAGCTTACGCACGGTGATCATCCGCGGCTTCGAAACGAGATCCAGATCAAGATGCTGGCCTAGAACGGCCGCTAGGCGATCAGACTGCAGATCTTCTATGAGCTCAGCAAAGGCGCCACGGGCGTCCAGGGATGCGAGCGGAAAAAAGCCCGGGCGGTTAATGCCGGGATAGTCTTTTCTAACGTCAGCGGCCTGATCTTGCGTAACGGCGCCCGCCGCTTGCAGAAAGCGAAAGGGTTGGGTGTGGACGTCAGCGTCCTCTATACTCTTGAAGTTTAGCATCGCGCAGAACCCATAAAATATTTTTAATCCTGGTAATGATTTTTAATGTGTAAGTTCTCAACGATGCCGGAGGGCGCATACCCCGCATCGTCTGCCGTCTGCCGCTCTGGCAACGCGATCGGTGCAAACGCACTTTCGTTGAACTCATAGGGCAAAGCGTCTAATATTGAATGCATGCAATTCAGTCGGGCGCGCCTTTTATCATCCCCTTCAATGACTCGCCACGGCGCAAACTCCGTATGGGTCTCTTTCAACATTTTATCCCGGTAAATTGAAAATTCCGCCCACCGACGGCGGCCCTCCAAATCAACGGGCGACAATTTCCAGCGCTTGCGAGGGTCCTGCGCACGGTCCTGGAAGCGCGCTTCCTGCTCGCTCGCCGACACATGGATCCAGTATTTTAACAAGTAGACGCCATTGTCGACGAGCATGCGTTCAAAGGTCGTAACATCGCGCATAAACGCTTCGTGTTCACCATCGGTGCAAAAACCCATGACAGGCTCCACAACGGCGCGATTGTACCAGGACCGATCGAACAAAACGATCTCACCGCCCGCTGGCAGTTGGGCGACGTAGCGCTGAAAATAAACTTGCGTCCGTTCGCGGTCGGACGGTTTCGGCAAGGCGACGACGCGCCAGATACGCGCATTCATCCGGCGCATGATCGTCTTGATCATGCCGCCTTTACCCGCCGCGTCGCGACCTTCAAAGATGATGGCGACCTTCAAGGATTTCCGCTGCACCGTCTCTTGCAGCTTTGCGAGCTCAAACTCGAGCGGCTCCAAGGCTTTTTCAAATGCTTTTTTCTTCACCGTGATCGCGCCTTTCCTGAGCGTCGCAGTCTAAACCGCGAGTAAGGCGCCGTCGGGCGCAAAGCGATAATCCGTGCGGCAGAATTCACAGGTGACCGTGATGACGCCGTCTTCGGCCATATCCGCTAAGTCTTCGGCCGTGTAACGCGATAGCACCGGCTCAATTTTGTGGGCCCCGCAATGGCATTCGGCGCGCACGGGCTGGGGATCGAAAACGCGCACGCCGTCTTCATGGAACAAACGATAAAGCAACGTCTCGCTCGCGATCATCGGATCAAGCAATTCATCGAGCTGGGTTGTTTCAAGGAGCGCTGCCGCGCGGTCCCACAATTCCTGCTCCTCCGGACCTTTCAAAATCGCCTCACCGCGCTCGCGGCCGCCGCCCTCTCCCGGTACGAATTGCGCAAGTATGCCGCCGGCGCGCCAGGTTTCTTTACCGTCCAGACCGGCAATCCGCCCAACGCCCAATTTCACCGCCGTCGGAATTTGCTCCGACTGGTCGAAGTAACTCACAGCCGCCTCGGCGATTGTGGCGCCGTCAAGCGGGGTTACGCCCTGGTAGCGCTCCATATCCGGCCCCTGGTCGACGGTGACGACAATGTGGGCTTTGTTTCCCATCAGCACGCGCATGGGCGCGCGGTCTTTAATCGCTGGGATTTCGTCGAGCGCGCTGTCGGTTGCGACGCTCGCGGTCGCCCGCAAGGCTCCCGATGCGGCGTAGTCCGACACCAACATCGGGACCGGCCCGTCGCCTTGCACCTGAAAGATCAGTCTGCCATCGAACTTTAACGAAGAGCCCATCATGGCGACGAGGGCCGCCGTTTCGCCGATTAACATTTTTACTGATGCTTCAAACGGGTGACGCGTCAAAATCTCGTCAATCGCTGGCCCAAGCCTAATCACCCGACCGCGAACCGCAGTCTCCGCAATTTGGAACGGTAAGATTTTATCGCCAAGGTCGGCTGTCGGCCGCGAGCTTTGCATGGAGACCTCAGCTAACTCTTTAGCTTGGCGCCGGACCGGAGAAGGCTGAGGCAGCCGAAACCAACGCACACATTCAGAGCAAGGACGGTGGCGGCCCCAATCAGAATTGGCGCCTCCGCAACGCCTGTGAACCCGTAACGGAAGCCGTCGATCAGATAGAAAACCGGGTTAAAACGGCTTATCGTAAAAAACGGCTCAGGCAGCATGCTGATTGCGTAAAAAGTCCCTGATAAAAAAGTCAGTGGCGTGATTAAAAAATTAGTGATTGCTGCGAGCTGATCGAATTTCTCCGCCCAAACACCCGCGAGCAAGCCAATCGCGCCAAAGAGCGTCGCCGCCCCAGTAGAAAAGAAAAGAATGGCCAGTGGATCTGCAAATGGCAATCGCGTTCCGTACACGGCCATAAACGCCGCAATCGTAACGGCAGTGACAAAGCCAACCAATAGGCCGCGCGTTGCAGCGCCGGCGACAACCGCGACCGCGGTTTCCGCGGGGGAAATTGGCGGCATCAACATGTCAACAATGGACCCCTGGACCTTGCCGACGATCAGCGACGACGAGGAATTCTGGAAGGCGTTGGTGATGACCGCCATCATGATCAGACCAGGCGCCAAAAACTCTGCAAACGGAATGCCGTTCACGGTCGTCTCGGACCGACCGAAGGCGATTAGAAAGACGACCAAGAACAGAAGGGTCGAAATAACGGGCGCTAAAACGGTCTGGAAGATGACCTTAATGAAACGCCTGACCTCGCGCATATATAACGTGCGCATGCCAAGCCAATTCACGGCCCCAATAGGCGGCGCGCCATAGGCTGGGATGGCGCTTCTTTGCCCGGGCGCCTCGGAAACGGCGGCTCTCAGAACGTTAGCGCCGTCGCGATCCGCGCTCGGATTTGATGCACCATCCATTACGGGGTCCTTTCGATCACCGGTGTAAGCCGCCCCCTTTTGGCGTCAACCCGCGCCGCGGGGCGATTCCTTAAAAAACTACATACAATATCTAGAAGTGAAAAAATTTAATGGGGCGCCATGTTGTATTTTGATTTTCCCCGGCTACTATATCTGGGCGCAATGAGAGCGTACCTACCAGATTGAGTCTAGATATTGAGTGCACAGAGCCTGGCGAAACAACGGTGATTTCGGCAGCGACATATTAAGGAGCACACGGGAAATGGCTTGGGACGACGAACGGGTTGAACAGCTGAAAAAACTCTGGGCGGAGGGCCTATCGGCGAGCCAAATTGCAAACAAAATGGGCGGCGTCACCCGGAATGCGGTGATCGGCAAGGTGCATCGCCTGGGCCTATCGGGGCGCGCGACCCCATCGGCGCCGCAGCGCGGTCGCAGCTACGGCGCGCCGGAAGACACCTATGAGGTGGAGGAAGAGACGAGCGCAGTTGAGGCATCGGAGCCGCCAGTTGAACAGCCGGTATTCTCCGCGCCCGTCACAATCATTGAAAGCGACCGCGCGACAGTCGCCTCGCTCCGACGCAACATGTGCCGTTGGCCAATCGGCGATCCGGCGTCGGATGATTTTCATTTCTGCGGCGAGCCTACCGCGAGCGGGAAATCCTACTGCGCCTATCACGCACAGCTTGCCTTTCAACCGACGCAACGGCGTGGCGAAGCCGCAGAACCAGCGCGCGAAAGGTTGGCGCCGCCGGCGCAAGCGCCGAGACGGGCCGTTGGCTGACACAAAAAAAGCCCCGCGTGAGAGCGAGGCTTTTTTTTCGTGTGAGAAGCTCGGAATTCAAGCAGCTTTTTCCAAAGAATACCCGGCCGACCGAACTGTTCTTATGGGGTCGTCGGAATGTCCCTTGTTCAGCGCTTTGCGCAGGCGGCCGATATGAACGTCCACCGTGCGCACTTCCACAAAAACGTCCGACCCCCAAACCGCATTCAGGAGCTGCTCGCGCGAAAAAACCCGGCCCGGGTGCTCGATCAGATGGTCTAGTAAGCGGTACTCGGTCGGCCCGAGATGAACCTCTTTTTCGCCGCGCCAAACCCGGTGGGCTGTCCGGTCGATGCTAATGTCGCCATGGCGGGCGATTTCTTGCATCAGCCCTGGTCTAATTCGACGCAAAACAGCCCTTATGCGCGCGATTAGTTCATCCGTTGAAAAGGGCTTCGTCATATAATCATCAGCCCCCGTCTCTAATCCGCGAATGCGGTCACCTTCTTCGGACCGTGCGGTCAACATGATCACAGGGATGTTTTTTGTTTCTGGCTTCGATCGGATGCGCCTGCAGATTTCAATGCCGGAGACGTTCGGAAGCATCCAGTCCAGCACCACAAGATCGGGGCGGGTATCTTCAATCTTGAAAAGCGCTTCATCCCCGTCAGCAGCAGTGTTGGTTTTAAAGCCTTCCTTACGCAGATTATAATCCAGTAATGTGGCTATTGAGTCTTCGTCTTCAACGATCAGCACTTGTGTGTTCGCCATATCTCGCCCCTCTAAGCCAGTATAAAAAAACTTGCTATTTCTTAGTCTGGTCCGCAAACCCGCTGTCGTCCCCTTGCGGATGAACAAAAACAGTTGTCGGCGTTTCATCGCCCTTTGGTCGCTTTGTGGTCAGCTGAACGCCCGTCAAAGCGTAATGCAGCGCTTCCGCGATGCTCGTTGCGTGATCGCCGACGCGCTCAAAGTTTTTCGCTATAAAGAGCAAGTGCGCGCCCACATTCATCTTTGACGGGTGCAGCATCATCTCGCTCATGATTTCTCCAAAGACGGAGTTATAGAGCTCATCAAGGTCGTCATCGCCGCTCCACACCGCTTTCGCGGCGACGGCGTCGCTGGACGTGTACGCATTTAAGACGGTTGAGAATTGACGCAACGCTGTGCGCCCCATACTGGCGACGCCGCCTGCTGTCCGTTGGGCGAAATCTTCCAGGCTGACGACAAGGGTGCGCTTGGCGACGTTTTTCGCAAGGTCCCCAACACGCTCGAGCTTGCCGACCATTTTCAGCTGCATGGCAATTTCGCGCGCACGCGCGGGCGTCAAGCGGCTTGCCGCCATTTCAATAACAAGCTTTTCCTCAATTGTTTGCTGCTGGCGGTCAATGCGCTCATCGGCGGCGATAATCCCCTCTGCAGCCGAAATATCTCTCCGGGCGAAGGCTTCAATCGCGAGGGCAAGCTGGCGCTCCACATGGGCGGCCATTTGGGCCAGCTCAATGTCGATCGTCGCGCTTGACCCTTCTGAATTTTTGACCGCAATCGCCATTAGTCGTTCAGTACTCCTTCCGGACCCAATCCCGATAAATTGTGTTTATGACAAAATTATAGGTCGACGCCACCGCGGGTTGGAATTTTCTCGGTTTTTTCAAGGCTATCGCCGGAGGCTTAACCGTATTGGCGAATTGGCTTGCATAGTGGTGGCTGCTGCGGAATTGCCTAACGGGATTACGAGCGGGCAGGAAAGTACAGCGTGAACGCTGTCCCCACGGCGATCTGGCTGGCAATCTCTAGACCGCCCCGGTGTCGATTGACGATGTGTTTGACAATCGCGAGGCCGAGACCGGTGCCGCCGCGCTTGCGACTGCGCTCAACATTTACCCGGTAAAACCGTTCCGTGAGCCTCGGCAAATCGCTTCTGTCAATCCCGGGTCCGAAATCCTGAACCTTCACGTGGACGAGATCTTCGAGGCGGAGGGACAGGCGCGCCGCTAGGTTCTCCGCGGTATCCCCCACCCTATGCGCTTGCCCACGGGCGGCGACCGGCGCTGGCGCTTCACCGCGGCCGACAGATATTTTTACAACAGCGGGCTCCCCGCCATATTTTATGGCGTTGTCGACAAGATTCTGGATCGCTTGCATCACCTCGTCGCGGTCAGCGGCGACCAGGAGCGATTCATCAGGGCGCCCCTCAAATTCAATCACGGTTTCTGTTTCCGCGAGGATTGGCGCGAACCCATCGATCACTTCCTGGGCGAGCAACGCCACGTCCACGGTTTCGTTGGGTGGGATATGCTCGTTGAGTTCGATCCGGGACAACGACATCAAGTCAGCAACCAAGCGCTGCATACGTTCGGCTTGGCCTTGCATAATCCGCAAGAAACGATCCCGCGCCGCCTCATCGTCGCGCGCATGGCCGCGCAAGGTCTCGATGAAACCGACAAGTGAGGCGAGCGGTGTGCGCAATTCGTGGCTCGCCGATGCGATAAAGTCGGCGCGCATTTGTTCGACACGCCTTTGTTGCGTCAGATCGCGGACAAAAACGAGCGCCGCGCGGGTGTCGTCGGTTCGACCAAGGGCGGCGACAAAAGCCCGGCACGAGCGCCCAACATCCCCTAAGGTTTCAAAATCGACAGCCCGCGGCGGAGCGCCCGCGAAAACCGCCTCAACCTCGTCAAAGACGTCGGGCGCGCGCAACACGGTTGCGAAGTGTCGCCCGGCAATTTCAGTGTTGGCGATAAAGGTTTCTGCCGCCGGGTTCGCGAGTATGACAATACCATCCGCATTAAGAACAAAAATCGGCTCGGGCAAGGCGAGCGCAATTTCCTTTGCGCGTTCAAGGTCCGACAAAACCGCCGCCAACGGTCCGAGCGCTTCGCTGCCGACCGTGGCGTCCGCTTGCCCCGCTTCCCCGGGGGCGAAACGGCTGCGCATAACCACTAATAGGCCCGCAAGCGCGCCAACACCGAGGCACGCCAACCAAGCCGGTGGATGAGCGACCGAACTGACAATAGCGCCAAGGGCGCTCGCTGACGCCAGCGCAACGAGGCCTGCGAGACGCTCTTTTGCCGCAACATCGCGTAAGGCGTCGCCCACGAAGGCGACCATGCTCTCGGTCAGAGTAGGTTCTTCCGTAAGAGGATCAACGTTATCAGCATGGACCACATCGCCGGCGCCCGTATTTGTCGGCGCGTCTTTCTCGCCGGGAACGCGGAGCATTATAGTATCATCAGTACCGGACGCACCTGCGCTTACCGACGCCTCACCGAGCGCGCCGCCCATAGATTTGCCTTGCGCGCTCTCCGGCGCGCCGTCTGGCGCCTCGTTTAACATCGCCAACGGTGTTCACCCCCGCTTCGGACGGAGGAACGCAAATAAAGCCCCGCCGACGCCGCCAGCGACACCCTGCAGGGCGAGGCCGACAGGCGTCCTCGCGCCGCCGAAAACACCAGCGCCGCCGCCGGCCCACCAATATTCGATCAACAAAATTGCGCCAATCACGGCCGCCGCACCGGCCACCGGGTAGGCGATGGGCGCCAAGGGGCGCAATACGCGCTTAAGGCCAAAGGCGACGACAAAACCGATCAGCAAAGCAATGGCGAATACGGCGCCGAGCCCATTCGCCGCCAGGCCAACCAAATTGTTCTGGAACAATTGAAAGACAATCTCGCTCGGATAGGAGACGCCAAGCGCCTGTTGCGCGGCGACGATCTGCTGTGTGTAGAACCCCGCCGACGCCAAAACGGTTACAACAACGCCAACAATGAACGCGATTGCGGTTTGAACGAGTGCCATCGCCGCCGCCCCTCTATGACCCAAAGACAAATACCCAACGATGAAACGAAGGTACGTCATCCCTTTGCGCTAGACCAGAGCAACGAGCCGTCCGACGCCTTGGCCGGACGGACCTAAGTGCATTCGTTGCGAACGCGAGCGGCGGGCTTGGTCGAGCCAGTGCGATTGGAGAGCCAAACTGGACCAATGTGCTGGGAGGTCAGCGCCGGATGCTTGATGACCTCGCCGCAAAAGACGACTATTAGAAACTGCGCTCGCCCTATTCCCGCCCCGGACCGGAGACTTGACCCCATGAAAAAAAGCCTTTTGCGCCCCGCTCTTCTCTCAGCCCTTTTACTGGGGGCCAGTCACCAAGGGCTCGCCGCCGACCCGATTTCCGCGGTCGATCCGGGGGCGAAAGGCGCGGGCGACGCGCGGCGCCAAAAAAACCTCGCGGATCCGGCGCCGATCGGCAACACCGAGATCACGATCGAAACGATCGCTGACGGCCTGACGGCGCCCTGGTGTATCGCCTTCCTGCCGAATGGCGACATTCTCGTAAGCGAGCGCCCCGGGCGCCTCCGGCGGATTTCCAACGGCGCGCTCACGCCAGAGCCGATCAAAGGTGTTCCGCCTGTATTGGCGTCCGGACAGGGCGGATTATTTGATATTCTGCCGCATCCGGATTTTTCTGAAAATAGCGTTGTATTTCTTTCATACGCCCACGGAACACGCCGCGCCAACGCCCTGCGCATCGCACGCGCGGTTCTCAACGGCGATACATTAGAAAACCTTGAGGTGATCTATGAAGCATCGCCGTTGAAAGACACGAGCCTGCATTTCGGGGGAAAGCTTCAAATTGGCGGCGACGGCATGCTTTACGCAACAACGGGCGAAGGCTCAAAATATAAAGAGCGCGCGCAAGACCTGAGCACAAGCTTTGGCGCGGTCATTCGCATCGCTCAGGACGGCACGATCCCAACGGACAATCCAAGCTTCAAAGAAGGGGCGCTCCCGGAACATTTCACAAAAGGGCATCGCAACCCCCAAGGCCTCGCCTATGACCCCGTCCGCAACATCCTGTGGGAACACGAGCATGGGCCGCGCGGCGGCGACGAGATTAACATCATTCGCGCTGGCGAGAATTATGGTTGGCCGCTCGCAAGCTATGGCATTGACTATAACGGCGCGCTCGTTACACCCTACACGGAGTATCAAGGCACGACGCAACCCTTTAAATATTGGACGCCGTCGATCGCAACGTCCGGCCTTGCAGTCTATCGAGGCGATTTGTTTCCGGATGACTGGGACGGCGACCTGCTCGTCGGCGGGCTCGCCGACCGCGCCTTACATCGCGTTGACCTCGACGGAACCGAGGAAGTCGGCGAGGAACGCTATCTTGGCGACGAAGACGAGCGGATCCGAGATGTGCGCGTCGGCCCAGACGGCGCGATTTACGTGGCGACCTCCGCTGACGACTCCGCCGCCACCGGACGCATCTTGCGGTTGACCCCGGCGCAATAACCAACGTCACCTTGCGCCGTGGCATAGTCGTTATCAGAAGACAAGGCGTTCAGGCGCGCGTCCGGTAGCGCCGTCTAGGCGCAGAAGACGTTTCAGTCAGCGACCTTCAAGATTTGCTTCGCGGAGGCGACCGTCGGTCAATCAATCGTCATTTGCGATTTGAGAGCGGTCAATGGTCATGAGGCGGATCAACGCAATGCTGGAGATAATCAGGATAAACAAGCCCGGGGCGCCCCCTAAATTCGAGAGCTGTCGAACGCCGTCTATCCCCTTTGTTGATGTCATCACCCAGGCCACGGTCCCAATCAGCACACCCCAGAAAAGTTTAATCCACAACTGAGCGCCGGGTCCTTCGTCATCCTGGCGGCGCGCGCGCAGGCAAACGCTCGCAATCGAATGGGTGTTTGAATCCATGGCGGTGACAAAAGAAATGAAAGTCGCGCCAACGAAAAGCGCAATGACCGGACCGGCAAATGGCAGGGTGTTAAAGATCGCGTAGATAACCGCATTCGGCCCATCGCCTTCGAGGGCTGCCGTCATGGCGCCTTGCGTTTCAAGATCCGTGAGCAGAGAAACGCCGCCAAAAATCGTCATCCAAACGATGGAAAATGCAGCCGGGGCCGCCATCGAGACGAGGATAAATTCACGCACACGGTAGCCAACGGCAATCCGCCCCAGGAATAAAGCAGTGATCGGGGCCCACGCCATCCAATTGGCAAAATTGAAATTGGTCCAGCTGCGGATCCAAGCGCTGTCCTCACCGCCCGTCAGGATAAGGCTGCGCGGCGCAAAGCCCGCCAAATAGTCAATGGTTCCAGCGAACCCAATTTTCATCGTTGCAAGCGTCGGCCCCGCGAGCAGCATAAAGCCTGCAAGGGCGATGAATATCCGAACGTTTATGTCCGATAAAATCCGTATGCCCTTGTTGAGGCCAGAGATCGACGACGCCACATAGGTCGAGACAATAATGGCTGTAATAAAAAGACGCACGACCGGCCCGTCGGGCACAATACCGCCAAGCCCGCCAGAGAGCGTCATGACGCCTGTGCCAAGCGAAGCTGCAACACCCGCGACGAGCGCAAATAACGCCAAGGCGTCGATTAACGCAGCGGGTCGGCCCTCAACCGGCGCGCCCAGGGCGACGGAGAAGGGCCCGCTCAGTGAATAGGCCGAGCCCAGATTATAATAGGCGAGCGCAAAGGCGAGCGATGGCACAAGATAAATGGCGTAGGGCGTAATCGCCCAATGAAAGTAGAGCGTTGAAATTGCAAAGGTCGCCGCCTCTTCCGTGCGCGCATCGACGCCTGCGAAATTCGGCGGGGCGTTTAAATGGATGAGGGGTTCGGCCGACCCCCAAAATAAAATTCCAGTGGCGATCGTTGTGCAGAGCGTAATCGAAAACCAATTCCAACGGGATAAAATCGGCTTAGCGGCTTCACCACCGATCCGTACACGCCCCAGCGGCGAAACAAAAACCGCGCCGACCAACAAAACAGCTAAAAAAGGAAAGAGCGAGAATGCCCAGCCAAAGGTGTCTAGGATCACGCCGTTGAGCGCCACTGCAGCGGCAATAAAGCGGTCGTAGTCGTAGAAACTGAAAAACACCGCAAGCAGAAGAATGGCGGCCGGTGGGAAAAACACAGCGCGCCGCACATCCTTGATCAATAAAAACGAGATGCCTTACCTCACTTCCGCTTCATTGTTTTAGCGAGTCCCAAGCCCATACAAACAGGTCAAAGCGACTATCATATCATACCCTATAAGTGCGGCTCCCAACAAATGAGAGATTGGCGCAAAGCGCGGCCAGACCACCGACATCGACCTGAAAGGCCGCCTATAATCAGCCGCGGCTAGTCCGCCGCGGCCATAACCGGCGATCACAAGTCTGAGCTATTCCGCTGCGGCGTCTTCGCTCGGCGCATCCTCTGCTGGCGCCTCGGCGGGTGCATTCGCCTCATCTTCCTTGGCTTTCTTCTCTTCTAGCCGCTCTTTCGCTTTTTGTCCGGGCTCACCTTTTTTCGGGTTGTTGCCGTGCTCCCATTTCACGATGTCGTTCGCCGCCAGGAACCGCGCGACACGGTCCGTTGGCTTCGCCCCAACGCCGAGCCAGTGCTTCACGCGTTCTTCCTTATACTGAACGCGGTTCGGGTCGTCTTTCGCAAGAAGCGGGTTGTAGGTTCCTAACTTCTCGATAAAGCGCCCGTCCCGTGGGCTGCGGATATCCGCAACAACGATCGAGTAAAAGGGCCGCTTTTTCGCCCCGCCCCGGGCCAGTCTGATTTTCAAAGCCATTTTGTTTTTTCCTTACACGTCTTTTGAGTTAAGTTTTTGAGGTTGAATCTTCAAAGTCTATGGCGGCCTACGATTGGTCTGCACCAAAGAGCACGATCCAAATGCGCATTCCAATTTCGATTAAGGCTGCGCAAGCGAGTGGAACGGCCGCATAGTAAAAAGCCAGGTCTAACATGCCCATGGCGTCCATCACTGACTCCGAGGAAATAGCCACACCGAGGAAGCCCAGCAAGACAGAGACGGCGGCAACTACGATGAGGAGCTGTTGGATTAAGCGAAGCGAAATTCCGTGCACGTTCATTTCTTTCTACCCTAAATTGCGCAAGCCGTCGGGGTCGCTGCGAAGAGCGCCCGGCAATCCGTCAACGGAACGGCCCCGGGGTATCATGCCCTGCCCCGAAAGCACTTTCTTGATCGCATGAAGATCAATATCCGCGATATCACCGCCCTCGCCTTTTTTCCCGCCGCTCCGTGTGAAGCTCATTTGTGACACCATTTCTTTCCTTACACGTCTTTTAAGTTGTTTTTTGAGCTTCAG
>JBCCTV010000014.1:0-26155 GCA_039197915.1 Pseudomonadota bacterium | reverse complement strand
TCCGTAGGCGCAGCGGTATACGCACCCGCCAAGAAAAAGCCCTGGCGCATGCGATACGCCAGGGCTATTCCGTTAAATGCAGGGGGCCCGCTTAGAATTCTTCCCACTGCTCCGCCGCTTGTGCACCGCCGGACGCAACGAAAGCAGCCACTCGTTTTTGCTGACCTTCGACGCTTTCCGTTTTCCCTGGCTGGGAAGACACGACAGGCGATCTCACTTGTGTGTCAGAGCCTTTGGTTTTGAATACAGTGATCGACTGCATCAGCTGGTTTGCTTCATTGTTTAGTGAGTGGGCGGCGGCGGTTGACTCTTCAACCATCGCTGCATTTTGCTGAGTAACCTGATCCATTTGGTTCATGGCGGAGTTGATCTCGGTCAGGCCGGTTGCTTGCTCTTTTGCCGCCGTGGTGATGTCGGAGACAATTGTGCTTACATTTTTAATCTGTGAAAGGATTTGTTCAAGCGCCTGTCCGGCTTGGCCGACCAAGCTGACGCCATTCTCAACATGGTGTGTGCTTGTCGAAATCAAGTCTTTGATTTCTTTCGCCGCATCGGAAGAGCGCTGGGCGAGGGCGCGGACTTCGGACGCGACAACCGCGAAACCACGGCCAGCGTCGCCAGCGCGCGCCGCCTCAACGCCGGCGTTCAGGGCGAGCAGGTTTGTCTGGAACGCGATTTCGTCAATAACGCCGATGATTTGTGATATTTGATCAGATGACTGCTCGATCGAACTCATGGCGTCAACGGCTTGCCGGACAACGACTTCGCTGGCTTCGGCGTCCTTGCGCGTCGTTGCAACGACGGTGTTTGCTTCTTGGGCGCCGTTCGCGGTCTGTTTAACAGTTGCCGTAACCTCATCCAATGAGGCGGCTGTTTCTTCTAGGGTTGCGGCTTGTGTTTCCGTGCGCCTCGACAGGTCATCCGCAGCCTGAGTGACCTCGGACGCGTTGGTGTGGATAGTCGCCGCATTGAGCGCCACATCTTTGATGACGTGGTGCAGCTTTTCAACGGCCGCATTGAAGTCTAAGCGTAGCTGTTGGTAATCCTTCGCGAAATGCTCGTCGATTTGCGCTGTAAGATCGCCTTCGGACAGCTTTCTTAAGTTAACCGTCAATGCATTGACGACCTGCTCTTGCTCTTCCGCATTGCGCCGGCGGTCTTCTTCAATTTGACGTTTTTCAAGCACAACTTGTGTTACATCAGTTGCGAACTTCACAATGCCAGTGAGGTTTCCGTCCACGTCGTAAATTGCGTTATAGCTTGCTTGAATGAATACCTCAGAGCCGTCTTTCGCCCGCCGTTCAAACTCGCCAGACTTATATGAGCCAGCGCCAAGCGTGTCCCAAAATTCTTTGTATTCGTTTGAGCGCGCGTAGTCATCGGAGACAAACATGCGGTGATGCTTGCCGACGATTTCGTCGAGCGTGTAGCCGACGACATCGAGGAAGTTTCCGTTTGCTGTGCGGATATTGCCTTTGAGATCAAATTCAATGACGCCTTGCGCCTTGTCGATGGCTTCCATCTTAGAGCGAAAATCAGCGTTTAGGCGTTCCTGCTTGCGCAACTCGGTCACGTCCGCCCATTCCAGGGTATTGCCGATATATTCCCCTTGCAGATCATACTGCGCGGACACAGTCAGTGAGAATTCCAACTCACCGACTTTAATGTCTGTCCGGTGGGGCAGGTTCGCTGGATCCGCCAGCATACGCCGTTGATGGCTTGGGTCTTTGTGGAACGTATCAATGCAGGTGCCAATGATTTCGTTCGCGCTAAAGTTTGGCCAAATCTGCCGAAACGCCGCTTCGTGTTTACGAAGCAGGTCTTTCGTCGCGCCATTGACATAATTCACGACAAAGTCGCGATCGACCGTCATTATTGCGGATACGGAGTTCTCGACGGCAGCCTGCAAGCGGGCGGCGTTTGTGCGTTCTTCGTACTGCTTTGTTATGACGTGGGCAGTTTCGACAACCTTGTAGACCCTGCCGTCTAAGCCAACGATTGGATTATAGGTGGCCTGCAACCATACGAACTCACCGGCGCTGCTTATGCGGCGGAACTCGCCATACTGCGCTTCGCCACGACGAAGGTCGCTCCAGAACTTTTCGTATTCGCTGCTGTTCCGGTAGTCTTCTTCCAAGAATAGGGCGTGTTTAGCGCCAACAACTTCGGACGCTTCATATCCCATTGCATCGAGAAAGTTTTGGTTCGCGGCCAGAATTTTTGCATCTAGGTCAAATTCGATGACGGCTTGGCCGCGTTTAATGGCTTCGACCTGACCTTCAGCGTCAAACGCGCGAACGCTCTCCGCCGTCACGTCGATGCCGTAAAAGACCGCTTTGAATGGGTCGCCGCCCATGTCCAATATTGGTGTAATGCTCGCTTGGAACCACACAGGATCGCCCATGCGGGTGATATGTTTCATCGTCGACGTCTGACCGGCCCCGCTTCTTACCTTTTCCCACAGGGCCCGGTGTTCGTCCGAGGACGCGGTATGCTCGTCAAGCAACTCGCTATGGCGTTTTCCTACTAGGTCGTGGACAGACATTCCAAGTGTTTTCGCAAAAAGCTCATTTGCATGGGTAATAACGCCATCAAGCGTCATCTCCGCGATCGCTTGCGTGCGGTCAAGCGCCGCCAACATGCCTTCGTTCGTACGGGCGACAGTGACATTGTCCCACTCGACGATGTTGCCAACATACTCACCGTCCGTATCGAGAACAGCGCTAATGCTAAAAGTGAAACGCAGATCGCCAATGGAGGCGTCGGCTTGAAGGGGTAAATTAACCGCATCATCCAGAGCTTCGCGTTGCGCTTGCGGCAACTTATAAAGCCTGTCGAGCGGTTGTCCCAAAAGGTTCTCGGCGTCGATCGTCGCCCCTGCTTTGCGGAATTCGTCCAGATATTCAGCAACAAGATGGCCCGTGGCGTCATTGACGAATTGAATTTTGCGTTCACGATCAATCATGATCATGGCTGTGGATGAGCCGTCGAATGCTGCGCCTTTGAAGACTTGTACTTTTTGAGCCGACCGGGCCTCGGACAGACTATCGCGTACTTTCCCGACTGTATCGGAAATCTCCCCGATCTCTCCGCCGACTTTGGCTGTTGGTGTACGGAAGTCTAAGTCCCCGGCGCCAATGCGGCGCATCGCTTTATTAATCCGGGCAAGGGGGTTTGAAATCGATTGCGCCTGAAGCATTGCAACGGCGATACCGGCGGCAATTCCAAGCAGTGTCATCACGGCCTGAAAAATTAGGTTTGCCGTTGCGGAACTCGCGTTAGCTCTGGCCGTGGTTTTAAGTCTTTCGGCAATTGACGTTTCAACGCGCGCAATCGCATCCACGAAAGCGGTCGCCGTTGAAAACCATTCATCAGCCGTCACAGGCGCGAGGGCGCCGACGCCGGCAAGCGAGCGCGCCTCGCTGCGCAGCGCCTGAAGTTTTGCGGCTTCTGGCCCAGACAGGAGGGCTGCAATTGTGTCGTCGCCCAAGCGGCGTCCTGCTGCGGCGAAATTTGCGTTTTGCGCTGCGCGCAGTGAAATAAACGCCTCGTATTCGGACGGAGTTAGGCGTCCTTTCGCAAATCCTGCTGCTCCAGTTTGGCGCTCTAGTCCAGCGGATTCACGGGCAAGCATGAGGGCGGAATAGGCGGCGATATCGGACCGTGTATCGTCACCTGCATGATTAGTGAACGATAGCGAAACGCCTTCTATCACCGCGTCGATAATCGGTTTGTAGTAGGATGTAATTTCGTCAGTCGTGACGGATTTATTTGAAACCTGCTGCCGTTTTATGAGTAGCGATCCAACTGCGGCGTCGATTACGCGTGACGTTTTTTCAAAGCGCTGTTCGATGTCTTTCTTCGAACTGTTATAGGCGGCAAGGGCGCGATCGACGCCTGCGCGTTGCGCCTGAAGGCTCGCGAGAAACGCTGTTCCTTGCGACGACACGAAGGTCGATGACGCTCCGCGTTCCTTCTGAAGTGCATAGGCAAGCGCCGTTAAAGGCTCAGCAGACTTTATCGTTTCTACAAGATCATTCGCGCGTTCACGTTCCGTAAACGACGTCGCGGTTTGCACACCGGCAAGGCCAATTAATAGCAACAATGGCGCTGCAGCGATTGAAAGAAGACGCAGTTTCAAACTCATGGATAGTCCCCGACTTATGCCCAAACACGGCTTTTACATCTGCTACTAACGTGCGTTCGTTGATATTGCGTTGATTACCCGGTTTTTCGTTTACGGTTCGCGGTGTCGCGCAAACGGCCTTCAGGTGAGTTGCGAGATCGCGTCCGCGAGTTGCTTTTTCTTCCGCGCGTCGCATTCAAAGGCGACGCCGTAGCTGTTGCCGCTAAACGATCGCACGACAACGCCGTCGACAATGACCAATCCATCAATCGCAAAGGTGTAGCGCTGGCCAATGATAAGCTTCATGAAGCATTTTAGAGCCAGACCGTCATGCGAAACGTTTATTAAGGATCCAGACCCATACCGCGTTGCGCCTTGGGTAATCTGTACCCCGCGCATGATGCGGATTCGGCGGGTAGAGCGCGACTCGTCGGCAAGATCTGCTGTCACCAGGCTATTCTGTTTAACAATCGACACCGGCATATTCCTTTTAATGGGAAAAGTAAGCAATCGGTGGTTTCTTGTTATTGGCTAACGCCCAGGCACGTTATCTAATCTTCTATTTAGGAAGGGTTAAACTGTCGCGTATTCCTAGCAAAAAATAGAAATCTGCTCGTTAGGCGCGAAGCGACATTTTGATCGGGCCGTCGGCGCGCCCATTCACGAACTGATCAACCATTGGGTTGCCGCTTTGATCAAGCTCGGTCGCCGGCCCTGACCAAATCACGCGTCCCTCATGGAGCATGACAATCCGGTCAGCGATTTTTTTGGCGGACGCCAGGTCGTGGGTAATTGAAATCGCCGATGCGCCCATCGCCTTAACGCGCTCGACAATCAAAGTGTTGATGACGTCTGCAGTGATCGGATCAAGCCCTGTGGTTGGCTCGTCAAAAAAGAGGACGGCTGGGTCTGCCGCGATCGCCCGCGCGAGCCCAACGCGCTTTTGCATCCCTCCCGATAGATCAGCTGGCAGCAAGGCGCCGACACGTGGAGAGAGGCCCACAAGCGCCAAGCATTCCTCAGCGCGTTCGCGGGCGTCCTTTCGTGATGTGCGTTGGCTTTTCGTGCCGTTCAGGAGCGCAAAGGCCACATTTTCCCAGACGGGCACACTATCAAAAAGGGCCGCCCCCTGGAAAAGGACGCCAATTTGACGTCTGAGCTTTTCCCGTTTGGCGCGGCCCGTTGATTTCATGTCGACGCCGTCAATGCTGATCTCGCCTTTGTCTGCAGCGACGAGGCCGAGAATACACCGTAGGAGGACAGATTTCCCTGTGCCAGACGCGCCAATGACGACGACGGATTCACCATTAGCAAGGCCTAGATCCACACCCTTAAGAACTTCGTTCGAGCCGAAGCGCTTATGCAGGTCGCGGACGCTTATTTTTAACGCTTCATTGGCCATCGGATACTCTGACAATCGCTACACGCTGATCAAAAATGACGTCATCACGTAGTTAGACGCGAAAATGGCGACCGCCGAGCCAACGACAGCCGCGCGGGTCGCCGCGCCAACGCCGCGGGCGCCGCCGGCGCTGTGGTAACCGAAAAAGCACCCCATCAATGAGATGAGAAAACCAAACACGGCGGCTTTAATCAAACCGCTGATGACATCTCTCGCTGTCAGAAAGTTTTCGATATTGGCGATGTAGGTCGCGCCCTCAAAATTTAGTGCTAAGGTCGCTGTGAGGTATCCGCCGTAAATGCCGATCACATCAGCAATGAAAACGAGGACAGGCAAGGCGAGCGTTGTCGCAAGAACACGCGGCGCAATAAGGTAATGATACGGATTAACCGATAGCGTCCGCATAGCGTCAATTTGATCGGAGACGCGCATCGCCCCGAGCTCCGCCGCCATGGCGGAGGACGCTCGTCCGGCAACCATCAGCGCCGCAAAGCCGGGCCCGAGCTCACGCACAATTGAGACGCTGAGTATCTGTGGCAGGAAGGTCTCTGCATTAAATCGCGCTGAGCCGTCATATATATTTAGCGCTAGCGCCGCACCTGTAAATATCGCGGTCAAACCAACGACGGGAAGCGAGTTGAAACCGATACGGAGCATCATCGCCATCACGTTGCCGCCGTAATAGGGGGGCAGCAAAACCGCGCCCACGGTGTTCGTTATAAAGACCGAGAGCATCCCGATGCCTCGGAACGCATCCAGCGTGAGGGCGCCGATAATTTGAAAAAACAAGACTGGGTTCATTCAGACCATCCCGTGAGCGCCTTATCCGCCGTCGTGTCATCCCAAAAATAGCGCCGCTCAACGCGAGGGCCTAGGCTCGTCAAGAGCTCGTATCCGATTGTACCACAATCCGCGGACGCTTTTTCAATCGGTAAGTGTTTTCCGAAGATCTCAACACAACCATCATCGGCCTCGTTATTGGGTTCATAGTCTGGGCCGGCGTCTATGATGGTCAAGTCCATCGATATTCGACCAACGATCGGGCGCGTAGCGCCGCCAATCATACAGGACGCTCGGTTTGATGCCGCCCGTGGGAAGCCGTCCCCGTAACCGAGCGCCACCGTCGCGATGACTGTGTCTTCCTCGAAGCGATGGGTCTCGTCGTAGCCTGCGGTTTCGCCGCGCAAGGCAGGCTCAACACGAAGGATCGGCGCGCGCAGCGTTGCGACGGGCTCCACAATGTCGTCAGGCTCGCCAAACGGTCCGACCCCGTAGAGCCCGACGCCGAGGCGCACCATATCTAAGCCATAGTCAGCGCTGAGTAATCCGCCCGCGGTTGACGCGAGGCTTTTGCGCGCATTTGGGAAATAGTCGGCGGCGTCAACAAATGCCGCGAATTGCTCTTGGTTTTTTGGCGCGTCTGGCAATGCCGCACTTGCGAAGTGGCTCATCACCCATGTGATGTTCAAGGCGGCGATTTTTGCAGCGTTGGCGGCTTGTTCGGTTCTAATCCCGAGCCGATTAATCCCGGTATCAATGTGCAGCGCCGCCGGGGCGCCGCCGCCCCTGCGCGCCCAAAGCACTGCCTGGTCTAAGGTATTTAGGACAGGGGTTAACCGATGCTCCAAGAAAACGTTCAGTGTGCTTGGCGTCGGTCCATTAAAAATAAAAATATCCGCATGCGGCGCAAGGTCGTTCAAAATTCCACGCAGCTCGGCGCCGACAGCAGCGTGGGCGACGAAGAATGTTCGCACATTGCGGTCGATCGCCAGCGCCCGAGAAACGGGGCCAAGACCAAGGCCGTAGCCATTGCATTTTACAACCGCAGCAGGAAGCGCATCCGGTGAAGCCTCCGCAAGACGCGTAAAGTTTCTGCACAACGCAGCAAGGTCAACGTCGACGAAGGGGTGCGCGTCTGGCGTTGGCAATTCTGGGGTCGGCGCCTTCGGGGGCCGTAGTGACGATTTTTGCATCGATAGGTCGTTCATAGTGGAAAGGCTAACGGCTTCAACCCGGCGCGCAAGTTTCGTTATCGCCAGTGACGTATCGCCGTGAAATTTTCAATTCCCTTAGCTGGCTTGCGCCCTTTAAGGCAGTGAAATCTTTTCGTTTGACACTGGCGAAGCATCCCCCTACGCCCACGACCGCAGGGAGATATTTGATGAACAGCACGACACTAACACTTAAAGGCCGCCCGCACGCCTTTACGTTGGTGGCATGCACGGCTGTTCGGCGATCCAAGCGAACGTAGCTCTTTAAAACCTGAACGTTTGTTTGACTGAGATCGTCCAACGCGTTCTGGGCGGTCAGCCCGCCGTCTCAACCTCAAATCGACCAGATACCGCACGATACGAGCAAGCTCATGTCGGATATAAAAAACACCACACCTCAAGGCCGCTTAGATAAAGAGCCAATTGCTTCGGCGTCTAGTCGCTATAAAACGCTGAGCCGATCTGCGCTCTGGGCGGAGCTGCGCGCATTATTTGCGCTTGGCCTTCCTATGGGCCTGACGCAGCTCATCCAATTTTCGATCAATACGGTTGATGTGCTGATGATCGGGCGTATCGGTGCGCCCGAGCTAGGCGCTGCATCGCTCGGAATGGTGTTTTTCTATGCGGTTTATTTGATTGGCGTCGGTCCGGCGATGGCGATCACGCCGATGGTTTCGCAAGCTCTCGGCGCGAATGCCGAGGATACGCGTGATGCGCGTCGGTCCGTGCGTATGGGCTTATGGGTTTTGGGCTTTTGCTTTCCTCCTGTTTTGCTGGTTCTGTTCAGCGCCAGTCCGCTTATGCGCCTTCTCGGTCAACCGGAAGAGCTGGTTAAATTAGCTGGACCATATGTTTTGGCGTTAGCGCCTGGCTGGCCGTTTATGCTCGGCGTCGTCGTCCTCCGAAATTTCTTAGCGGCAATCGATAGAACGCGCGCACCGCTATACATCATTATGATCACCACAGTATTTAACGCGTTCTTGAATTGGGTTTTGATCTACGGCGCTTTGGGCGCGCCACGGCTTGAGCTCGTCGGGGCGGGGATAGCATCATCGCTATCGCACATGCTTGGCTTCTTTTTGCTTGCCGCTTACATCGCGCACGAACAAAGAGCGAAAGCCTTTAACCTCTTTGAGCGTTTTTATGTTCCGGACTGGCCGCGGTTGCGTGAAATTGCCAGACTTGGTTGGCCAATCAGCATCACATTCGCCTTTGAAGTGATGCTCTTCAACGCCGCCGTTCTTATTATGGGACGAATTGGCGTCAACGAAGTTGCCGCTTACCAGGTTGCGTTAAATGTTGCAGCGCTTGCCTTTATGACGCCTATGGGGCTTTCGATGGCTGGCGCTACGCGTGTTGGTCTGCACCAAGGGGCTGGAAACCATGCAAACGTGCGCCTCGCTGCCATTGCAACACTGATAATATGTGTAGGGATGATTCTATTGTTTGCGATCCCAATCTCGATCGCACCGCATTGGGTGGCCGTCTTGTATCTCGATCAAAGCGATCCGGCGAACGAAACCGTGATTAGATTGGTCGCCGGTTTCCTACCAATCGCTGGAGCGTTCATGACGTTCGACGCTATTCAGGTCGCTGCTAATCAGTGCTTGCGGGGACTGAAAGACGTGCAGCGACCGATGCTCCTGACGGGGATTAGTTACTGGGCTCTCGGTTTTCCAACGGCCTATTGGCTCGGCCTGCACACGAGCCTCGGGGCAAATGGCGTCTGGGTTGGGTTGCTGGTTGGCCTTGCAGCGGCCGCTATATCCCTGGGAAGTCGGCTTTGGCGCCTAACCCAGATCGATGTCCGTCTCGATCCGGCGAGCACTTAGCAACACGCTACGCGGGCTCGCCCGGCGCCTCCGGATATTTATTTTTGTCGGCGAGGTTTGAAAAGCTTGTGAGGCTTTCTTCGAAGTGCAGCTGAACTTTTCCGATCGGCCCGTGGCGTTGTTTGCCGATAATGACCTCGGCGATGTTGTTGACCTCTTCACATTGCGCCTGCCACTCAGCGTGTTCGGGGGTGCCGTCGCGCGGTTCACGGCGGCGCAGATAGTAAGACTCTCGGTACACAAACATAACGACGTCTGCGTCTTGCTCGATTGATCCCGACTCGCGCAAGTCAGCGAGCTGTGGGCGCTTGTCGTCTCGCGCTTCAACCTGGCGCGAAAGCTGGGACAGGGCGATGACAGGAATATTCAGCTCTTTCGCGAGCGCCTTCAGGCCAACAGAAATTTCCGTGATTTCCTGCACACGATTGTCGCTGCGTTTTCCAGAGCCGGACAAAAGCTGGAGGTAATCTATCACCAGCAGTTTTAGGCCATGCTGGCGCTTTAGCCTGCGGGCGCGTGCAACAAGTTGGGAGATTGCGAGGCCGCCTGTGTCGTCAATATGCAGCGGCAATCGCTCAAGGTCGCGAGACGCCGCGTAGATGGCGTCAAATTGCTGTTGGTCAATTGTGCCCCGTTGAATTTCGTTTGACTTAACGCGCGAAGTCTCGGCGATGACCCGCATGGCGATTTGTCCGGCTGACATCTCAAGGGAAAAGAAGCCGACAACGCCGTCCTCATTTGTCTTGTGCAGCTCCCGGGCGACATTAACGGCTACATTTGTTGCAAGCGCCGTCTTTCCCATGGACGGGCGACCGGCGAGGATGATGAGGTCCGATGAATGCAAACCGCCCATCATCATATCGAGGTCGATGAAGCCCGTGGGCAGTCCCGCCAATCCGCCGCCGCGTTTAACGGCGGCCGCTGCAATTTTAATCGCCGTGTCAGCGGCCGTGTGAAAGCTCTGGAACCCACCGCCATATTTGCCAGTTTCTGCAAGGCCGTAGAGCGCCTTTTCCGCATCCTCGACTTGCACCATGGGCGGGTCGTCAAGGTTCGCGTGTTGCGCGCGCTCCATAATGTCAGCGCCGATGTGTATTAGTCCGCGCGACGTTGCGAGGTCGGAGACGATCCGGGCGAAATCGTGGGCGCCAGAAAGCGCTGGAACGGACTCCGCTAATTGTTCCAGATAGTTTCGTCCCCCCAGCTCATGAAAGCCGTTTGATTGAGAGAGAAACGCATCGACGATTGCGGGCGACGCGGTACGCCCCTGGGTGATGAGGCTTTCGCAGGTCTGATAAATCAGCGTGTGAATGGGGTCGTAAAAATGCTCGCTCTTCAGAAAGCTGGAGACCCGATTGTAAATCTCGTTGTCGAATAGGAGGGCGCCGAGCACTGATTGTTCGGCGTCGATATTGTAGGGAAGGCGCGTGTTGTCCGCCGATTTGCCGTCCGTGGGCGACGTATTAGGGAGTTCAAGTATGGGTTCAGACATCACGCTTCGGTGACACAAAAAGAAACGGCCGCCAAGGCGACCGTTTCAAGTTTTCCCCGCCTGGGCGGGCTAATTTTCCCTACTGCATTGTCTGCGCATGCGAAATTAAGCGTCAGTTTTTTCTTCCCCACCGTTTTCCCCAGAGGCGCCGCCGTCACCTTCTGCGTCCGCGGCTTCCGCTGGGGCTCCCGTTTCGGGGTCGAAAAATTCTGCGGTGCTCTCCTCTTCATCGTCCTCATCGTCTGTTTGCATAAGGACGTTTTCACCACGCGCCTGGCGTTCCGCTTCTTCTTCTGATCGCGCGACATTGATCTCGATCGTAGCGTCAACTTCTGGGTGAAGCCGCAGTTTTACCGGCGTAATTCCGAGCGTCTTAATAGGTTTGTCGAGGCGGATTTGGCCGCGATCGATCGCTAAACCTTCTTCCGTCACAGTGCTCGCGATATCGCGTGTTGAAACCGACCCATAAAGCAGGCCGAGCTCTGAGGCTTGGCGAATGACCACGAAAGACCGGCCATCGACTTTGCCGGCAAGCGCTGCGGCCTCAGTCTTGCGCTCCAGATTTCGTGCTTCAAGATCTGCGCGCTGGGATTCAAACAGTTTGCGATTTTGGTCGTTAGCGCGGAGCGCTTTCTTCTTTGGAAGGAGGAAGTTTCTCGCGTAACCGTCTTTAACATTTACCTCATCGCCCATTTGGCCGAGGTTTTCGACGCGCTCAAGTAAGATGATCTGCATCGCTCTACTCCGCGGCGTAAGGCAAGAGCGCCAGGAAACGTGCGCGCTTGATCGCTCGTGCAAGCTCACGCTGCTTCTTGGCGGACACTGCTGAAATGCGTGACGGGACGATTTTTCCGCGTTCGGAGACATACCGCTGGAGCAGCTTAGGGTCTTTGTAGTCAATTTTCGGCGCACGATCGCCTGAGAAAGGGCAGGTTTTACGCCTGCGGATAAAAGGTTTCGCCATAGTTGGCCTCTTAACGTTGGAAACTAAATTTCGACGCGGTCATTGAAGCCGGCGTTATCGCCGGTCCCTGTCGCGATCGCGATCCCTGTCCCCCCGATCCCGGTCACGGCGTGAAAGCACAGGCGAGGGGTCTGTATTGAGTTCATCGACGCGGATCGTCATGGCGCGCAGAATATCGTCATTGATTTTCTCTTGGCGCTCGAGTTCGTCGATCGCATCAGCCGGGGCGTCGATATTGAATAGGCTATAGTGCCCTTTACGGTTCTTCTTGATTTTGTATTGCAGGTTTCGCAGGCCCCAATACTCAGATTTTTCAATCTTCCCGCCATTTTCCTTCACAATGCCAACAAGGGTTTCCGTTAAACCCTCAACCTGGGCAGGCGAAATATCCTGACGTGCGATAAAAATATGCTCGTATAACGGCATTCGGCAGCTCCAAATTGGCGATGGAGACACTCACCGGCACGTGCTGCAGCCGGCCAACGCCTTCGGATCGTCCATCGCCAGAACCATTCTGTCAGCCGTTACGCTGGATAGACGACCATCGCTCGAGCCGCAGGACGTAGCGTCGAACAGGGCTGAGCGCAACAAAAATCAAGTGTGAGAGAAATATAGCTCAAACCCAAGGCGTCTGGCGGTGGGCGTCAAATCACTCGCCGCTAAGATGGGGTATTATGCATGGCATTTTCCTGCGAATTTCAGCGTCAAAAAGCCTATCGAATTGCGCATGCTTGTTTTGCGCGTTATCGACACGCTCCATAAACGTCGCAGAAGACGCGAACAAATGACGAGGTTTGTGCGGTCGCGCTCAAGCTTCACGACAACGCTATTTGATAACAGAGCCAACTGAAGAGAATGCCGCGCGCTTACCTTTTTCCTGGACAGGGCAGTCAGACGGTCGGAATGGGCAAGGACCTTGCCGAGCAGTTTCCGGTTGCTCGCGCTGTTTTTGACGAAGTCGACGCTGCGCTCGGTCGATCGCTTTCCCATATTATGTGGGAGGGGCCAAGCCAAACGCTCGTTGAAACAGCAAACGCACAGCCGGCGCTGATGGCCCATTCAATTGCTGTCCTGAGAGTTCTGGAGGCCGAAAAAGGCCTCGATATCTCTCGCGCCGCATTCGTCGCGGGCCATTCATTGGGCGAGTATTCGGCGCTGTGCGCGGCCGGCGCAATCTCGCTACAAGAAGCGGCGCGCCTGCTCCGAGCGCGGGGGGAAGCGATGCAAGAGGCTGCGGCGGCGACCAACGGCGCTATGGCGGCTTTGATTGGCGTCGACATAGATGGCGCCCAAGCCGCGATAGATGGTTCCGGTCAGGCTGAGAACGCGGTGATCGCAAACGATAACGCGCCGGGGCAAATTGTCGTGAGCGGAACAATCGATGCGATCACGGCCGTGTGTGCGAGTGCAAAAGACTTTGGCGTGCGCATAGCAAAAAAGCTTGCCGTATCCGGAGCGTTTCACAGTCCGCTGATGGATGCGGCGGCTGACACCATGGCGCCCGTGTTGACGGGTGCGACGCTCTCCGAAAGCCGACCTCAAATCGTTCTCAATACAACGGCCGAACCAACTGACGACCCTGAGATAATCCGCGTTCAGCTCTTAAAACAATTAACGGGACGCGTTCGTTGGCGCGAGAGCGTTCTCAACATGTGGACCGGCGGCGTGGACGAGTTTTATGAACTTGGATCGGGGGCTGTTTTGACCGGGCTGACGAGGCGGATCGCTAAGGCGGCAAGCGCAATCAGCGTTGGCTCCGTTGAAGACGTTCAGAAATTCGCTGTGTGAAAACACTAGCAGTGACGAAACTGGCAGCGGCGGTAAAGGCATAAGTCATGTTTGAACTAAGAGATAAGCGAGCGCTGGTTACAGGCGCATCCGGCGGCATTGGTGAAGCCATTGCCCGTTCGTTGCACGCCGCCGGGGCGTCAGTTGCGCTGTCTGGCACACGCACCGAAAAGCTCGAAGCGTTGGCGGCGGATTTGGGCGATAGAACCAGCGTTGTACCTTGCAATCTTTCCGATTTGGAAGCGGTCGACACCTTACCAAAACAAGCGACGGAAGCCTTGGGCGGGCTCGACATTCTTGTGAGTAACGCCGGGGTTACCCGCGATACGCTGATGATGATGATGAAGCCCGCGATGTGGGATGAAGTCATCGCAATCAACCTCACCGCGTATTTCAGGCTAGCGAAGGCGTGTCTGCGCGGGATGACGAAGCAGCGCAGCGGGCGCATCATTGCGATTACATCGGTCGTTGGCGTCACAGGCAACGCCGGGCAGGCGAACTACGCAGCGTCGAAGGCCGGTATGATCGGAATGACGAAATCGCTGGCCCAGGAAGTGGCCAGCCGCAATGTCACGATAAATTGTATCGCCCCTGGATTCATAGAAACCGCGATGACTGAGGCGCTGAACGACGACCAAAAAAAGGCGATCCTCGATAAAATACCCGCAAAAAAGATGGGCGCGGTCAATGATATTGCAGCGGCGGCGGTTTTTTTAGCCTCAGACGAGGCGTCTTACATCACCGGCCAGACTTTGCATGTGAACGGCGGCATGGCGATGCCTTAAGCTTTCAGGCGATGGCGCACGCATAAGGCGTTGCAAGAGCTGGCGATATGCCGTAAGCGCGTCCGCGAAAGAACTGCGCAGCTCGCTGTTGCTAACCACGCACCAATGCAGAGTTAGCAATCATCGGAAAAAGAACGCCGATAGACGCTGGCGCATCAAAACCGGAATCCAATAGGAAGGAGCCCCCAATGTCGGATCTCGCAGAGCGCGTAAAGAAAATCGTGATCGAGCACCTCGACGTTGACGCGGCGAAAGTCGACGCCAAAGCGAGTTTTATTGATGATCTGGGCGCCGACAGTTTAGATATTGTCGAGCTGGTTATGGCCTTCGAAGAGGAATTCAACGTTGAAATTCCAGACGATGCCGCCGAAACGATCCAAACCGTTGGCGATGCGATCAAATTTATCGAAGAACAGAAGTAAGGTTTTTCTGATTGCGGGCTCGCTGCAGCCTGACCGCCAGTCGCCCGCCGGTTATCTGACAAGGAGGCCGGTTTCATGAGAAGGGCTGTAATTACAGGTCTTGCCGCGGTCACGCCGCTTGGCAAAAACGCAGATATTAGCTGGCGTCGTCTCGTTAGAGGCGATTCTGCGGCACGAGAGATTACCCGGTTTGATGCAAGCGCACTTCCCTGTCGGATCGCATGTGAAGCGCCGCGCGCGGACGAACCAGGGTTGAGCGATATTGGCTTTAACGCCGACGATTGGCTGAGCGCCAAAGAACAGCGCCGTGTTGATAGCTTTATCGTTTATGGCATTGCGGCCGCGGAAATGGCGTTCGCGAATTCCGGAATAGAATTCAAAAACGACGATGAGCGTAAGCGCGCCGGAATTATGGTGGGCGCGGGGATAGGCGGCTTGCCTGAAATCGAGCGTTCGGTTTTGACCTGCCATAACCGTGGCGCCCGGAAAGTCTCGCCATTTTTCATAACGGCGTCGCTGATCAATCTTGTGAGCGGTCAAGTCTCTATCAGACTTGGCTTAAAAGGGCCGAACCATGCCGCCGTGACTGCGTGCTCGTCCGGTGCGCACGCCATTGGCGATGCGGCGCGCATGATCGCTTTGGATGACGCCGATATCATGATCGCGGGCGGCGCTGAAGCGGCGATCTGTGAGATTGGAATCGCTGGATTTGCCGCCTGCAAGGCGCTTTCAACCCACTTTAACGAAACGCCCGAGAGGGCTTCGCGACCCTATGACCGCGACCGCGACGGCTTTGTTATGGGCGAAGGCGCTGGCATGGTCGTCATTGAAGAGTATGAGCATGCGAAAGCGCGTGGGGCTCATATCTATGGAGAGATCGTTGGTTACGGTCTTTCCGGTGACGCCCATCATGTAACCGCGCCAGCGGACGATGGCGGCGGCGCCAAACGCGCCATGCGCATGGCGCTGAAACGGTCGGGCCTAAATCCAAGCGAGATTGGCTATGTGAACGCCCATGGGACATCGACGCCCGTTGGTGATGAAATTGAGCTGCGCGCGGTCGAAGAGGTCTTCGGTGAGGCCGCTGACGGTCTCATCATGTCGTCGACCAAGTCTGCGATTGGCCATCTCTTAGGCGCAGCAGGCGCTGTAGAGGCTGTGTTCTGTTTGCTCGCCATGCGTGACGGCGTCGCCCCGCCCACGATCAACCTGGAAAACCCGTCTGTCGATACGCCAATAAATTTGGCCCCAAACACCGCTATCGAAACGGAAATAAACGCCGTCATGTCAAACTCGTTTGGATTTGGCGGCACAAATGCAAGCTTGGCGATCCGCCGGGTCGACGGCTAATCTATTTCGAAACATCGCTAGCCTATTTCGGGACAAAGTCGGGGCGGAGGAAAGCAGCATTGAAAGGTAGCGCAGGCCATAGCCAGCGCGGTGGGGCGGTCAGTTCGTTCATCGCGTTTGTCTTCACAATGATGTTGTTGGCCGGGTTGGCGGTCGCAGGCGGCGGGTATCTCGGTTACCGGGAAGCGGCGCGCCCAGGACCGCTGACGGAAGACGCTGTTGTCATGTTGAAGCCTGGCATGTCTGTCGCCGCGATCGCCGATCGATTGGCTGAGCGGGGCGCCATCCGCCATCCGCGTCTCTTTCGGGCGCTCGTCCGGATACGCGGCGCACAGGCGGCGCTTAAAGCGGGTGAATATGAACTGCAAGCTGGCGCCAGCTTACAGGAGATTGTTGATCAG
The DNA here is from genome assembly GCA_039197915.1 of Pseudomonadota bacterium. Lineage (GTDB taxonomy): Bacteria > Pseudomonadota > Alphaproteobacteria > Caulobacterales > Parvularculaceae > JAJFFW01. The sequence goes on along the minus strand of JBCCTV010000014.1, from coordinate 9,602 downwards.
CTGATCGACGGCAAAAGCATCCTCCATTTCTTCACCGCCGCTGAAGGGCTAACCACCTCACAAATCATCGGTTTACTGAATGACGACGCCATTCTTACGGGCGACGTCACTTTAATGCCAAATGAGGGCGAGCTACTCCCTGAAACCTATGCGCTCACCCGCGGCGAAAGCCGTAATCAAATGGTGCAGCGGATGGTAAAAGCGCAACGCGCCGCTTTGGATGAGCTTTGGCCGAAGCGAGCCACGGAACTGCCGTTCTCGACCCGCGAGCAGGCGGTTATCCTTGCATCAATCGTTGAAAAAGAAACAGGGCTCGCAGAGGAGCGCCCAAGGATCGCGGCCGTGTTCGTGAACCGATTAAAACGGGGCATGCGTCTGGAGTCAGACCCAACCGTAATTTATGGCCTGACCGCGGGTGAACCGCTCGGAAGAGGACTGCGGGCAAGCGAGTTACGCAGCGAAACGCCCTACAACACCTATGTCATTCGCGGTTTGCCGCCCACGCCGATCGCGAACCCTGGGCGGGATGCAATTGCGGCTGTCCTCAATCCGGCGGAAACAAACGAGATTTTTTTTGTTGCTGACGGAACAGGGGGGCACGCCTTTGCTGAAACCCTCGCAGAGCACAATCGTAATGTCGCAAAATGGCGACGCGTCGAGCGCGAGCGTCAGTAGCTTGGCGGGCTTATCATCAATGACGGGGTTTGCGCGCGCCGGCGGCGTTTGGACCGCGAACGCCCATGATGACGCTGTTGATCAGCCCAGGGAAAATTTGGCGGAGACTGATTATGATACACCCGCCATTTCGGTGCAGTGGGCGTGGGAAATAAAGTCAGTCAATAGCCGAGGCCTCGATATTCGCTTTCGTGTTCCGAACGGGCTCGACGCTTTAGAAATACCCTTGCGAAAGCGTTTAGCCGATCGATTTTCGAGGGGTTCGTTTTCAGTTTCGCTTACCCTGGAAAAGACAACCGACGAGGTTGAGGCGCTCGAGGTTGATGAACAAGCGTTGGACGTTGCGCTAGGTCTGATCGATACCGTCCGTAAAAAGACGGAGGCGCAAGCGCCCCACGCTGAGGCAATCCTTTCTCTTCCCGGTGTTTTGAAAAACCGACGACAATCACAATCTGCCTGGGTCAGAAACGCAAAGTTAGCTGACGCTTTGAAATCGGGTTTCGATGACGCGCTCGCTGATTTGGACGATGCGCGACGCACTGAAGGCGCGTCATTGGCGCCGGCCTTGGCGCAGCGGGTGGCCGCGCTCGCGGCCTTAAACGCGGATGCGAAAAGGCATGCTGATACCGCGGTAGGCGCAATCCATGATCGGTTTTCAGCGCAGATTTCGACGCTACTGGGCGATACGGCGATGTCTGAAGAACGCTTGGCGCAAGAAGCCGCCGCCCTTGCGGTGCGTGCAGACATCAGCGAAGAGCTCGACAGGATCGACGCTCATATTGCGTCAGCGACCAAGCTCATCGATGGCGGCGGCGTATTGGGCCGTAAGCTCGATTTTTTAACGCAAGAATTTAACCGAGAAGCCAACACACTAAGCGCGAAGGCTGCGACCCTGGACCTAAAAGAAATTGGTTTGGAGATGAAAAGCCAAATCGACCAGCTGCGCGAGCAAATTCAAAATGTTGAGTAGCCGAAAGACATGTCCGAAGTTCCGCTAGCGTCCCGCGTCGCAAGGCGTGGCCTAATGCTTGTCTTATCGAGCCCTTCTGGCGCCGGTAAAACAACGCTTGCGGACCGTTTACTCAAATCCGACCCGCTCCTCACGCTCTCTATATCCGCGACGACCAGACCGCCGCGGCCCGCAGAACAGCACGGCGAAGACTATTACTTCATGTCTAAAGATGAGTTTATCCGTATGCGGGACGCTGGCGACTTCCTTGAGTCCGCGAATGTTTTTGGGAACTTCTACGGTACGCCGCGCGGCGACGTTGACGCACTTCTAGCTGAAGGTAAGGACGTACTTTTCGACATTGACTGGCAAGGGGCGCAACAGCTCGACCAGACACGGGGCGAAGACGTCGTCAAAGTTTTCATTTTGCCGCCGTCGCGGGAGGAGCTAGAACGACGGTTGCGCAACCGCGCCCAAGACCCTGAAGAGGTCGTTCTTCAACGCATGTCCAAAGCTGACGCTGAAATCTCGCACTGGGCGGAGTATGACTACGTCGTGATCAATTTCGATTTGGATGAGTCCGAGAAATTGTTGCAATCAATTTTGACCGCGGAACGTCTTAAGCGGCGCCGTCAAACGGGGCTCTCCCGGATCGTCGCGGAGATGATCCGGGATGAGTAATTGCGCTCGGCAGGTCTAACCTAAGTCGTTCACGCCTAACCCATTGAAGTAATGAAAGCGTCCGCTTCGGCGATCGCTGTGTTCATGTCTTCAATCAAGGCGTTGACGCGCTCTTCGATGCGGACGCGTTCAGTCTCTAGAGAGGAGATCGCGCGCGCATTGAGATTGTGCTTCAGAAACAGAACCTGGTCCTCGAAGAGTTCAAGCACCGGATCCATTTTACCAGCGGCGCGGTTCATTGCCGTCACCAGGCGATTGAATTCGCGTTGGGTGGTTGAAAGCTGCTCGGCGCTGCGCCGTTTAAGGTCAGGGCTCTCATACTGTGCGAGTTCTGTCTCCCACTCATTAAAGAGCCGCTTGCCGACGTCGGTCACTGATTTAATTCGTGTATTGACTTCTTGCGCCTGCTTCTTTGACCGCTGGTAGGATGCGCTCATGCGATCATATTGGCGTTCAAGGGCGCCGCCATCGACATCGACGAGCGCGCGGAATTCCTCGAGCGCGTCGGCGAAGACCTCTTGCGCGTCTGCCTGTTCGCCCCGGGCGACCTTGACGCGGCTCACGAGAATATCTCGCTTTTCGACGCCAAACTGCTCCATCGCGCCGTAATAAGCGGTCGAGCAAGCCGCGAGCATTGCGCTAACAGCTGCAATCGCGATTATCCGCGCAACCATAAACTAGCCCTCCATTTACTTCTTTGTGGTACTAGCGGACCCATCGGAAAAAGGCCATCCGCCGCTGCTTTTTGGGCGCACTTGTCGCCCGCTGCGGCGTGAACTAGATCAGAGATATCAGGACAAGGGAGATCGCTTGTGAATTTACTGCTTGGAGTTTTAGGTGTCGGCGCGGCGATCGTTGTCTACCTGGTCCTGGTCTATAACCGGATCGTGGCGTTGAACGAGCGCTCTGACCAGGCCTTTGCCGATGTCGATGTGCAACTGAAGCTGCGACACGACCTTGTGCCAAACCTCGTGGAGACAGTGAAAGGCTACGCGGCCCATGAGAAAGAAACGCTCGATGCTGTGATTAACGCGCGCAATGCTGCGTCTTCGGCGCAAGGGCCGGCGGCTCAGGGGCAAGCAGAAGGTGTTCTCGGTCAAGCGCTCGGCCGGCTTTTTGCGCTCGCTGAGGCGTACCCAGACCTCAAAGCCAACACGAACTTCCTTGAGCTTCAGCGTGAGCTCTCAGACGTTGAAAACAAAATTGCGGCCGCACGCCGGTTCTTCAACAACGCCGTTCAAGAGTTCAACACCATCATTCAGCAGATCCCCGGCGTATTCATTGCGGGTATGGGCAATTTTACACAACGCCCATTCTTCGAAATTCCCGAAGCAAACCGCGAGGCTGTAGAGGCATCCCCATCGGTCTCTTTTTCCAGTTAGATGATCGTTGAGACTGAAAGAGCAGGCGCTGGGTTTCTATGCGGCGTGTTGGATTAATTGGCGGCGTCAGCCCCGAGAGCACGGTTTACTATTATCAGGTGATGAACCAGCGCGTCCGCGAGCACCGCGGCGGCGATCACTCAATGCCTCTCATGGTTGACGCTATGGACTTCGGCGTAATGGTTGGATGGTATACTGAAGAGAATTGGGATCCATTTATCCGGAACGTTGTAGAAGCCGCGCAAAGGCTGAAAGCCGCCGGCTGTTCCGCGATCGCAATCGCATCGAACACAACGCAAATGGCCGTTGAAGCCGTTAGGGAGGAGACCGGCCTCATGGTCATCCACCTGATGGACCCACTGGCGAAGGCGTTGCGAAACGCCAACTTCCAGAAACCGCTCCTGCTGGGCACGCCCGTCGTAATGGAGGGCGCTTTTTATCGGTCAACGTTGCAGCGCGAGTTTGGGATTGAAACAATTATTCCGGACGCCGCAGACCGAGAGATCGTCGATCGGATAATTTTCGACGAGCTTTGCCATGGGCGCATTGAGGAGACGTCTCGCGACGCTTACCGCAAGATCGCCGAAAGAGGCGAAAGTCTGGGCGCTGACAGCGTTATACTCGGCTGCACGGAAATTGGCCTATTGATCAAAGACGGCGACATGCCATTACCTATTTTTGATACGTCCTTGCTCCATGCGACCGCGCTTGCTGATTATGCGCTCGCGATCGACGGCGACAACCTGCGAGATTGAACGAACGGACAGATGGGCGCGTTTGGACTACAATCCCATATCTGGAACAACAATCTGAAATCGATCCTGTTACTGATCGGTTTCCCGTTTCTCTTGCTCGTTTTGTTCTTCGGTATTTCAATTCTTCTGGTCAGCGCCAACGGTTACAGCGGATCTGTAGAGCAAGGTCTCGCTCTAGCGCTCGAGGGGTTGCCGCGAACGGCGGCGTTTGCTGGCTTGGGCGCGATTGTCTGGTTTGGCATCGCCTGGTTTGCGAACACATCGATCGTCCGGGCCTCCGTCGGCGCGAAAGGCCTCGACCGGAAATCCCATCCGGAGATTTATAACCTCCTTGAAAATTTGTGCATTTCACGCGGGCTGAACATGCCCAATTTGCAGATCATCGAAACGCCAGCACTAAACGCTTTCGCAAGCGGTATCGACGAACAGAGTTACACGATTACGTTGACACGCGGATTAATTGACCGATTAGACCGTGACGAGCTGGAGGCCGTAATCGCCCACGAGCTGACGCATATTGTTAATCGTGATGTGCGTTTGCTGATTATTTCGATCATTTTTGTCGGTATTTTCTCCTTTGTCGCAGAGCTGATGTTCCGGGGTTTTTTCCGGTCAGGTATCCGTATGGGCGGTCATACGCGGTCGCGCCAGGGCGATAGCCGCGGTGGCGGTATTTTGATTTTGATTGCCTTCGCGTTGATCGCGCTGGCTTATATCTTGGCGATCGTCATACGGTTTTCGCTGTCACGCCGCCGGGAGTATTTGGCGGACGCTGGCGCTGTTGAATTGACCCGAAATCCAGACGCGATGATCAGCGCGCTACAGAAAATCTCTGGACGATCCGAGGTTTCGGCGCCGCCCGACGTGCAGCAAATGATGATTGAGAATACTGTTCGCTTTGCAGGCGTTTTCGCGACCCATCCACCGATCGACCAACGTATCGCCGCGCTGGTTGAGTATGCGGGTGGAGAGAACGGCGCAATTGGCGCCAGCACATAAACCAGCGCTGATCAGCCATAAATTAAATCTGGAAGCCAAGTCGCAAGTGACGGCGCCAGCGCCAACAGGCCAAGCATAATGATCTGAATGCCGATGAACGGAATAACGCCGCGATAAATCTCAATCGTGCGGACGCTCTCTGGCGCGACACCGCGCAGGTAGAAAAGAGCGAAGCCAAAGGGCGGCGTTAAAAATGATGTTTGCAGGTTAATCGCCATCATGACGCCAAGCCACACAGGGTCGACGCCCATGGCGAGGAGGGGCGGACCAACCAACGGCACGACCACGAATGTTATCTCTATAAAATCGAGGAAAAAACCGAGCACGAACATCACAAGCATAACGACCGCGATAGCGCCAACGAGCCCCCCCGGGGTCGCCTCAAGGGCGGCGCGGACGGTTTCGTCGCCCCCGAGCCCGCGGAATACTAAGGAAAACAAGGCCGCACCCATCAGTATCGTGAACACCATTGTGGTGACGCGCGCCGTCTGATCGAGGATCTCGCCGAGGACGCCGCCTGCGAACAACGCCCGGGCGCTAACAGCGACGCCAGAAAACGCTGTTACAGAAAAGAGCGCCGCAATAGCGATTAAGACGGTTTTTGTTGCGCCGGCGCCGGCCTCTAACCTTAAGTCGGCGCGTGCGGCAAGGAGCAATAATAAGACGAGCGACGCAGCGCTCGCAAAGACAATTGTCCGTTGGGAGATGAAAGCGCCGCCATCAGTTTTGATCCGTGATCCCGCGATAAGAAGTGCGCCAATGGCCCCGACGCTTGCGGCTTCCGTTGGCGTCGCAATGCCTGCCAAAATGGAGCCAAGAACGCCAATAATCAGCGCGAGCGGCGCAGGCAGGGTGCGCAAGGCGCCGCGCCAGGCTTCTGACCGGTCGCCAATTTCTTCCGCGGGAATGGCCGGCGCCTTGTTCGGGGCGGTCGCGGCGACCCACGCTTGCCAAGCAATGTAGAGCGCGACGAGCGTTAGACCCGGTATCAGCGCGCCCGCGAAGAGGTCGCCGACGGAGACGGTTTCCGGCGCGAAAACGCCTTGCTCCAATTGCGCCTTTTGGTAGGCGTTGGAGATGACGTCTCCCAGCAAAATCAAAACGATCGATGGCGGAATAATTTGCCCAAGCGTTCCAGCGGCGGCAATGGAGCCCGCGGCAAATCCGGGATCATAGCCTCGGCGCAACATTGTTGGGAGGCTGAGGAGCCCCATTGTTACGACGGTTGCGCCGACGATGCCTGTTGAAGCGGCGAGGAGGGCGCCGACGACGGTCACCGAAAAGCCGAGACCGCCGCGCATGGATCCGAATAGCTTCGCCATTTCATCGAGCAGCTCTTCGGCGATCTTTGCTTTCTCTAAAATGACGCCCATCAAAATGAACATCGGTACCGCGATGAGGGTTTGATTGGTGATTGAGCCGAAAAGTCTCTGGGGCAGTGGTTTCAAAAAGCCCGGATCGAAAACGCCGGCGGCGAGCCCGATCAGCGAAAAGAGAATGGCGACGCCGGCGAGGGAAAAGGCCGCCGGATACCCCGCGAGCAGCGCCACACAGAGCGTTGCAACCATAGCGAGATCGAGCCAGCCGGCGGCCGCGCATAAGCAGAACCCGTCGGTCATGGGCGCGCGCGCTCCGTCAAAACACCGGCGGCGCGATGGGCCGTCACGAAACCAGCAGCGGCAAGGCCTAACGACAAGAGCGGCAACAGGCTCTTCAGGAGGAATATGCCCTGAATACCCGACTGCTCAGTCGATCCCTCAAACACCGCCCAGGAAGAAGCAACGTAGGGGGACGACGTCCATAAAATAAGAAGACAAAATGGGAACAGGAAAATGTAGGCGCCCAATAAATTAATCAGGGCCCGCCGCTTCGGCTCCGCATCCCTGTAGAAGATATCAACGCGGACATGGTCGTCGGTTAGGAGCGCGTACCCAGCGCTCAAAATGAAAACCGCACCGTGAACATATACGACGCTCTCCTGCACAAATATCGAATTTACGCTGAACACATAACGCAGCAAAACCGCTGTGAATTGCGTAATCGCCATAATGGCGACGCCCCACTTAATGAAGGATGCGGTTTTCGAAACGAGCATCGCAAATGCGCGCTCCAGCTGGTCCGCGGCCCTGAGCGGGCCGAAGCGCAAACCCGCAAAGACGGTGATGATGCCGGTCGCTGCCGCCCAGCCGGCAAGCGCAACTGGATTTCGCGGCGTGGGCAGATCAACTGCAAGCCAGGAAAACACACCCCCCAGAACGGCGGCGCCAAGACATGCGCTCGTCCAAATCGCTGTCGCCATTGGGCGATTTCGGCCAGCCAGCATAGCGGCAAGTGGCAAAAAAATTATCGGTAGGGCAACTATTTTTACCGCCCAAGCAAGAGCCTCACCAATAAATTCAACTGAGAGCGGCATAGTTTCTTTACGGATTACAAGGAAAAAACGGCGCGCCGTGTGGACATAAAGGCTTCATCGGCGATGCGCCCCCATTCCTGGCTTCGCCTTAAGGAGTCGCGATAACTCTCAAAAATCCTCCGGGAAAGGTCGTCGCCCCGTTCGAATTCATCGAGAACTTCACGTGACGCTTCAGCCAGCGCCTTCATGACATCGGCCGGCATTTGCCGCAGCTCGACGCCGTGTTCGTCAACAAGTTGCCGAAGGGCGAGGGCGTTGAAATGCCCGTATTCGGCAATCGCCAAATGGTTGGCCTGGTGGCACGCAGCGCGGATGATCGATTTTTCTTGGAGCGTAAGCTCATTCCAAAGATCGAGATTGACGCCCGTTGCAAGCTGGGCCCCAGGCTCGTGAAATCCTGGCCAATAATAGTATTTGGCCTCGCGATAAAATCCGAAGGCCAAATCGTTCCAAGGGCCAACCCACTCGGTGCCGTCGATACGGCCGGTTTGCAGCGCCTGGTAGATTTCGCCGCCTGGCAACGTGACTGGCGTCGCCCCAACCCGTCTGATTACCTCACCGCCAATTCCAGGCATCCGAATGATGCGGCCCTGGAGGTCCGATAGTGAATTGATCGGTTCTTTAAACCACCCGCCTAATTGGTGTCCGGAGTTTCCTGCAGCGAACGGCTTTACGTTAAACTGGGCGGAGAGCTCATCCCACAGCGGGTGGCCGCCGCCAAACTCTGTCCACGCCATAATTTCCGACGCCGTCATCCCGAAGGGAACAGCGGTGAAAAATGAATAGGCTTTGGATTTACCAACCCAGTAATATTCCGCACCATGATACATGTCCGCGGCGCCGTTTGAGACGGCGTCAAAAGCTTGCAGCGCAGGGACAAGTTCATTTGCGGCGTAGATCGTCACCCGCATCGCCCCGCCGCTTGCCTCGGTCACTGTTTTTGCAACCCGTTCCGCCATGGTCCCAAGTCCTGGGAAGTCCTTCGGCCAGGTCGTCACCATTTTCAGTTCGCGTTCACGGATGCCCCGCGCGCTAGATGCTGCGCCAGACGCCGCGTCTATCGCTGCGACGTCGCCGCAGTCGCATCCTGCAGCGAGCCCCGCGGCGCCGATCGCGCCGCCCGTTAGGAATTGACGTCTTTTCATCATTCCTGGGTTATGCGCTAATTTTTGTGATGCGCCCAGAAAAGAAAGCTGAAAAGCACAGCCGCTACACCAATGAGCGTCAAATAGACCGATTGAGTGGACTTAGTTGAAGGATGTTGGCGATTTTTTTGCAAGTCTTGATGGAGCTTGGATAAGCCGATCACTCAACAGGCATGGCCACCCATTTTCCGGATACGAGCATTTCCATCGGAGCGTATTGCTCTTTATACGCCATCTTCGGCGAGCCATCGACCCAATATCCGAGGTAGACGTAAGGCAGCTCTAACTCGTTCGCGAGCCGAACGTGATCAAGGATCATGTATTTCCCGAGGCTTCGGGTCGCCGCCTCTGGCTCGAAGAAGCTGTAAACCATAGACAAACCGTCAGCGAGGCGATCTGTCAGGGCGCAGGCGATCAATGTCTTCTCATCATCATTCGCCCGGTACTCGACGATAACTGTGTCGACGGCGGTTTCTTCGACCATCGATGAGTAATCTAGGACGGTCATATCGGCCATGCCGCCGTCATGGTGGCGATCGTCAAGGTAGCCGCGCAGCAGTGAGAACTGCTCGGTGGTCGCGTTCGGACCGGATATTGATCGCG
>JBCCTV010000013.1:0-27444 GCA_039197915.1 Pseudomonadota bacterium | reverse complement strand
CGGCACCCGAACTATTTCGGCGACGCCGCCGTTTGGACGGGCCTAACGCTGATCGCGCTTGAAAGCCCGTTCGGGTGGGCGACGCTCGCAAGCCCTATCGTGATGACGTATTTTCTCTACAACGTTTCCGGAAAAGCGCTTCTGGAGCGGCACCTCGATAAGAAATATCCCGAATATGCAGCCTATCGGCGAGAAGTGAGCGGCTTCATCCCGATGCCGGCAAAACCCTCAGCGACGCCGTCGCGCGCGCCCTAGCCTATCCGACAAAACCTGCGGCGTGCGCTTCTGCGCGTCGCTCTAACCCGATCACATTTCAGACGCTTTCCCACGCCGTCTATCAAGAGATGTGGTATTATCTCGTGCAGACGGAAAACCGCCCTGGGGAGATATGGCGAAAGTCTTCATCAGCTATTCACGCAACGACCAAGCGTTTGTCGAGCGTCTCGCGCGTGAACTCGACGAGTCGTCTCACGACGTTTGGTGGGACCGGCACATCAAGCCGGGCGCTGCGTATAGCAAAGACATTGAACGCGCGCTTGCTGACGCTGACGTCGCCCTCGTCATCTGGTCCACATCGTCCGTCGATTCCGACTGGGTCAAAGACGAAGCCGTTTTTGCGCGCGACCGGGGGAAGCTGGTGCCGGTAAGCCTCGATGGGTGCGACCCGCCGCTTGGATTTCGTCAGTATCAAGCGATTGATTTCAGCGCTTGGAAGGGCGACCCGAAAACACTGGCGTTTTCTGACCTTTTGGAGGCAATTGCTGGGCGCGCAGGGGAGCAAGCGCCGGAGCGTCACGCACCCGAGCCGCCGTCCGCGCTTGGTTCGATCTCTGCAGAAAAGGCGTTACCGATTGGCGCCATCGTCGCCGCCATTGGCGCCGCCCTTATTGCCGTCTTCGCGCTCCTCAGCGCCAACCGAAACGACGCCGGGCGCGGACCAACCGCAATCGCCAGCGATGTCTTTTCGATTGCGGTCCTCCCCTTCGCAGATATGAATGACAATAGCGGCTACTTCGCACAGGGATTATCTGAAGATGTAATTTTTCAGCTCATGCGGACGCCTGGGCTCGAAGTGGCGTCCCCAACCTCTGCCAGAGCGATGCGCGACCGAAAAATGAGCGCGGGAGAAATCGCCGATGAGCTCCGTGTGGGTCATATTCTCGACGGCCGGGTCAATCGGAGCGACAACGGCGTTACCGTCACCGCCCAGTTAATAGACGCGCGGACCGATCGCCAGATCTGGTCGAACACCTACGAGTCCCGCGGACGGCGGGTGTTCGAGGCTGATCGTGAAATCGTTAACGACGTATTGGCCTTCATAAGCGACACGCTTGGCGTTGAAAGCATAAGCCGCCGCGATCAAAACGTCCTTGCCAGAAGCAGCGATCAAGATCTTGATACCTATGATAAGTATCTGAAGGCGCGGCGCCTCTTCAACGCGCGCGGGCGTAAAAACTTGAGCGAAAGCTTAACGCTTTTCGAAAGCGTAGTCGCCGAGAAACCAGACTATGCCCAAGCTTGGGAGGGTCTTGCCGCGGTCTACGCGGTCGCAAAAAGCTACGGCATTGACGACCGAGACTATTCAAAACTTGCGATCAGCGCCGCCGAACGCGCCATTGAGCTCAACCCAGACCTGTCAACGCCCTACGCAACGATCGGGTTGGCTTTGCGCGACGCTTACCCGGTTGATTGGTCGCGATCAGTTTCAAGCCTAGAAACAGCGATCGCAAAGGATCCGAAAAATACCGACGCCTACGCATGGTTGGGGCTCGATTACATCGCCCTCGGCGAGGCCGAAAAGGCGATGAAGGCGTTCGACGAATGCCTAGAAATCGACAACGCCTTAAAGCCCTGCCTGACAAACAAAGCGATCGCGTACCTGATCATGGAACAATATGAAGACGCGATTGCGATCGTTGACCAAAACATCGCAGACGGTCATTTCGTTGATCTCGACGCGTTTATTCCGACCTTTATCCTCCGCGGCGATCTCCGCACCGCGCGGTTACTCTCCAGGCTCATGACAGGATCATATAGTTTCCCACACAGGCAGTATATCGACGCCCTGTCATCGAAAAGACCGCCTACGGATAATGACTATCCCGCTTTAGAGAAATGGATGAACGGCACAACGATTGTCCGTCGCAAACGGTCTAACTACTATCTCGCCTTCCGGGCGTTTAACGACCTAGACGCGCGCTTGTTCGCTGGTGATTTTGAGGATCTCTGGCTGCCGACTTCACGCGATTTTAGAGCGACACCGACGTTCAAGACGGTCGTACGCGATTTGGGTCTGGTCGATTATTGGCAAAATAACGGATACCCGCCGCTATGTCGCGCGACTAGCGACGACGATTTTTCCTGCGTGGCCCCGTCATCTGACTCGGGCTAACGCGTCGATCATCCTTATTCACGCGATGCAAGACGAGACGACGCGCTTAAAATCCCTGGAGGTTTGCAAGAATTGTTTCAGCGCCGACCTCAGCCAGGGCGAAGCGCGTAAGCTCGACGCCTGCAAGCACGCCGTCGTCGTCCAAATCCGCGAGCGAGAACCGCACGCGATAAATGTGTTTGAATTCATCCTCAGACAGCTGACCATCAGCGCTATCAAACCGAGCAAATTGCCTCTGTGCGCCATAGGCGACGTGGTCACGCTCGACCCTGACCTCGCGACCGTCGAACGGTAGCGCGATCTTTTGAACGCCTGCCTGCGTCTCGATTGGAATAAATCCGTTCAAGTGCGCCAATCCCTGGCGCGCGATGGCGCTCGCTGTGAACTCGTCCTGACTGATATTGTCGTCCTTATCCGCATCGATTTGGTTGAAAGCCAAGAGCGCGTGCTGCTCAATCGCGTGATGAGACAGCTCTTGGACATCGTCGCGGTAAACGTCGCCGCTTGGCGTCACAACATTTGTGAGCGCCGCTGAAGCAGCAGCGGCAACGGCGGCGATCGAAGGTAAGAGTGTGATGTTCGGCATTTAAAATCCTCCCCGAAACTACTTTCGATGTGGAGGATGCCGTTTGCTTGCGGTCCTTTCACGGAACCATCAGGGCATTGTTGCGGCGACAATGTTGGAAATGAGGCGGTGGTCTCGAGAATTATCGCGTAACGCGAAAACCGGCCGCATTATGGAGACAATTTAAGGCGGTGACCGCACAAACGCGCCCGAGTACCGGCAGAGCGAGCCGTTGTTTTTAGGCGTTAAAGGCCCGCTGCACCTACTCCGCGGGAGAGTTTTGGGCGGCGCGCATGGACCGCCAGCGCTCTTTGACTGCGCGCGACGTCATGCGGGAGCCGTCAGGCGACCATCCCGGCGGGCCAAAAATGTATCCAAAGACCTCGCGAACGGACTTCGCACTGCGAACATCTTTGGCGATGCCAATCCATTCGTGAAACGCGATCAGCACCGGATTAAACGTCGCGAGGTTTTTCACGATGCCGTATCGCGGACGGTCTTCCTGTGCTTCCTCAACGAACGTTCCGAAGAGCCGGTCCCAAATTATCAGGGTACCCGCATAGTTCGCATCAAGGTAACGCGGGTTCGTTGCGTGGTGGACGCGGTGGTGGCTTGGCGTATTAAATATCCATTCAAATGGGCCCATCCGGTCGATTGCTTCCGTATGGATCCAAAATTGGTAGACGAGATTTATGCCGCCAACGAACAGAACCATTTCGGGCGAAAAGCCAATGACAACGAGCGGCAACCCAAAGATGAACGTGAATGAGAATTTGCCTGTCCAAGTCTGACGCAAGGCTGTCGATAAATTGTAGTGCTGGGACGAGTGGTGCACCACGTGGCTTGCCCAGAACCATCGCCGCTCGTGGCTGACGCGGTGGAACCAGTAATACGCAAAATCGTCTGCAATGAAGCAAAGCAAAACGCTCCACCAGACGGTGGGGATAGCGTCAATAAGTCTGAATTGGTACACGAATGAATAGCATGCATAAGCAATGGCGGATCCGCCGATCAAACCAGCAACGCGATTGCCGAGCCCCATTGAAAGGCTGGCAAAAGTGTCACGAGTTTCGTAGCGGGCGCGTCCCGTGACGCGGGCAAAAATCATCTCGAGAATGATCAATAGAATGAACGCAGGCACGGCAAACGCCACGATATCGGGAAAAGTCGCCCCAATGCTCGCTTCTGCTTCGTTACCCATTAGTGGCCCCTGTTCGTCCATTCGCCTTGCGCGTTTCGCCAGTACCGGCCCCAAGGCTCAAGGTTGATTTCGCCCATCTAGCGGCCGTTAACGGATCATCCGTCCGGAGCGTAATCGCCCGCCAGGTGTGATCGTCGGCTCGGATCGTGACCTCGCGCCCAATAATATCGCAAGTAAAGGCCCCTGGCGCAAAGCGGCGCGTCGCCGCCTCTGCGCCCATTGGGAATATTACAGCGAGCTCACCCTTACGATTAACGGCAAAAGCGGAGCGCTTGCGATCGTCAATCAGCCACGTTTCCGGCTCAAAGTCCGGCTCATCAAACGCCAACCGCTCGCAGGCGCCCTCGCGGGTTATATCGATCGTGCTCAGACCGCCGAGCGAAACGGAAAAGCCGACCAATGCAAGGATGCCGACAACGGAAATGAGAAGGTCGAAAAGCGGGTTGCCGGTCAATCGGTGTTAACCGACGATCTCATCGTCGCTGAAGAAAAACGCAATTTCTACCTTAGCTGTCTCTGGCGCGTCTGATCCGTGTACCGAGTTTTCGCCAATGGATTCGGCGAACTCCGCGCGGATCGTTCCAGCCGCAGCTTCAGCAGGGTTCGTTGCGCCCATGATCTCACGGTTTTTTGCGATGGCGTCCTCGCCCTCAAGGACTTGAACAACAACAGGACCAGAGATCATGAATTCCACGAGCTCGCCGAAAAAGGGACGGTCCTTATGCACGGCGTAAAACCCTTCCGCCTGGGCCCGTGACATGTGAATGCGCTTTGAGGCGATGACGCGTAATCCGCCATCTTCGAGCTTCGCAACGACTTTGCCGGTGAGGTTCCGGCGCGTCGCGTCCGGCTTGATGATTGAAAAGGTCCGCTCTAGAGCCATGCGGCGTCTCCTTTAAGCGTGTTGTTCTTGAAATTTCGGTTTCGCGTCTAGCAATGGTTCGCCGGTGCGGCAAGCGCAGACCCGTGCTATTCCGCCTGAGATATAGCCCCATTTACCGTGGAACCAAGCCGATAGAGCTTTTTTCAACTTTCGAGCGTCGATAGTCTTACCGCCATGTTGCATATTAATGACATCACCTACCGGATTGAAGGACGAACCCTGTTCGACCAGGCGACCGCCGCGATCTCCGATGGGTGGAAGGTTGGTTTTGTTGGGAGGAACGGCGCCGGTAAATCAACCCTTTTGCGCTTGATTCGCGGTGAAGCGACGGCCGAGGCGGGCGATATCGCTTTGCGTAAAGGGCGGCGCATCGGCGGGGTTGAGCAAGAAGCGCCAGCTTCAAGCGACTCGTTAATTGATACGGTCCTCGCCTTTGATGAGGAGCGCGCGGCGCTGTTGCTAGAGGCCGAGACCGCGAGCGATCCCCAGCGCATAGCTGAAATCCACATGCGTCTTGCGGACATTGAAGCCCACTCGGCGGAGGCTCGCGCCAGCGCCATTCTCGCTGGCCTTGGGTTTTCCGATATAGAACAGGGGCGCCCCTGCTCGGCTTTTTCCGGTGGCTGGCGTATGCGCGTGGCGCTTGCCGGCGTATTGTTTTCCGCGCCAGACCTCCTCCTCCTCGACGAACCGACGAATTACCTCGACCTCGAAGGCGCCATATGGCTTGAGACCTATCTGCGGCGTTATCCGTATACGGCTCTTATTGTAAGCCACGATCGTGATTTCCTGAACGCCAGCGCAACGCACATCCTGGCGCTTGAGGGCAAGAAGCTCTCAATTCAACCCGGGGACTACGACACCTATGAACGCCGTCGCGCGGAGGCGCGCGCCCAAGCGCTCGCCTACAAATCAAAGCAGGAGGCGCAGCGCCGGCACTTGCAGTCCTTTATTGACCGGTTTCGCGCAAAAGCCTCCAAGGCCAAGCAAGCCCAAAGCAGAATAAAGGCGCTTGAGCGTATGGCCGATGTGGCGATCGTCGCCGATCAGGCCGTCGCCCCGTTTGATTTCAAAAACCCACGCGCCATGGCGCCGCCGATTGTTCGCTTGGTCAGCGCAGACCTCGGTTACGAGGAAGGAGAGCCCGTCCTGAAGGCGGTAAACCTGCGCCTTGACCAGGATGACCGGATCGCCGTCTTAGGCCCCAATGGTGAGGGAAAATCGACGCTTGTGAAGACGATCGCGGGGCGTCTGCAAACGCTCAACGGCAATGTTTATAAGCACAAGAAGCTGCAGATCGCTTATTTCTCCCAGCACCAGGTCGATGAATTGGAGATGGGCGGCACTCCCTACACCCACGTGCGCGCGTTGACCCCGGACAGCACGGAGGCGCAAATTCGCGCCGCAACCGCCGCGCTTGGGTTTAATGCGGACAAGGCCGACACAGCGGTTGAGAAGCTCTCCGGCGGGGAGCGCGCCCGTTTACTCTTGGGGCTGATTACCTATCACGGTCCGCATCTGATCATTCTCGATGAGCCGACCAATCACTTAGACATTGAATCGCGCGACGCCCTCGCGGTTGCTCTCAATGAATACAAAGGGGCGGTTATTCTCATCACCCACGACGCCCATCTTGCCGAAGCCGTCGCTGATCGCCTCTGGCTCGTCAAAGACGGAGCGGCCGAGCGCTTCCGGGGCGATTTAAGCGACTACCGCTCACTTATTCTTGACGCAAACAAAACGCAGCCAAGATCGCCCAATGGCGATGCTGTAAGCGAGCATAAAACAAAAGGCTCGACGCAAGCGCGGCAGGCGGCAGCGGCGGAGAGAGAAGCCCTTGCCCCGCTTAAGAAAAACGCGCAAGTCTGCGAAGCGCGCGTTGATGACCTCAACAAGATCCTGGCAAAGCTCGATAAAACGCTGAGCGACACGTCGCTTTATGCGAACAATCCGGATCGCGCACAAAAATTGAATAAGGAACGGGCAGCGCTTACCAAGGCGATCGCCGAAGCAGAAGATGCCTGGCTTTCGGCGCTTGATCGATACGAAAACGCAAAGAACGCGCCTAAGCTTGACAGCGTTTCTTCAGAAGCGCTCAAGGAGCTCTAGGTTGTTTTGTGGACGCGTTTCTTTTGAAAATTTGACGGATGGAACCGGCGGGCGCGCCGCAGTGGCATTGGGGAGTGAGAATGGCTCAGAGCTTTAAAGACCCTAAGGATTGCAAGACAATTGAAACAGCGCGGGAAGAAATAGACCGTCTTGATGTTTCGATTGTTGATTTGCTTGTCGCCCGCTGGGCCTTTCAGGACCGCATGTGGCAATTGAAACAGCAGCAAGCTGAGGAAGCGTCGGTCCCGTGGCGCAACCGCGAAGTCATTGAACGCGTCCGCGCACGGGCCGAGGCCGGCGGTATGCCGGCAGAGATGGCTGAAAGCCTTTGGCGTCAAATCATCGGCTGGGGCATTCAGTATCAAGACGAGCGCCTCCGCAAAGGCGACGGCGAGTAAGCTAAAAAAAAGCGCTTTGCGCACGCGGCAATCGAAGACTGACCGTTACTGCTGAGGCTCAAGCAAGCCGATCTTGAGCGTTGACGTTCCGACCGGTTTAGGCACAAGGGTCCGATGTAGCCTTCCTCAACGCTACCGGGATAAAAGCGCTAGTGGATCAACCGACTTTAAGTTCTGTCGCACTTCGAAATGAAGTTGCGGCTGCGTCGCCGCTCCGCTCTGCCCAACTTTTGCAATCACCTGGCCCTTTGAGACTTTCTGGCCCTTACGCACGAGGACAACGTCGTTGTGGGCGTAAGCCGTTACAAAATCATCATCGTGCTTGATCAGGAGAAGGTTGCCGTACCCCTCAACTTCTGACCCACGATAAACGACCTCGCCGCCGGCTGCTGCGCGCACTGGCGTTCCAACTGGCGCTGCAATGTTGACGCCTTCGTTACGGCGCCCAAGGTCGCCGTCGCCAAAACGGGATAGAATAGCGCCGCGTACGGGCCAGGAGAATAAAGCCTCGGTGGGCTGACGTTTTTCTATGTTCGTGTACGCGATTTCTTTTGTAAGCGCTGCGCCGTTAACCGACGGCGTGGTTGACCGTTGCGCGGTGGCGGCGCCTGAAAGATAAACACGATCGCCAATTTCAAGTCGGTACGGCGCGCGCAAATCATTGATGGCGGCGAGCTCGGCGACCGGCACGCCCGTGGAGCGCGATATGGCGAATAGGGTATCGCCGCTGCGCACCACATGAGCGCGACCCGACCGGACGGGCCGCTCTTGTACGGGCGCTGAAAAAACCGTGTTCGTCGGAGAATAAGCGTCAACCGAGGCCGGCTGTCTCAGCGTGTTCGCCTGCGCTTGATAGGATTGTTGATAGGATTGGGGCAATTGCAGAACGTCACCAACCTGCAATGAAAATGGCGCACGCAAACCATTCACCGCAACGATCTCATTTGGCGCAAACCCGGTCCGTCTCGCTATGCCATAAACCGTATCGCCCGGTTGCACGGTCACTGAATTGCTTGATCGAACGCCTCCGTTCGACCCTACAGACCAAGCTGCGGGCGGCGAGGAAACCGCTTCCAATTCAGAAACAAAGACCGGCGTTAACGCCGTTGGCGCCCCTGGCGATGTTATCGCTGCGGGTTGAACAGTCGCGGCCTCTTCTTGCGCTTGTGACTGGCTCAGATAAACCTGCGCCGGCGAATTGAAGACGCGCGTACCGCTGGAAGGTTGTGTGCCATAAACAACGGGTGCAGAATTTATACTGGCTCCACAGCCGACAAGCGTCGTGCCGCAAAGTAAAACTGACAAAGCGCTGCGCAAGCCCATCGGTCCGCTCCCGTCTCTTATGGTTAACTAGAGTTAACGGTCAGCGATTTGCGTTAATAAGGTGTTAATAGGTGGCCGCGCGGCTGGCCTACGGTTGGGAAAATGCTTTCGATAGGCGCGCCTTAGTTTCCGCGTGGGTCAACGCAAGATGCAATGGCGTGACTGCGATGTTGCCATCATAAACGGCGCGCAGGTCTGTTCCCTTTTGGGGATCCGAAAGCTGACCACGGAAACCGAACCAGTAATAGTCGCCGCTCCGCAGGTCAGTCCGTTTTTCCGCAAAAAGCTGCAGCATATCACGCATGCCCTGGTCTGCGATTTCTACTCCGCCGACCTCATCCGGCGCGCGATCTGGAAAGTTCACATTCATCACCACATCGTCCGGCCAGCCAAGGTCGAGCAAGCGCCGCACGATTTCTGGGCCATGGGCTTCCGCCGTATCCCACCGCGCATCTTCCCGGCGCAGGCGGGCAAGCGAAAGCGCAATTGATGGGACACCGAGCGTCATCCCTTGAAAAGCCGCCGCGATGGTGCCGGAAAAAGTGACATCCTCCGCGAGGTTCTGGCCATTATTGACACCCGACAAGACCAGGTCCGGTTTGCCGTCGGTCATTAGCTCGGTGACCGCCATCATGACGGCGTCGGTCGGCGTGCCCGATACGGCAAAGCGGCGATCGTCATATTTCCGGACACGGAGGGGATTATGCAGCGTTATGGAACGCGACGCCCCGGATTGCTCTTCTTGCGGAGCGACAATCCAAACGTCATCAGAGATCTCTCTGGCAATTTTTTCTAATGATTTGAGACCAGGCGCATAAAAGCCATCATCATTCGAGCACAAAATCCTCATTGGGCGCGCTCGATTTTCTCGACGCCGCCCATATAGCACTTTAACGCGTCTGGAACGATGATCGATCCGTCCGTTTGTTGGTACGTTTCAAGAATGGCGACCAGCGTCCGCCCGACAGCTAATCCAGACCCATTTAACGTGTGCACGAAGCGCGCGCTTTTCTCACCGCTCGGACGGTACCGCGCGTTCATGCGGCGGGCTTGAAAATCACCGCAATTGGAACAAGACGAAATCTCACGGTAGCGCCCCTGACCCGGAAGCCACGCCTCGATGTCATAGGTTTTCCGCGCGGAAAAGCCCATATCGCCCGTACAGAGAATAACCGTGCGGTACGCGATATCGAGGCGTTGCAAAATGGCTTCAGCACACGCAGTCATGCGTTCGTGCTCTTCAACGGATTGCTGCGGTGTCGTGACGGAGACCAGCTCCACCTTATTGAATTGATGCAGCCGGATCATACCGCGCGTATCACGCCCCGCGGCGCCGGCTTCGGAGCGAAAGCACGGCGTATGCGCGGTCATCCGAAGCGGCAGCGCGTCCTCAGGTATGATTTGCTCACGGACGATATTTGTTAAAGACGCTTCAGCTGTCGGTATCAGCCAGTGGTCGCCCGTGCTCCTGAACAAGTCATCGGCGAATTTAGGCAACTGTCCAACGCCGAAAAGCGCGTCGTCCCTGACAAGCAAAGGCGGGGAAACTTCTTCGTAGTCAAACTCATTAGTGTGGGTATCGAGCATAAAGCTAGCAATTGCGCGCTCCAAACGCGCTAAGTCCTTGCGCAAAATGACAAACCGCGCACCCGACATGCGCGCTGCAGCTTCGAAGTCCATTTGGCCAAGCGCTTCGCCTAGCTCGTAGTGCTCTTGAGCGGGATCAAGCGTAAGCGGATCGCCCCAGGTGCGGATCTCGACATTGTCATCCTCATCGAGACCATCGGGCGCCGCGTCATCAGGCAAATTTGGAAGCGCCGATAATGCCGCATTGAGCGCCTCGCGATGCTCCTTCTCAGCCGCCTCAAGGAGCGGGAGTTTTTGTTTTAGATCGTCAACGGCCGCCATCAGGCTACGGAACGCTTCATCATCTCCTTTGGCTTTAGCGGCGCCAATCTCCTTCGATTTTGCGTTACGCGCCGTCTGAACCTCGTTCATTTCAGCGGTTGCTGCGCGCGCTTCCTTGTCCAGCGCAATGATGCGCGCGGCCGCTGGTTCAGACCCGCGTCGTTTAAGGCCGGCGTCGAATGCGTCTGGATTTTCTCGGAGCCATTTAAGATCAAACATGCCCGCCGCTATACGAGCTTCGTAAGCCAGCGTCCACCGCCGCCTAAACCGGCTCTTCGGCGCGCTTCAACCGGTTTTTCTCGGCGGCCGCCACAGACAAAACAGAGACTTCGTAGAGTGCAAAAATGCAGAGGCCGAGCGCGAGCTGACTAAACGGATCGGGCGGCGTCAAAAACGCAGCGACAACAAAAATACCGACCACCGCCACTTTGCGGTGCTTGCGAAGGGTCGCCGCGCCAAGTATGCCCGCGCGCGCAAGGAGCGTCAGAAATACCGGCAGTTGAAACGCAAATCCAAAGGCGAGGATCAGTGTCGTGATCAGCGATAGATAGTCCCCAACGCGTGTCAGCAGTTGAAAGTCAGCCTGCCCCTCACCGCCCGCCTGCGCCTCAAAGCCAACGGCAAACCGCATAACAAACGGCATCATCACAAAGTAAACGAGGCTGGCGCCGACGGAGAATAAAACTGGCATCGCCGCCAAAAACGGGATCACCGCGCGGCGCTCGTTTTTATAGAGACCCGGCGCGACGAACTTATAGGCTTGATAGGCGATAACCGGAAACGCCAAAACGATCGCCGCAAAAACGGCGAGCCGGACCCTTGTGAAGAAAAACTCAAGCGGCGCAAAGTAAAGCGTCGGGTCGCCGGTGTCGTCGGCCGCATCTACGGCGTTGACAAATGGTATGATCAAAAAGTTGAAGAGCTGCTCTGAAACGATGAAGCATGCGAAAAACGCGACTGCCATTGTTGCGATGCTGATGATCAGCCGTTCCCGCAGTTCCGTTAGATGATCAAGCAACGGCGCCGCGGACGCAGCGACCTCGTCGTCCGCCTCTCCGGAGACGCCATCTTGGTTTGGCGATAAGTCTTTTCGCGATGCCTCTGGAGCGTTGACCACGGGCCTGATTAATCCTTCGACTGACGAGGCTTATTATTTAGCTCGCCTCAACCGCGCTGCCCTTCGAAGACGCCTCGAGGCTTGGAGAACCTTCGACCGCCTCTGGCGACGTCGTCGGCGCGCCTGGCGATGGCGGTTTATTCGCGGCGTCGCGAATTTCCGCGGCCTCGTCCCGAACGGCGTCTTCAACCGGCTTTATCGCCGTGTCGATCGCAGACTTTGTTTCGGAAAGAACATTGTTCTTCTTTAGCGCTTCGATCTCGCTGCGCATTTCTTCGATTTCTGCTTCGCGCGCCATTTGATCGAAGGCCGCGGTGAATTCACCAGCAAGCGAGCGGGCTTGGCGGAGCAACCGACCGGCCGACCTCATCATCGAAGGCAAGTCTTTTGGCCCGACAATCACAAGCGCCACGATGGCGATTGTCACTAATTCAAGAAATCCAAATTGCGGCAGCAAACTCATCGAACCGCCATTCCAATTCTAGAGCGTTTTCCGACCAAGTGGCGACCGGTTGAGGGGTCGAGAAAACGCGACGAAATAAAAATCTAGAGCCACGAAGCAGGTCAGATTGGTGCGAAGTCGCTCGAGTGGCGACCTGCGCTTTGCTAACCGAAGACCCGCACGAACCTGAACGCGCGATGCTATTCGGCGGCTTTCTTCGCAGGCTCAGCCTCTGCCTCGCGCGCGGGCGTCACATCCGTTGCAACCGCAGCGCGGTCTTCGAGTTTGTCGTCTTCTTCCTGCAGGCCTGTGCGGAAGCTTTTAATTCCCTTCGCAAAGTCGCCCATAATAGACGAAATTTTCCCGCCGCCTCCAAATAGAAGGAGGGCGAGGATCAAAATTATCACAACCTGCCAGGGGCCTATCGCACCCATAACCGTTTCCTTTTTTCATCGGCACTCAGCGTTTCAGTAGGGCATTTAAGGCGTCACCGCATAGGGTGCAAACGCGCGTGCGGAGCTCGAGCTTATAAGCAAACAGCATTAATGCGACCCTTCAATGGTCGCGCCGCCCCATTAAGCGTCCTCGAGCGTGTCGTCCTCGGCGGAAAGGCCCTCTCCGTCGCTTAGAATTTCGCCAGCCTCGCTGTCGCTATTTTCGCTTGGATCGGCATCGCCAAGGTCTCCTTCAGAGATAAATTCTTCTGCAAAAACAGCGTCTTCCGGCTGTTCATCTTCTCTCTCGTCCTGCTCGTCTGCGTCTGCTGGCGACGGCACTTTGAACCCAGGCGGCAGCCGCGCATCCAACAAACCGGCGGCCTTCAGATCCGCCATGCCCGGAAGATCCGATATGGCGGTGAGACCAAAGTGCTCCAAAAACCCAGGCGTTGTTCCATAGAGCACGGGCCGGCCCGGGGCGTCCTTGCGGCGCCCACGCAGGCGAGCCCAGCCAATTTCCATCAGCTGGTCCAACGACCCTTTTGAGACGGCGACGCCGCGCACGTCTTCAATGTCCGCGCGCGTGCATGGCTGGTGGTAAGCGATGATGGCAAGGGTTTCGAGCGCCGCGCGCGATAGTTTCCTCGGTTCAATGCGCTCTTTTACAAGGACGTTAGCGACATCAGGCGCCGTGCAAAACCGCCATCTCCCGCCGATTTTCTGCAAGTTCACACCGCGGTTTTCGTATTGGGTTTGCAAGGTTGCTGTCAGTTCGGGGATATCCGCCCCAAAGGGCAGGCGTTCGGCGATCTGTTTCTCATCGAGGGCGTCTGACGTGGCAAAGAGGAGCGCTTCAAGCATACGCAATTGTTCCGCGCGCTCAGCCGCTGAAAATTCTATCGCAGTTTCAGGGTCCATCGTTTCCTGATCGCAAGGCCCTTCATCAACTAAGCCTTCGTCAGCAGCTTCATGGTCCCCATCACCTCCGGAATTAGCAGCGTCTTCGGGATCGTTTTTGCCATCAACGGACTGGGAATTATCAGCACCAGGACCATCTAAGGCGACTTTTTCTTCCGCGGCGCTTGGCGCTTCCAGTTCGGTTTCACTGCCAGCCTCATCCGCATCGTAAGCGGATGTTTCGGCCGTCATCACGTCATCATTATCGGCGCGCTTCCTTGCTTTACGCTTGCGCGCTGGGGCCTCCTTCGGGACCTCGCCCTGCGAAACAGCATCTTCGAGCGCATCCTGTGCCCCTCGCGCATCAAGCTCACTGAAATCCGCGGCTGTTTCCGCCGCAAGTTTTCCGTCAACCATTCAAAGCGCTCCAGTGATTATCGTTCAGCAAATATGTTTTGGGCCCCATCGTCAGAAAACGAACAAAGCCCGCACATTTCAAAGTCTATTCAGCGACAAGGGCGCTTGATACAGGCGTCAGAGCCGTTTCTGTCTCACGAGGACGCAGATAAATCGGCTCAAAATGATGCACTTGCCTCAGGTCAATGCGGCCATCTTTTGCGAATTCGAGCGCTGCGTTAAATGCGCTCGCGATAACAGACGCAGGCGGAGCGTCGTCACCGCACTTAATCGCCGCGTCGCCAAGTGAAATCCACTCAGGCGACGCTCCTAGAATCCGCGCCAGGCGCGCCCTCGCCTCTTCAATCTGCATGACGCGGGGCGGCGGCGGTGCGTAATTTCGCTCCAGATTATCAATGCGCTGACGGGCATAGGCCTTCAGAAGATCATACAGGTCAGCCCGCCAGTCGGCTTTGCGCTCAACCCGTAAGCCCTCACCGCCGCCGCGCGTAAAAAAATCGCGTCCGGACTGAGGAGTCGCTAGTAAGGCGTCGGCCGCTTTTCGCATCGCCTCAAGACGCTGCAGCTGGAACGCAAGCCGGGCCGCCATGGCGTCGGCCGATGGCTCATCGGCAGTGTCGTCCGCGACGGGCAAGAGAATTTTGGACTTCAAAAAGGCAAGCCACGACGCCATGACGAGATAATCAGCGGCGAGTTCCAAATTGTGGGCTTTTGCGGCTTCAACGAACGCCAGATATTGGTCCACAAGCGCAATCATCGAGATGCGCCGCAGATCGACTTTTTGCCGCCGCGCAAGATCGAGCAATACGTCAAGCGGCCCTTCATAACCGTCGATGTTGACGATTAGAGCGTCGGTATCGGTATCCGCGAAATCCCCGTCGGCCCCGTCAGTGTTGCCACCAGCCTGGCGCCGAACCGGCGCATCAAAAGGATCTTCGCTTTGATCGCCCTCGGCTGTGGTTACGTCATCAAGCTCGCTTACCGGCTCGCTGGGGCGTTCATTTCCGTCAGCAATCACAGAAGCCGCAGGCATGTCGGAAGCGCTTATATTATCGCTTTCACCGTCTTGCTCTGACTCGCGCGCCCCGTCTGACGTCGGGCCTGGCAACGGGTCGGACGCTAGATCATCCGTTGGCGCTGAATGCTTTCGCTCGTCTATCATAAGCCCTTTAATATCAGACCCTTAAACGGTTTTCTTAGTCTATCGTACAACACCTAAGTTAGCGTTGCTTGCTCATCAATTGGTTTCAACAATGCTGCTAATTCAGCATAAGCCTGCTCACGATCTTCTAAAGGAGATTCGTGCTTTTCGACGGATTTTTCAGCCCTCGCCGCGCGCTTTATCGCCTTTTCGCTCAACGGCGCGGCCCCCTCAGCGGCGTTAATCTTTTCCTCTAGATTGAGGTTACAGCAAATGGCGACGTCGCAACCGGCTTTAAGCGCGCGGTCCACCCGGCTTGAATAGGTTCCCTCTAGGGCTTTCATCTTTAGGTCGTCACTGAGCAATAGCCCGTCAAACCCTATTTTAGCTCGGATTTCCGCGTTTATGGTTTCCGACGAAAACGTGACTGGGTTGTCTTTATCAATAGCCTCGAAAACCACGTGGCATGTCATTCCGGCAGGCGCAGAAGCCAATTTAATAAATGCTTTGTAATCATGCGCTTCCAGCTCAGATTTGGGTGATGACACAAACGGGAGTGCGAGATGGCTGTCTAACTGGGCGCGCCCCAACCCTGGCATGTGCTTGATGACAGGCGTCACCCCCGCCTCCATCGTGCCCTCGATGACTTCTAGTCCGAGCGCAGCGATAGTGTCCGGATGAACGGCAAAAGTCCTATCGCCAAGCGTCGCCGGGTCGGAATCGACCTGAGGCGCATCGAGGGACGGAACACAATTAAAAGTGACGCCGGCGTCAGCCACCATTGCACCGAGTAATCTTGCGTTTAGTCGCGCCGCTTTTTTCGCCCGATCGGGATCAAGACGCCAAAGGGCGCCGAAGGCCCCAGGGGGCGGATGCTTACGGAATGCGGGCGGGCGCATGCGAGCGACGCGCCCCCCTTCCTGGTCAATGAAGATCGGCGCTTCACGACCAACGCAATCGCGCAAGTCGTTCGTTAGCGCTAGCGCCGCGTCCAGGGTTTCGCAGTGGCGCGCAAAGAGAAAGAAACCCCAAGGGTTAGCCTCTCGAAAGAAGGCGCGCTCATCGTCAGTTAGGAATGCGCCCTCAGTATCGAAGACTACCGCGGAAGGCGTCGCCACTATTTAGCTTTCGCTATGCAATCCTGCCCACGCTCCTTTAGGCCCGCGCAGTATTCTTTCGCGCCTGTCGAAGACGCGAACGGACCAATGCGCAATCGATAGTAAACGCCCTTGTCGCCGAGATCAGCACGCTGAATATCGCGTGCTTTGCCGTCCATGAAACTGCCAACTTTTGAGCCCATTGAGCCCCAGAAGGAAACGGCTTCGTTTTCTGACCTAAACGCCCCAACTTGAACCACGTGGGTTCCCGATAGAGCACTCACGGCAACAGGTTTTGGGACTTCGAGGACCCGCGCGCTTTCAGCGACTAACTTAGGCTCGGTAACTGATTTTACTGGGGCGACAACCTTCGCCGGTTCGTCACCAACAGCTTTTTTGGCCTCTGCGACGACGGCGCTGCTCTTAGCAGCGACGTCAGCAGCTTCAACAGTGTCCGCGGAAACAGCATCTTCTACCTCTGCAGCAACCTCCGCCGCCTCGAGCGCGGCGATCCTATCGGCGACCGCATCTTCTGTAATCGAGACGCCGCCGCCGTCGGAGGTGGTTTCACCAACTGTTTCAGCAGCAGCAATCATGGCGATTGGATCGTTTGACGATCGATCCAACGGCTCTTCCGCTGATTTTGACAGTGTCTCTACGGGCGCCGCACTAGCATTTTCTAACGTATCGAAAACTGCCCTGTCCGGTTCCGTTTCGATGCCGTCAACAGTGGCGATTTTCACTGGCTCCGGGTCTGCAGCAACGTACGGCGTTTCGCCATCGCCTTTGCGCAGCCCTTGCTGATAGGCAAACCAAACAACGGACGCGAAGGCGCCGAGCATAACGACGCCTAGAAGTAGGACGACAAAGCCGGAAAGGCCGCCATCTTCATCGTCTTCATCGTCGTAATATTCGTACTCGTCGTCTTCGTCGATTACGGTGTCTTGCAGATCGTCTCGCACAGCCATCACGGCAGCTCCTAGTGACGTTGATCAGATCAGTATACGTGATTCCGTTCCGGCGCAGAGACTAAACTGCCAAACTCGACCCCAATAATCGTTCATGTTCGCGAATGGCGTATCGATCCGTCATGCCGGCGATATAGTCACAAACCACGCGGGCAAGTTTCGCCTGGTCGTTATTGGCGGCCCTGACGCGCCATTCCGGCGGCAGAAGGTCCGGCTCTTCAAAAAACAAGTCGAAGAGCCCGCGAACAATGCGTTTCGCCTGGCTCCGCGTGCGGTTCACCCGGTGATGACGATACATGTTTTCATGGAGAAAACGGCGCAGCGTTGCGAGCTTTTCGGCCATGCCGCTGGAAAATTGGACGAGTGGCCGGCCGGCGGCGCGGACATCGACAACGCTCCGAGGGCTCGCCTCATCAAGCAAAAGCTTTGTCTCCGAGACCACGTCGGCGACCATTAATCCGATCAAATCCGACACGGCTTCAGCAATGAGGATGTCATGGGGCGCATCGGGGTAGGTTTTCTGCGCAGCGGCGATAGCATCGCCCAATAGCGGCACCGATTGCGCGTCTTCAAAGGAAAACAGCCCCGCTCGCAAACCGTCATCCGCATCGTGATTGTTATAAGCGATGTCATCGGCGAGCGCCGCCACTTGCGCTTCAAGCGACGGAAAGGTTTCCAGTTCCAGGTCGTGGTCAACGCCATATTCTCGAATAGCGGCCGGCAGCGGTTTTTCTTTTCTTGCCAGGGGCCCGATCAACGGTCCGTTATGTTTCACAACGCCCTCAAGGGTTTCCCAGGTGAGGTTCAGCCCTGGAAAGCCCGCGTGCCGTCGTTCTAATTTAGTCAATAATCGCAAGGTCTGGGCGTTATGGTCAAAGCCGTCAAACTCAGCCATTTTCTCGATAAGGACATCTTCGCCCGTATGGCCAAAAGGCGGATGACCAAGGTCGTGTGCAAGAGCGACGCACTCGGCAAGGTCCTCATCAAGCCCCAGTGTCCGGGCGAGCGAGCGCGAGATTTGAGCCACTTCCAGCGAATGGGTGAGCCGTGTCCGGAAGTGGTCGCCCTCGTGGTAGACGAAAACTTGAGTTTTATGTTTTAGCCGCCTGAACCCGACGGAATGGATCACGCGGTCGCGGTCTCGTTGGAACGGCGTACGCGTTCGGCTCTCAGGTTCTGCATATCGACGCCCGCGTGTCTGGTGCGCCAATGAGGCGTAGGGCTTCAGCGGGGCTGGAAACGCCAGGGGTTGGGGCGTATGAGCGGTCATAAAATCCCGTTAGCCTGCGTCGCGGATTAAGAAAAGCGGAAGGATACCCCCTTTTACTTACTGCAATACGGTCTATCTTAGGCGGAGTTGAGGAGATGAGCCGATGAGCAACGCTGCAACGATGATTGATACAAAAGGCATCACCGTTTCAGAACGCGCCGCCAAGCAAATCGGCGTGATCCTGCAAAATGAGCCCGCCGGATCGATGCTGCGTGTTGCCGTCAATGGGGGCGGCTGTTCCGGATTCCAGTATGATTTTGCTATTGTGACCGAGCGCAAAGGCGATGATATCGCGATCGAGCGCGATCAAGTGACCGTCCTGGTGGACAACGTTTCGGCGGAATACCTGGAAAACGCTGAGATCGATTTCTCAGATGAGTTGATCGGCGCCGCCTTTAAAATCAACAATCCGAATGCAACCGCCAGCTGCGGCTGCGGCACAAGCTTTTCCATCTAAGACGCAAAACGGCCTTTTCGGCGAAGAGCGGCGCGGCTAATAGAGAGCGATGAACGATATCGCAGATGCTCTAAAGTCGCGGATCTCAACGCGGCATTTTCTATCAACACCGATACCAGAAGAGACGGTACGCGACCTCTTGGAGGAAGCGCGCTGGTCGCCCTCGGGCGGGAACCTCCAGCCTTGGCGGGTTTACGTGGTCCTTGGCGATGCGCGGGACCGACTTGTGGAGACAGTCAAGCAAGCGATAACGGCGGGACCCTTTGACGACGAAAGCGAGCTTGCCGTTTATCCCAAGGGCTTGAAAGAACCTTATCGCAGCCGGCGTTACGACTTGGGCGAGGCGATGTATGAACTCCTTGGCATTCCGCGTGAGGATAAAGCAGCCCGCCTGATGCATCTCGCAAAGAATTTTGAACTGTTTGGCGCGCCCGTCGGATTGTTTTTCTCCGTTGACCGAATGTTTGACAAAGGACAATGGGCGCATCTCGGGATGTTTATGCAATCGATCGCCCTTGCCGCCCACAGCCGCGGGCTCGCCACGTGTATGCAGGAAGCTTGGATCACCCGCGGAAAGACGGTTTCAACGTTTCTCGGTGTTCCGGAAGATCACCAGTTTTATTGCGGAATGGCGCTTGGGCATGCTGATACCGATGCGCCGGTGAACACGCTACGCAGCGAGCGCGCCGCCGTCGATGACTTCGCAACATTCATGACAGAATAGCGCCAAGGGTCACCGCCGGCCATGAAGATTGCCACATTCAACGTGAACTCGATCAATGCGCGCACGCAACGTATCCTCGATTGGATTGACAACGCCGCGCCAGACGTCGCCGTCTTCCAAGAGATTAAATGCGTTGACGAGAAATTCCCTGCGGAAGCTTTTGAAGATCGCGGATACACCGTCGCCGTACACGGACAAAAAACCTATAACGGCGTCGCTCTATTGTCCAAACATCCGATCGAAGATGTCACAAAAGGCCTTCCCGGCGACACAAGCGACGATCAGGCCCGGTATATTGAGGCGTTAATTACGCCCGACGAAAGCGCGCCAATCCGCGTTGGGGGTTTGTATCTTCCCAACGGCAACCCGGCGCCAGGTCCAAAATATGATTACAAACTTAAATGGATGAAGCGCCTTAAAAAGCGCGCAGAAAATCTCCTCGCACAGGAAGAGGCGTTTGTGCTCGCGGGCGACTCTAACGTTATTCCCCAGGCGGAAGATGTGCATGATCCGGTCGCTTGGGTCGACGACGCTTTGTACCGTCCGGAAACGAAGGACGCGTTTCGAACGCTCTTGAACCTGGGCTTAACCGACGCTTTGCGCCAAATTGATCCCCAGGGGGTGCGCTACACCTTCTGGGACTACCAGCGCGGGGCATGGGAAAAAGACAATGGCATCCGCATCGACCATTTGCTGCTGTCTCCCCAAGCGGCTGACCGGCTTCTCGATGTGGGCGTTGACCGTTCAGAGCGCGGCAAAGAAAAACCATCAGACCACGTCCCAGTTTGGGCGTCTTTTGATTGATGCAATGGTCAGCCGAACAAGACGACGCCCTGCTCGCCGTTGATCGCTGGCTCAATAAAGGCGAAGACCAAGTCTTCCGGTTATTTGGGTATGCCGGCGCCGGAAAAACGACGCTCGCTCGCCACATCGCCGAACATGCATCGGGCGACGTGGCGTTTGCAGCGTTTACCGGCAAAGCCGCACATGTCATGCGTCAGAAAGGGTGCACGGGCGCAACGACAATCCACGCGCTGATTTATCGACCGGCATCCGGCGAAGAAGGCGCGGACGAACCAACCTTCACCCTGCGCCATGACGCGCCTGCGTCGAAGGCGTCTCTTATTATTATCGACGAATGCTCAATGGTTGACGAAGATCTGGGCCGGGATCTTCTTTCGTTCGGCGCACCCGTCCTTGTTTTGGGCGACTCGGCGCAGCTCCCACCTGTCAAAGGCGGTGGTTTTTTTACGGACTGCGAACCCGATTTTATGCTGACGGAAATCCATCGGCAGGCTGCCGATAACCCGATCATCCGTTTTTCCATGGCGGTGCGCGACGGCAGCGACAACGACGATCATGCTTTTTACAACTGCGAGGCCCTTTCCATTATCAAGCGTGATGAAATCACCAGCGAAGCAATATTGGAGGCGGACCAAGTGCTCGTGGGCACGAACCGCACCAGGCGGAGGTTCAACGGGCGTATTCGCGAACTGAAAGAACACGACGACGCAGCGCCGGAAGCGGGAGAAAAACTCGTCTGTCTTCGGAATAACTCGAAAAAAGGGCTTCTAAATGGAAGCCTATGGACGGTGACGCTAAAAAAATCGCCGCGCGGCGGGCGCGCGCGTATGGTCGTAGCGCCGGAGGACGGGGGCCGTACGGCATCAATCGCCGTGCCCATCGCCCTTTTTACCGACGGTCCCGAAGCGGTGCCCTACCAAGTAAGACGCGGGGCGGACGAATTTGATTTCGGATACGCGCTGACCGTGCATAAAGCCCAAGGCTCACAATGGGACAATGTTGTCCTATTTGATGAAAGCTACGCCTTCCGGGAGCATAAAGCGCGGTGGCTCTACACAGCGGTGACGCGCGCTGCAAATAAACTGACAATCGTCCGTTAACGGTCCGACCTGCAAAGCACCTAGCGCAACGTCGCATCACTATGAACCGCTTCGTTACTCTAGTTTCTTGTTTTGTCAGGCTTTCTTGTACCCAACCGGTCTCTGCTTGGTCGGAAAACGCTCTGGCGCTCCAACGGTCAGCGCTCGTCGGCGACCCTATTCGTTAAGTATAACGGTCAGAGAACCTTAACGCTTCTGGGCAATAGTGCGAGAGGAGCGGGCGCAGTCACCACCATGTTTGATAAACTTAAGCACAGGGTTGCAAACTCAGGGGCTCCGGCTCATGTCGCCGCGCGCGTCAGGCGGCGCCAACTCACCGAAATGAAACGCATGGTGCCGTTGATCCACCTGTCTTCAGGTGTGTGCGGCGCCTTTGTTGTTGCAGCCTTTCTCGAAACCACGCGCAGCTTTGCGCTCGCATGCATGGTTTTGATGCCGGTAATCGGCCTGATGCGGACTGTCCATTGGGCGCGTCTCGATGTTGACGCGATGGATGACCATGAGACGGCGGACAAGTTGTTTGTAAGCTGGTTCCTCGGCGGCGCCCTCGCCGCTTTCACGTCGCTGATTGGTCTCTATCTCGGTTACATTGGCACGGACGAACAACGACTGTTGCTTGCGCTGTTCTTAGGATATCTCGGGCTTGGCAGCGGCATGTCTTACGCCACGTTCAAGCCAGCGTCGCGCATCACACTGATAGCGGCGATGGTTCCCTACCTGATTTTCATGATCGGCGTCGCCGATACCGTAGGCCGCGGGATTGCGGTGATCATCCTTTTCGCCGGTCCCTTGGCGCTGCGAAATTATAGCCGCATCGCTGATTTCCTGATTGAGGGCGTCATCCAAGAACACGACATCGAAGTGCGCAGCAAGCACGCGCAAGACCAAATGCGCGCTTACATGCTGATGGCGTCGGATTGGGCATGGGAAACGAACTCAGAAGACCGGTTGACGTATATTTCTCCAAAGGCCGAAGAAGTCTTCGGTCAGCCGCCCTCCTTTCTTATCGGGAAAACCCGGAAAGAAGTTTTCTCCGCCTACGTTCCATATGGTCCGGGCAGTGCCGCCGCCGCCCTACTCTGCAGCCAAGACGAAATCAAAGACGCATCCGTCGAGCTTATACAATCGGACGGCGTCACGAGACACTACCGCATATCCATTACGCCAAGTTACGACGCGTCAGGCCGCGTGACGGGTTTCCGCGGGTGGAACTCTGACATCACTGAAATAAGCGTAAGCCAGGCGGCGCTCGCTGAAAGCGAACAACGCTACCGTGACTTCGTCGACAGCGCTGCCGATTGGGTCTGGGAATGCGACGCTAAACTCAACTACTCTTACATTTCAGAACGCGCAGCCGAGCTCACGGAAATTGATCTGGAAGCTGTTTTAGGCTCTCGCATCAACCCTGAAGCCTATCCAAACGACGACCTCGCAGGCGCGCTCGATGCGTTGCGGGCCTTTAAGAATGTTGTTTGGGAAATGCGCGGTGCGGATGATCAACCGATCTATATTTCGCAGAGCGGGAAGCCCGTATACGACGCAACCGGCGCATTCATCGGCTATCGCGGCGTCGCCCGCGACGTCACCGAGGAAATGCGGGCCCGCCGGGATGCGCAAGAAGCACGCGACGCACTCAGCGAGACGAACGCACAACTCGAATTCCTTATTCGTGAGCGTACGGAAGACCTCGAGCAGAAAACGGCCGACCTTTCTGAGATTATTGAGAATATGGCGGAAGGGCTCGTTGTTCTCTCCTATGATCTCGAAATTGAACTGGCTAACTCAAAGGTGGCGAGTGGATCAGAGCTGCCGGCCGAGCTTTGGGAGCCGGGCAACAGCATCATGCCGCTCCTACAAATGGGCATTGACCGCGGTTACTACGAATATGACGCCGCCGACGAGTACATCGCTGACAGCTTCCGCCAGACGTCACAGGGCAATTCGTTCGTTGCTATTCGGCGGCAAACAGATGGGCGCATAATTAGGGAAACAACACAGGCGCGCGAGCACCTTGGTTACGTTGTAACCTACACAGACGTTACTCAGCTTATTCGCCGCGAAGAGGAATTATCGAACCTCTCCGAAGAGTTGATGGAATCGCGCGACGCCGCAGAGGCCGCCAGTCGGTCAAAGTCCGAATTCCTCGCCAATATGAGCCACGAAATCCGTACACCAATGAACGGCGTCGTCGGCATGGCGTCGTTGCTTTTGGATACCGCACTGACCTCCAAGCAACGCGAAATGGCCGAAGTAATCGTGCGGTCCGGCGACAATCTGTTGACGATCATCAATGACATTCTGGATTTTTCCAGGCTCGAAGCCGGAAAATTGCGACTGGAAAAGACGCCCTTCGATCTTCAGAACGCGGTGGAAGATGTGACATCGCTCTTGAGCATGCGCGTTCAAGAAAAAGGCCTGGAGCTCATGGTGCGCTACCAGCCTGATCTGCGTACCGCTTTCATCGGCGACGCTGGCCGCATCCGACAGGTCGTCACCAACTTGGTTGGCAACGCGGTCAAATTCACATAAAAGGGACACGTTCTGGTCGAAGTTAGTGGTGAACCGCGCGGCGAAACCACACGCATCACCATGAAAGTGACGGACACTGGCTGCGGCATCCCTGAAGAAAAATGCGCCGCGATCTTTGACGAGTTCGAACAGGTCGATGGTTCATCGGCGCGCCGTCACGATGGCGCAGGTTTGGGCCTCGCGATCACAAAACGAATTTGCAACGCCATGGGCGGGTCAATCAGTGTGGAAAGCACTATCGGTCAGGGATCGACCTTCACTGTGGTTTTACCGCTGCGCGTTGACGAAACCAAAAGCAACCTACCCTCTACGCCGCTGCCGCAATTCTTCCGAAAAACGGTTGCAATTGTTGATGATAACGCGGTCAATCGGGATATCTTAAAGGAACAGCTATCAGCATGGGGACTAAACTATGTTGAGTTCGATAATCCGTTCGCGTTTCTGAAAGCAATCAAACACGGCGGGCACAAGCTCGACCTCGCGATCCTCGACTATCAGATGCCAGAACTGAACGGCTCCGAAGTCGCTACGCGCCTCCGCGAGGGCGATGATCCCCAGTCCAACATTCCCCTGATATTGCTCACATCGGCCGGTCCCAAAGGGGCGCCGCCCGCGGAGATTGACGATCTATTCGATTCCTATCTCGTAAAACCCGCGCGAGCTGCGATGCTCGTAGACGCCGTCGCAAATGCGTTACAAAAGGCCAACGCCGTCCCCGTCAATGTCAACGCTGGTAAAGAAGACCGCGAAGCAGCTGACGCGGATATCAAACTAACGTCGTCTGAGGGCGGACCACTTAAAGTTCTGGTTGCTGAAGATAACGCTGTCAATCAAATGGTCGTTAAAGCAATGCTCGACAAACTGGGCTGTGAGACAGCGATCGCAGAAAATGGGCGCAAGGCGGTAGAGCGCTTCCAAGACAACGCTCCAGATGTAATTTTGATGGATCTCTCCATGCCAGAAATGGATGGCATCGCCGCCACGGCAGAGATTAGAGGGCTTGAAGCGCAAACAAACGCGCACGTTCCAATCATCGGCGTCACAGCCCACGCGATGAAGGAAGACAAACAGCGATGCCTAGACGCGGGCATGGATGACTATCTTTCAAAGCCCGTCACGAAGGATGCGCTCGCTGCGAAACTTAGCCATTGGGCGGACTATCCCAACCGTGCAGCGGAAAAGTCTGCTTAGAACGCCTGACGAGCGTCAATCGCGCAAGATAAAGTTGCTTAGAGTAAGATTTCTTCGCCGACAGCCTTGCTCCCCTCAGAAGCAGCAGCGTCATTCTGGCGACGCCATAGCGATGCATAAAGACTATCGTTTTGGAGCAGCGTTTGATGATCGCCCTGCTCGATAATCTCGCCCTTCTCCAAAACAATAATCTTGCTCGCTCTGGCGAGCGTCGAAAGCCTGTGGGCGACAGCAATCGTTGTTCGGCCTTCAGTCGCCTGAACCAAAGCGGCTTGGAGTTCATGCTCGGTCTCTGAATCGAGCGAGGACGTCGCTTCATCCAAAATAAGGATTGGCGGATCGAGTAAAATTGCCCGCGCGACGCCGACGCGCTGTTTTTCTCCGCCAGACAATTTCAGCCCGCGCTCGCCTACTAGGGTGTTCAGGCCGTCCGGCAACGCCATAATAAATTCCGTTAGCTGAGCCTTTTCCGCGGCTTCAAGAATTTCCCTGTCGGAAGCCTCAGGTTTAGCATAGGCAATGTTCGATCTGAGCGTATCGTTAAAAAGTGAGACTTCTTGAGGAACGATCCCAATGCTCCGCCGAAGCGACGTTTGCTGAACATTCCTTATATTCTGCCCATCAATAAGAATATCGCCGGTGCTAGGATCATAAAACCGCTGCAGCACTCGCAAAATTGTTGACTTTCCCGCGCCGCTTGGCCCCACCAATCCGACAAACGCTCCAGCCTCAACGTCGAAGGATACCGATTGAATACCGCTCAGACGCCCCTCATGGGCAAAGGACACGCTATCAAAACATATAGCGCCCTCAGTCACCTTAAGCGGTTGCGCACCGGCAATGTCTTGAACGGTCGGCGGCGTATCCAGCAAATCGTATAATTTTTCGATGTCGACGGCGCCCCGCTTAATCTCGCGCCAGGCAAACCCTAATATATTCAGTGGACGGTAAATATTGCCCAACATGAGAATGACCGCTGCAATATCGCCCGCTTTGATCGATCCATTTGCCGCCGCATATCCGGCGATGATCGCCACGGCAACAAGCCCCGCCGACATTACGGTTTCCTGCAGTCCGTTGAGCAAATTCATCGACTGCATGGAACGCACATTTTTGGCGTTGTACCGGCGCATTGCAGCCTCAAAGCGGCCGCTCTCGCGATCCTCTGCCGCAAATGATTTCACGGTCTCAAAATTCATCAGGGTGTCCATGGAAATCGCCCTGAGTTCGGTATCCGCCTGGTTCATCTCCCGGCGTAGGCGCGTCCGCCATTCGGTTACGGCGATCGTCAACCAGGCGTAGGCGACAACGGTGAGCACCGTTGCGACTGCAAGCTTCCAACTATAGAGCGCGGCCATAACGCTCGCGGCAAAGATTAACTCAACAATTGTCGGCCCGATGTTAAAGACCAAAAACCGCAATATGAATTCAATTGCAGCAGCGCCGCGATCGATGATCCTGTTCAACGCACCGGCGCGGCGCGTGACATGAAACTGGAGGTCTTGCCGCTGGGCGTGGGCAAACGCGTCGACGGCAATCATCCGGTTCGCGTCTTGGGTGACGCGCGAAAAGAAAGCATCGCGAACCTGTGGCAGTCCGTTGGAAAGAAAGCGAACAAGGCCGTAAAGCAGAAATAGCCCCACGAATGATCTTAACGCCGTATCCGGAACTTGTTGCAGCGATCCATTGGCCGCCTCTGTCACGGCGTTTATGCCAGATCCGATGAGAACCGGCGCCAACACCGACAGCGCCTTTGCGGCGACCGTCAAAACCAGGGCGCAAACCATGCGGAAGCGCCAACGCTTCATTTCAGGCCGCCACAAAGCGCCGACCATTCGCGTAACCGAGCGCCAAAACGGACGGGGCTCAGCGCGCACATCGTCGAAGCCCGGCATTTGGCGGGGTCCTTTAGCCACGTGCGTTTTGATTTCGTTGCATCGTTGTTGAATTAAGGAAGCGCCAGCTCGCGGTCATCCAGCGTTTCAAAATAAGGGGCGACTTCCGCTTCACCCACCGCGGCAATCTCCGACGGCGACCATTTTGGGTTTCGGTCTTTGTCGATGATTTGCGCGCG
>JBCCTV010000012.1:0-27777 GCA_039197915.1 Pseudomonadota bacterium | reverse complement strand
GGTGTTCTTTATCCGGAGAAAACGTCCTATCCAGGCGTCGACTACTTCCTGTACCATTCGGATAACACACTTATTTCCCCTTTCAAGGAGGCGGCAACGCCCGCCGCCCGGGGGCACCGGGGGTATTCGCCGCCGGAAGAAGCTGTGCGAGCAACGGGCCTTGGCGGTCCTATCTATCGCCCAATGCGACAGAAGTTCGAGGCGGAAGGCGGGAAAACCGTCGAACAGTCGGAGGTGCGGCAGCTTATTTTAGATCGCTCGGGCGCGGTTATCGGGTTGAAGGCGCTTGAATTTATTGACGCGCCGGAACAGGCGGCAAAGCACCGCGATCTATTAAACCGAGCCTCGGCCATACAGGCGAAGTGGCTTCCGATTATTCCGGGTTCGGGGTTTTTCTTAAAACGCGCTGAGAAGCTTATCCAACGCGCGCGAGACCTCGAAGACACGTTCCGCAAGCCCGTTTACTACCGCGCGCGACGCGGCGTAGTTCTGTCGGCAGGCGGATTTATTTTTAATCGTGAAATGGTTCGCCATTATGCGCCGGACTTTAAAGACGCTTTTCCCCTTGGAACGACGGCGGACCAAGGGGACGGGATCCGGCTCGGTCAAACGGCGGGCGGCGCTGTCGGCAACATGGAGCGCGCGAGCGCCTGGCGGTTTATCAACCCGCCAATCGCTTGGTCGCAAGGCGTCGTCGTCAACATGCGGGGCGAGCGTTTTGTTAATGAGTCCGCCTACGGCGCAAAGCTCGGCACTGATATCGCGACTGAACAGGATGGGAAAGCCTGGAGCATTGTTGATGCGCGCCTTGCCAAGGAAAGCCTTGCGCAGATCAAATCCCCTGGCGTTTTGCCCTTTCAGCGCCAGCTGGCTCAGTTAAATTTTAGGTTTGCTGCGAAGAAAGCGCGTTCGATTAAAGCGCTTGCCCAGAAAATCGGCATTGATCCTGGTGCGTTGGAAAAAACCGTCTCTGATTACAACGCCCGGTCGGGAAGCGGCGACCCAGATCCCTTTGGTAAATCGCCGGGCGATATCGCGAAGCTTGAGGCTGCGCCCTATTACGCCATAAACATTGGCGTTTCGGCCCCGCTTTTCCCGTGTCCGACGATCACCTTGGGCGGTCTAAAGGTAAACGAGAAATCCGGGCGTGTGCTCGACGCCGAAGGTGCTGAGATCCAAGGCTTGTATGCGGCTGGGCGCACCGCGATCGGCATTTGCTCGTGGAATTATCTGAGCGGGCTTTCAATTGCTGATTGCGTTTACTCCGGCCGAAGGGCAGCCCGGCACGCGTGCGGCGTTAATTTGCCGGCCGAGGCCGTAAGCGATTAATCGTTTGCTTTCGATATTCGTAAATTCAGCGGCAATTTGGCTCGAAAAACGCACAATTTTTGTGTTAATTCTTTCGATATCGCAGGTAAACGGTGATTTAGCCGCGAAAAGCGATCACAGTTGATTGCGTCTAGGCTGTTGTTTTAGTACTTTTTGGCAAAACGACACGATGAATTGGGAAACGCGTCATAGACGCAACGTTTCGCACGGGAGGCAAGTGTGGCGAAAACAAGCGAATACGGCTTAGGCGAATTCACCTATCCGCGCGGTTGGTTCATGGTCGCCGACTCCTCAGAAGTCAAAGATCGGCCGGTCGCCATCAAATATTTTGGCGAAGAGATGGTCGTATACCGCGGCGAAAGCGGTAAGCCCTATGTCGTCGAGGCGCATTGCCCGCACATGGGTGCGCACCTTGCCAAAAACAGCACGTCCTATGTCGTAATCGATAATGAGCAGATCGAGGGCGAGGACATTCGGTGCCCCTATCATGCGTGGAAGTTCGGGCCCGACGGGCGCTGCAACCACATTCCGTATTCGCCAGCGCCAGTGCCGGAAGCGGCGCGCTTGCGCACCTGGCCGACCGTTGAGCGCGCAGGGTCAATCTTCGTCTGGCATGATGAAGAGGGCGGCGAGCCGGACTATGATGTGCCGCCGATTGTCGAGTGGGACGACCCTTCGTGGGTTCGGTGGACGTTCGACCACCTGGGCGAGCTCGATTGTCATCCCGTTGAAATCGTCGACAACATGGTCGACCGCGGACACTTTACGCCAATTCATGGCAGTGCGCACCCTGAGTATTTCCGAAATAAGTTTGACGGCCACGTCATCACGCAGGAATTTGCGGCGGGTCATAAGACGTTATCGGATGAAGTTTTGGTGACGGACACCTGGTACACCGGGCCCGGAATATTGCTTTCAAAGATGGACGGCTACCATCCGTCGATCATTCAGATCACCCACACACCAATTGAAGATGGTCGGGTGCGAGCCTGGCATGCACTGCTTGTCAAATCAGCAGACGCCGAAAACCCGGAAGCGGGTGTCCAGCTCGCGCGGGAATACCAGGAAGCAAGTCGGCTTGCCTTGATGCAGGATTTCGAGATTTGGGCGAACAAACGCCCTTGCTTTAAAACCATGCAAGTGATCGGCGACGGCCCGTTTGGACGCCTACGGACTTGGTATAAGCAATTTTATAATTCGCGTGAGCAAGCGGGTGCGCTGCAAGACAAAGCGAACGGATATATTCCGACGCGTGGCACACGTTTGGACCCTTGGCCCACAGCGGCTGAGTAGCGTCACCAACAGATACGTCTCCGGAAAGTGGAGTGCGCAACGTCAGTCGCGGGCCAAAGCTATTAAGCCGATTAGCAAGCGGCTAAGGGAGCATTTATGACAGCAGATGCTGCCAAAATTGCGGCGACAGTTGAGGGATACTTCACCGCGTTTGAAAATCTCGATGCGGATGAGGTCCTCAAACTGTTTGCAGCAAATGCGACGGTCGAGGATCCAATCGGCTCTCCGGTGCTCAGCGATCCGGATGCAATTCGAGCGTTTTACGGAGCGTCGATGGAGGCGAAACCCGTCTTGAAACGCACGGGGCCAATCCGTGTGGTCAATAATGAAGCGGCGTTTCCGTTTCGCGCCTTAGTGTCGATGCCTGAAGGCGATCTTGAAATCGATGTGATCGACGTCATGAAGTTTGATAACGACGGTAAGATCACTGAAATGCGCGCCTATTTCGGCGAGACAAACATCCGGCCCGCGCCAGCGGTAAGCTGACCAGCGCCCGATTATTCACGAATTAGAAAGTTGAGAGAGTGGCGAAATGAGCGTTGAGGAAAAAGAAGTTGACGTTCTGGTTGTCGGTTCCGGCGCAGGCGGACTAACCGCCGCGATTGTCGCGCGCCATTATGGCGGTGATGTCCTTGTGGTCGAGAAAACTGATATGTATGGCGGAACGACCGCCACATCCGGCGGCGGCGTTTGGATCCCATGTAATCACCTTATGGCGACCCATGGCGAAAGCGACGACGATGAAGCCGCCATGGCGTACCTGAAAGCATGCGTCGGCGATGAAGTCGCCGAAGAACGCTTGCAGGCTTATGTGCGCGAAGCGCCGCGCATGATTAAATTCCTCGAAGACAATAGCGACGTCCGCTTCGTTTCAACGCCGTACTCGGACTATTTTCCAGATCGTCCTGGCGGCAAGACTGGGTACCGCACGTTAGACCCTGTTCCCATGAGCGCGAGTGATCTTGGGGATGAGTTTCTGAATATGCGTCCGCCCCATAAGCAGACAATTTTTGGTGGGTTCACGATTACCATGAACGAAGCCAAAGCGGTCATCACGAAAGCCAAGGGTTGGCAGATGATCATGGCGCGGCTGACGCTTGCCTACTGGCTCGACATTCCGTTCCGCATGAAGACTAAGCGCCACCGCCGTTTGGCGCTTGGCAACGCGCTTGTTGGCCGCTGCCTGACATCAGCCTTCAGGAAGCAAATCCCGATTTGGCGCAACAGTCCGTTGGAGGACCTTATTGTTGAAGAGGGCGTCGCCAAAGGAGCTATCGTAAAGCATGAGGGAAAAGAAATCCGTGTGCGCGCAAAGAAAGGCGTAATCCTAGCGGCGGGTGGTTTTGAGAGTAACGCGGACATGCGTGCGAAAAACCTGCCTGGGCCGACTGATACGGACTGGAGCGCCGCCAACGGTAACAATACGGGCGACACCATTCGCGCAGCAGAAAAAGCGGGTGTCGGTTTGTCCTTGATGGACGCGGCCTGGTGGGGCCCAGCCGTCCGCGTGCCGGGCGATAGTCGTGCACGGATCTTATTTGCCGAGCGCGCGCTGCCGGGTATCTATATTGTCAACAAAGACGGCGAACGGTTCCTGAACGAGGCGGCTTCCTATGATGAAGTTGGGCGTATGCTTTATGATGCGCCGGTTCCCGCATGGGTCGTCTTTGACTCAACGGTTCGCAAAAAGCACGCCGTCGGTCCTCTTTTACCCATAGGCGTGCAGCCTGACGCCTCTTGGTCTTCCGGGTTGAAGCAAATCATCAAAAAAGCGGACACCCTTGAAGACCTGGCGGAGCAAATGAATGTTTCCGTAAGCGGACTTTTGAAAACTGCCGAGCGCGTGAAAAGATTCTCAGAAACCGGCGTCGATGAGGACTTCGGTAAAGGCGGCAACGATTACGACCGGTATTATGGCGATCCCAGCGTGACGCCAAACCCCTGTATGGCCCCGTTGGAGAAAGGCCCCTTCTACGCCATGCCGATTTATCCTGGCGACATTGGAACCAAGGGCGGCGTGAATGTGGATATCAATGCCCAAGCATTGGATGAAGAAGGGCGTCCAGTACCCGGATTATATGCGACGGGTAACAACTCGTCTGCGGTGATGGGGCGAACGTATCCCGGTGCTGGCAGCACCATTGGCCCCGCGATGACATTTGGCTATGTCGCCGCGCGCCACGCAATGGGTGTAAATGAGTAAAAAGGGTCTCGATCTGGCATTTGCCGTCGAAATATCTGCCTATCGTGTATGCGTCGGTGAGAATTATCCGCTTTGTGATGTTTAAAAGTGGATAAGCGCAGGCATCGTTAAATTAGCGGATATAGCGGCGCTTAATGAAATGATAAGTCTCTGAAACGCTTTGCCGAAAGAAAGCATTTTTATGATGTCATCTTACAGTCTAGCGTCTATCGATTT
Source organism: Pseudomonadota bacterium (assembly GCA_039197915.1). Classification (GTDB taxonomy): domain Bacteria; phylum Pseudomonadota; class Alphaproteobacteria; order Caulobacterales; family Parvularculaceae; genus JAJFFW01. The sequence goes on along the minus strand of JBCCTV010000012.1, from coordinate 22,736 downwards.
CGCTTAGGCGGCAGCGTGTTCTCGCTGCTCCAATCGAAGCGCCATCGTGATATGTGGACTTGGTATGCAAAAGCGGTATCCCACATTAAAGCGCACACATCGCGAAGCGGATCAATCTTATACGCTCCTATCCTCGACGAAACTCCAGATCCGGATCGTGGATTACTTCATCCGATCGCGTAAGAGTTCGCCAGCGATGATCATCTTACGGACTTCCGTTGTGCCGGCGCCAATCTCAAGCAGCTTAATCGAGCGGTAGAGCCTGTTAATCTCTGCTTCCCAGATATATCCAGTCCCGCCATGGACCTGAACCGCTTTATCCAGAACATCGTGGCAGGCTTGCGCCGCGTACATGACCGACGCGGCCGTTGTCATGTGAATATCGCCGCGTCCGCCGCCGCCGATTTCCAGCGTTTCCGTTTCTTCTAGGACGCGATAGGTGAAACTCCGCATCGTCTCGACACTGACATACATTTCAGCGAGTAGGGATTGAATCATCTGGTAGGAGGCGATCGCCTTACCAAATTGCTCTCGTGTTGTCGCGTGCTCAATTGATAACTCCAATGCGCGTTCCGCGACGCCCAGACAAATTGGGGAGATCATTGCGCGTTCAAGGTCGAGCCCGCTCATCACGACGCTGACGCCTGAATTTTCATCGCCCAAGCGGTTTTCCGCCGGAACGCGGCAATCCTCAAAGACAAGCTCCGCAGTCTGACTGCCGCGATATCCCATCTTGACGAGTTTTTGTGCGACCTTGAAGCCAGGCGTTTTCGTGTCGACTACGAAGGCTGAAATGCCTTTGGCGCCGGCTTCCACATCAGTTTTGGCGTAAACTAAAGCAAGATCCGCAACCGGTCCGTTCGTTATATAAAGCTTTGATCCGTTCAGTACGTAACTGTCGCCGTCGCGCTTTGCCGTTGTCCGCATGGATCCCAACGCATCGGACCCTGCGCCCGGTTCCGTCAAGGCAAGGCAACCGATCTTCCGACCAGCGCACATATCGGGCAGGAAACGCTGGCGTTGTTCTTCATTTGCGTTTCGATAAATATTGTGGAGGCAGAGATTTTCGTGGGCCACCCAACTTAGGCCGAGAGCATGGTTCCAGCGTGAAAACGCCTGCAAGATCACGCCTGCCGTCATCATGTCGGCGCCCGCGCCGCCATATTCGTTCGGTACACCCACACCGAAGAAACCAGCATCACCTATTTTTTTGAAGGCGTCCTCGGGCCACCATTCATCGGCATCCATCTTCTCAGCATAGGGATAAAGCTCATTCTTTGCGAACCGGTCAGCATGGTCGAGCAATTCCTGGTGATGCGGTGAAAGCGCAAAGGACGAGCGAACGGTGTTTTCTAAGACGTGTCCTGAATCTGGCATTCGTTACTCCACTCTCTCCTAGCGCACGATCGCGGGGTTTGGCTCGCGTGGGGAGCCAAGCATTTGCCGGTGCGAAGGCGGTTGTTTTCCGTTCCGATCTTTTAGGCCCAATTCATCGGCGATCTCTGCTGTCACGAGTGTGTGGCCGGTGTATTTTTCTCCGACATCGGTACTTGCGAGCGCATAAATTATGTCGCCGACAAATTGTGGCGTTTCCGCCATGGCGATAAAGTCTTTGTACTGTTCAGGTTTGACTTCAGCCGCGATCAAAGCGCGTTCAGTCAGCTGGGGGCCAAGCCACAGGGATATGGCGTTAACGCCGAAGGGCTTTAGGTCGATCGCCATATCATGGGCGAGCTTATCAATCCCCGCTTTCTGCGCGCCATAAGCGGGGCCGTGCATGTAACAAGTAGCGCCGAACGACGATGTAAACGTGATCAAGCCAGACTTCTGCTCGGCCATCACCTTTGCCGCGTGCCAACTTGCAATGTATGCGGACCGCAGGCCGACGTCCAAAATGCCAACCGCTGCAATTTCTTTCTCAAAGAACGGCTTATCCTCAATAAGCTGGGGGTGCATATGGGCGGCGTTGTTGACTAGGATATCAATCCGCCCCTCGGCCGCGATAATCTCCTCAAAAACAGACGCAACCCGTGCGTCGTCACCATGGTCACACGGAACGGCGACGCCTTTCCCGCCGGCTGCGGAAATTTCGGCGGCTGTTTCGTGGATCGTTCCTGGCAAAGGCGTGCCGTCCCAACCGTGGGCGAGACCAGTTTTCTCGCTTCGTCCCGTGACGTAAACAGTCATGCCCGCTTCACCGAGGCCAAGGGCAATGCCTTTCCCAGCGCCGCGGCTCGCCCCTGTGACAACAGCAACTTTTGGTTGGGCCATGTTCATTCTCTCTACTGATTACCGTTTCTCATTCATCGAGAAGCTTGCCGGCGTCGCCCTATGCTGGCGGTCCATTAACGTGGCCGCCGCCTAGAAAAAAGTGGGTGAGGGCAGGTTCAGATTCCGTGAAGACACGTTCAAAGAGCCGCTTATACGCCGAGGATCCGATCACCCACCGGTCGCCTTCTTTCCGATACTTATCCTGGTAGGTTGCGGCCCCAATTGTCACGAGATTGTTTTCGCGAAGGTTCATCGCGTAGTCTAAGAGCCGCCAACTGCCTGTTGCCGCGGTTTCGGTTTGTACATCAATTATAGGATGAATAACCGAATGGCACGCAACGAACTCACTGTGAAATGCGGCTTCGATGGCTTCAAGGATCGCGGGCTTTCCCTCCGCCTGGAAACGATAGGTCCCGCCTTCGTAATCAATTGTTGCATCGTCAGCAAAAACGGACGACAGCAGCTCAAGGTCGCAGGTATCGATCGCCTGGCAGTAGGAATATTTGAGGCGCCTGATCGCCTCAATGGCTTGAAGGTCGAACACCAATCTTAACTCCGCTCTTTCGCCATTTTTTCGGCCCGCGCCTTCAAGGCGTGTGCCGTGTCATCAAAAGCGCGCTTCACCCACGGGCCGGCGAACCGCATCACATGGATACCGTTGTCACCAAGAAAAGCATCAGTAGACTGATAGGTGCTTATTGTATCGCTAATTCGTTCAATGATCTGGTCGCGTCGCGCCGGATATGGCCACTCGTCAGAATAGGGAAGTTGCCAGGAAAGGAGCTTGGGCGGATCGAACGCGCAAACAAACTCGCAATTATCGAAGAAGTTCCCAGGCGTCACATAGTCCTTGAGCTTCATTTTTACCGGTGCGCCCATCTCAAGCGTTGATTCACATTCAACACAAAAGGGGTTCCATTCGGGATATCGAGGAAGATCCGTCAGTATTTCCCAAATTAGGGTGTTTGGCGCGTTGATCTCCACAATTTCTGAGCGGACAATTGCGTCTGGAATGACACGCATATTTGGATCGTTTCCATCCACTTTTTCTCTCCCTTTTTTGTCGGCGCCCGTTTTTACCAGCGTAAGAGCGTTCGCCCAGATCTCTTATGTAACGCGTCTCTTTCTTGTCGCGTTGAAAATAACAGTAAAACAGACGCAACTCTACGTGACAAACGTGACGTTCAAGCCCCGCGGTCAATATTATGTGCACGCAGTAAAGGCCGGACTTTCGAATTGTTTGCCGAATTAACGCCGGTTATTGAGGGTGGCGGGTTTGCACTGGCGGACCAGCGTTGCCCAACGCAAATCGGACCGATGCATCCCTTTACTGAGATCTCAGTGTCGCTTTCCCGCGCGATCCGCGCGCGGTAGGTTCTGCCGCCTTCGGCGTGGTATAGCTTGCCATTTTTCCAGGCCCGACGGCCTTTTTCAAAGCCCCAGATAATTTCGGCGCCAATTAGCGGCCGACCGCGTAGCGCGGGATCGGGGTTTTCATCATCTGTATACGATGTCGTGATTTCAGGGTTCATCCAAACCATGGCGCCACAAGGGGAGCCGTCTCCGCAATCGGTAATTTCAAAGACGGCTTCACCATCCTTTGTGAGCCAGGTTCCATAGACATCGAACGCATCGACGTCTTGTGAAGCGGACTGCGATGTAACGGTGAACGCTGTGACCAATCCTAAAACGATCGCCGCTGATGGGTGTTTATTCAGGGTACGACCAAGGCGCATCACTAGGCGAATAGCTTTTTCACATCGAACTGGCTTGTTGGAAAGCAATCCATCCGGTCGTGGTCAATAAATCGCGCAACGCTATCCATCATTCGTTTTGTGTTGGCTTCGAGTTTTGCCGGGTCGTCTGGCGCATCAAAATATATCGCCGGATTGTTGAGCGCTTCGATTGGAAAGCACTCTTCAACCATTGCGACATAGGGCGCCGCCCCATAAGTCAGAGGACGTACAATCAGATTTTGATGGTACTCGAAATTGCTTTGGGTTTCTATCGCGGGCTCAGTGTGGTGCGTTTGCCAGGCTTCTTGCCATGCGGCCCACGTTATGCGCGGTGGAAGCCCCAGAAAAACAATCTGGGAAAAGCCAGGCGTCCTCTCGCCGGCGGTGACAACGTTCGTTTGGTTGACGATTGGCGTTGATTCGCTCACGAGCCATGATTGCGCCATAAGCGTTGATCCGTACACCACTTCGTCGATTTGACGGCGCACTTCGATATGCGCCGTATCGACCCATAATTGCACAACGGCTTCGATTGCCGGCTTGGTGTTCTCGGCTCTTGGCGAATTACCATCAAGAACTTCGCTGTCTTGAATGTTAAGCCGCACGGCGTGTGCGTGATCTGAGAGGGCAGGCGCCGTTTCGTTCAGCCAGCGTGAATTAAACCGCTCGCGTATTTCTTCCGGCGAGCGCCAAAGTGCGTATACGATCTTTTCCATAAACTGCTCTCCCTATGAGCTTACCCATTCAGCGGAAACTGTCGCTTCCGCAAGCGTTCCGTCAACAATCGCGCGCGGTTCGGACTTTGTGTAGCTTATGCGCCACCCGTCAGGTGTTTTGCGATATTCATCTGTGTAAAAACTAGCAAGCATTCTAAAGGCTTTGTTTCGTGGATCATACGTCGCGAAGCCAAGGTTCCAGGTGGCGCGCGCCGTATCGCCGGTGACCTCAATCTCCCCATTATGGCCCTGGTGGACGTCGACGATTGGCGTCGTGGCCGCCATTTTAGTGAATATGTTGATCAACCCGTCGAGGTCGAATGTGCCGATGGGTGGGAAATCAATTTTCGCATCCTCGGTGAAGCAAGCGCGAATAGCGTCAACGTCCTTGGCGTCACAGGCGTTTAAATACCGTGCCTTTAGGCGACGGATTTCGCTCTCGGCCTCCAGCTTTTCGATGCGGTCTTCTAAGCTCGTCATGGTGCTGATATTATCTCCGTTTCGGGAATGGGGTGCTCGTCGGCGCCCGTCCATCGCCACAACATCGTGCCGCGCCGATGGGCGCCCGTGTTAAGCCAATTCTCCGCACCAATATCTTCTGGCGAGACAACGACCGTGACAGATCCATCGTCATTGTAGGCGGCGAGCTCATTGTTGGTGTGAACGCTCGCGTGACGGTAATCGAGGGATTCCATCCAGATATTATTGAGCTGGAAGTTCCAACCTTCACAGGCTGGCGGTGTTGCACGGATGCGGAGCGCTTCACCCTCCTTCAGCTCCCACCATCCGTGTAAGTAATAAATGGAGGGGTCTCCGCCCGCTCGGAAAAAGAGCGTTTGGTCGACGGTGTTGAGGCGATTGAAATTGTTGGTGCGAAACGACGTTGCCCATGTCTTAAAGGTTTGTGCGGTGCCGCTCACAAAGGCGGGTACCGCGTTTAACGACTTGCTCAGGCTGTCGGGCGTCAGCGGCGCTTGCTTTGTTGGTCCATTTAAGCATTCAACCTGCACTTGGGCCGGTGTGCTGTGCGGGCGATCGAAGAAAGTCTGTCGTAGGAGAAGCATGCTGCTGTCTTCGGCAAGCGGCAGCCAGTTTGTCCCCTCGCGCTCCTTCGCAACGATAACTTCAAAGTCTCCTTCCGGCGAGAACTGGATATCCCGTCCGTCGAGCTCGCCCGTTGAAGCCATGGTTCCGTCAATGGCGTATCGATTTGCTTTTGTTCCGATACTGAAAATCGGGGCGTCGCCGCGCGTTCCAGAGATGCGGTACTTGAAGCCGCCTGAAATTGTCGCGTTCAGGTAGACATTATCCGGGTTATCAGCGCCGATCTTCGCTGTTTCATGGGATGCCTGGTAAAACGCTGGAAACGCCGGGTCAGCGTTTTCCAGATTCATTTCAAGGGCGATCCGCGTGAGCCTCGTCAGGTAACGCAGCCCCTCTGCACGTTCAAAATCGGTGCGAGCGAAATCATCGTCGAGGATATGGGCACCAGCGCCCAACAAGCCGTCGCAGAATTGGCGCCAGGCGCCGCCGCCGAAATCTGACGCGGTCACGGCGCCATATATTGGCCGCCGTTCACGTCAAGCGACGCGCCGCTAACGACAGCCGAATAGTCTGAAACCAGCATCAGGACTGCTCTCGCGCAATCATCTTCCGGGGGGATAATGCCAAGCGGTATCCGACCGGTGATTTCACCCATAACCGCTTCGCGGGTCTCGCCATTGGCGACGCGCGCATCGATATATCCGTAGACGGGTGCGCCGCCGATCCAACCCATACGGGCCACATTAACGCGAATATTGTCTTTACCCATATCTTTCGCCATATGCCGGGTTAAGGCGTTTAATGCGCCTTTGCTCGCTGCATATGCAGCTTCGCCCGGGAAGGGGTTTACGGTCGCCATTGTCGAAACATTGACGATCGCGCCCCCGCCAGCATCTTTCATCGCCGGTAAGACGGCCTGGGCCATGCGCAGCGCGCCGAGACAATTAACGTCATAAACGTTGCCCCAACTGCTCGCCTCCGCAACGTCCGTGGTCGCCCAGTCGCCGTGATTGTAGGCGCTATTGACAAGACCGTTGATGGTCCCGAACGCCGAAACGGCGGCGTTTGCGAGCGCGGCGCACTGCTCAGCGTTCGTGACGTCGGTGGGGGCTGCAATCGCCTCACCGCCGGCGTCGGTAATCGCTTTCGCGACGTCTTTTAAGTACGCTTCGTTGCGCGCGCCCAGGACAACCTTTGCGCCTTCCTGTGCTGCGAGCTTCGCCATCGCTTGGCCCATGCCTGGGCCGACGCCGCTGATCACAACCACTTTGTCTTTTAGTAGCATTCAAACCTCCCTTTGTTGCTGGCGCGGCCGATTAAATCCGGCTTTTTATGTCCTGTCCGATGACCTTGTTACCACCTGGTCCTTGAGCCAATTGCGATCCCGCCACACCAAAAAGCAAACCGTCATTCTGCGCTATTCCGCGCCGCGTCCATTTTGTGCGCTGCATACAATTTGCGCAAAAAACTCGGAAAAAACTGCGCAAGTCGATAGAAAAACACCATCACGCATTTGATCTTCGTAAAAACATCCCATAATCGCTACGGCTCGGCAAGGACGAAACTCGGCTTTTTCAGCAGTTTAGGAGGCTCGGCAGTGAGCAACGCTGGTGTGGATTTAGGCATGGACGCCTTGAAGGCGGGGGCGATCGAGCAGGCGGGCTTGAGCGACTTCGGCGACGACTGGTTTTTCAAAAACCTGGCGAGACTCCTGCCGACCTTGGAAAGTGAGGCGAGCCTTTCGCTTGAAGGACGGTATGGGGCTCAATCCTCAATTGTAAATTCGTTGGTGAACAGACTTCGCCATGTCGACCTGTTGCGGTGGCATCCTGAAATTCTCGACGAGCAGATCAACGTTGCTGCAATTGTTGTTGGGTTGCCAAGGACCGGGTCAACCATGCTGCATCGAATGCTGGCGTCTGCACCCGGAATGACCGGTGTGCGTTGGTTTGAAACCCAGAATTATGCGCCGTTTCCGGATGAAAAGCGCGGCGAGCCAACCGCAAGGCGCGCGGCGGCGGAGGGTGTGCTCGGATACATGTTAGAGAAGCTGCCAGAGCTCATGTCTATCCATCCGATGAGCGTTGATCAGCCTGATGAGGAAGTGATCATCCTGGGTCACTTGTTTTCTAGCACCATGCCGGAGGCGAGTTATTACGTTCCGTCTTTCGCACACTGGCTGATCGATCAGGATCCGGCCCCCGCTTATCTGGATTTGAAGGAAATCTTGCAGACCCTGCAGTGGCTCGATCCCTCACGGCGGGGCGCGCGTTGGGTCTTAAAGACACCCGGGCACTTAATGGCGATCGACACGGCTCTTAGCGTCTTTCCGGATGCACGCATCGTCATGACACACCGCACCCCCGTTGAGACGGTGCCGTCCTATTGCAGCATGATGCAAACCCTCTATCGACTGAGTTCCAACGACGTGACACCGCACATGGTCGCTGATTTTTGGGGGCCGCGCCTTAAAGCGCTGCTCGACCGTTTTTCTGCAGCGCGCGCATCAAACGATCCCGATCGCTTCGTTGATATTCACTATAAAGATCTGTTGGATAATCCTATTACTGCCGGTGAACAGGTGCTGAAAGCGGCGGGTCTTCCGGCTGATGATCAAGCGCGCTCTGACATGGCAGAGTGGATTGAAGCGAATAAGCGTGAGCACCGCGCCCCGCACGCCTACAGCGCGGAGGAGTTTGGTCTATCCGCAGACGCCATCAAGCGGGATTTCGCAGATTACATAGAGCAATTCGCGCTTTAGCATCAGAAAGGATTGGTTCCATGAAGACACTTCAAGAGATTTCTGACCGCCTCGAAATCCAAGATTTAATCACATCCTATTGCTACGCGATCGATAACCAGGACTTCGATGCGCTTGATGATGTGTTCACGGAAGATGCGCATATTGATTATACGGCGACAGGCGGCAGTAAAGGTAGTCTCCCTGAGATCAAAGTGTATCTCGCGCAGGCGTTAAAGATCTTTCCTGGGATGCAGCACTTTGCCAGCAATACGATCTTAAAGCTCGAGAAAGACACGGCGTCCGGCGAAACCATGCTCTTTAACCCAATGGTTGCCGAACGTGACGGCGAGCAGGTCGTGTTTTTTATTGGCGCCCGTTACATTGATCGTTTTGAACGGACCGAAAAAGGCTGGCGGATCTCCAATCGGGCGGAAAGTCTGAGTTACACACATAATATTCCGGAATGGTTCGCGCCGGCTAGCTGAGACGGCGCTTTCACGCCCAAATGCGGATTGAAAACCAATAAACGCCAACGGCAATCAGTGCTGAAAGTATGAGGTTCTGCGCGGCGAAATAGACTTTTGCACGCAATAAACGGCGGGCGAGAGCGAGGCCGGCGAAAGCCCCGACCAACGCGATCAGTTGAGCCGCCTCAACGCCGATATTGAAGGCAAGAACTGGCGCGAATAATCGTTCTGTCTCAAGATTAAGGTCTAAGAGGCCGCCGGCGAAACCGGCGCCATGGGCGAGGCCGAAAACGGCTGCAAAGGCTGGTAGCAACCGTGTCGCGGTATTGTTTGTAAAAAACGCGGCCGCGACCGCATATAAGCTGAGCGCTGCCGCGGTCAGAAGCACCCCGTCGACAGCAATTGGCGCCAAGGCGGCGGCGGCAATAATTGCGGCCAGGCCAAAAAATAAAAATGGTCGCGCTTCAATGTTGAGGCCCCCCAGGCGAACGCTAGAAATTTTTGGAGCCGCCGCTTCTGCCGCAGCCGCAGCAATTGTCAGTCCAATGATCGCTTCGATTAGGATTGAATTTGGGGATATGGAACGCGTCGCTACCAGCGCAAGTGTCAGCATGTGACCGAGCGTGAAGCCCGTTACGCTGAGCAATCCCGTTCGAAGGCTGGGCGCCGCAAGCGCCAGCGCGAGTAAAAAGAGGATGTGATCAAGCCCGGAGATGACGTGGTGGAAGCCTATAAGTGCAAAACCTATTGGATTTTCCGGCCTTGGGGTTTCGCTCAAGAGAAACGTCGATCGTCCGCGCCGCAAAACATACTCTTCGGAGCCGGCGTCGTTAACGACGCGCGCGATGTGAACATGTGTTGGTGAGACGCCGAAAAAGGCGGCCATGCGGACATTAATCGGTTCAGCGCCGATATTTTCTTCACACTGAAAAGTCCCCTCGGCTGTCAGAGTAGGGCGCGCTTCTCCCGTGACCCGAAATTCAACCCGGTCGCATTGATTGCCGTTTTGCGTCACGCCCGCGACTTCGTTCAGGTGTTCACGGAGAATGTCGGTGAGCGATTTCTGGTCTTCGTAGGCGGGGGCGAGTTGCGTTACGCGCCGGGCGTCAACGCTAAAGGTAAAGCTCGCCTTTGCGCCATCAACTGTCCATACGGAATAGGATTGACTGCGCGTATGAGCCGAAGCGTTTTGGCTGAATAGACCTGTTAGCAAGAACAAAATGCAGGCAAAGACGATGCGATGTCTCATTAGGCGCCTTCGTTTTCGGCGTCTTCTGAGGGGGCGTCGTCATCGGTCGACACGTCGTGTAGCACACGGACGCGCCCGCGGCGACGCAGGCTAGAAACATAGTCGTCAAACGCCGTTTCCTGGCGGCGGCGTCGCCATTCGGCGGCGACTTGGCTTTTCACAGCATCAAAGTCAACGTCGGTGGACGACCGCTCTGCGAGCCAAACAAAGGTTAGTGTGTCTCCGGACGATATTGGGCCGACAATCTCGTCTTCGCCCATTGCGGCGACAGCGTTGCGTACAGCCCCGCCTGCGTAGTCGGCAAGCTTGCCAAACGGCGCCATGGCAGGTGGATCTAAGGCTCTTAGTCCGTATTTTTCCCGGGCGTCTTTGAAGCGTTCGCCGTCAGCAACAGCTACTGCAAATAAGTCGGCTTGCGCTTTACTTTCTGCAATCGCCAAATAGATTGTGGCGCGGCCAAGGGGTCGAAAAAGAGCGATATTGTCGTCGAAAAAGCGACGTAAGTCCTCGTCCGTTGCTTCTGGCGCATCCGGTGAAAGGGCGGCGACGTCAATCACTGACTGGATCAAGATGCGCCGCGCGAGCCTGTCTTCGCGCGGCAAATCAAGCTCGAGGGCCCTCTGTACAAGGAGCTCTTCATTGATCAGGACGTCAAGCGCGCGAGCGCGGTCGTCAGCTGTGAGCTTTCGTTTCAAGCCAGCTTGCATCGCTGTTGTGGCCCGGTAGTACTCGGCTTCGGGGATCGGTTCGCCATTGACAAGAGCGACAGCGCCGCGGGTTGCGGCGTCCCCATCGCCAAGTCCAAGCGATGAAAATAGCGCCGCCCCAAGGCCGATGGTTGCAGCAGCGATGAACAGCCATTGCTGCGCGCCCCCGTCAGCCTCGCTTTTGGAGAACGACTGTTCGGTTTCCCGTGAAGGCGACATTATCGCAGAGCGTCGCCGTCGTTTTGGATACTGTCGTTTAAGATACCATCGGCCGGCGTATCCATCATGTCTGGCGACAATTCATCTGTGTCCGGACCTTCCTTCGTAGGCTCAATGGGAGCCGCGTAAGAAAGATAAATTGGCGATGACCAGGCGCGCACGTCCTTCATGGTCGTGCAATCGCTGTCGCCAGAGCGATAATCGCCAAAGCAAATGGTCGCCTTTATGCATTTGCCGTTTTCATCACGCTCGCATTTTATTGGTTCAGCGTTGATCGTCGGGCGCGGTTCTTGGATGGCTCGTACATAGTAAAGCGCGTCCCGCGCTCCTGGAGCGAAGTCTGGGTCGGTAAACTCAAAGTCGCATCCCTCCTGATTTGCAGGGCATTGGTGCACCAGGAATGGATCGTCAATTAAGTCGCCAATTGCTTCGTCAGATGATGATTGCGGACGGATACGAACGACTTCAATGCGCTCGATCAAATTACGTTCATCACTCGGATTATAGCATTCACCGGAGCAAAGGTCGGCGATCCGGTCTTCGCCTAAAGCGTCCACGGCAAACTCCGGACACCCCGGTTTTTGTTTGTACGAGCCGACGGCGCGAACGCGGAATGATCCTGCATCGGATGCATCAACAGTTGCACCCATAGGGGCTTTTTCGCCATTGGCCGATAAACGGTCGAACCACAAAAGCATGCGCGGTCCTGACGTCGCAAAAGTCTCCCGGCGCTGGAGCGCATCCCAAATCTCTTCGCGCGACCGGCCTTCGGAATGGACGGCGGCGAGCCCGCCCGTCAGCCAAAACCCAGACATCCGTTCGACTTCGGCAAGCGCTAGGCTTGCGTTTTCAATAAGCTCCTGGGGTGACCTTGGGTGGATGTAAGCATCATTTGGCGTGTTGTCCCGGATTAAACGCTTCCGCCAAGCGGGGGAGGAAGCACCGGCGGCCTCGGTGGTTAATCGCCGGGCGATTTCCTTATAGCCCGCGCCGGGGCGGCCGCGGTGGTTATCGGACGAGGCGATGAAGCCCCAATTAAACCGTATGGGGTCGTCGCCGCCGTCGCTGTCGTCCTCGCCGAAAAACGATGTCGCAAGGCCCGCTTGAACGCTTGAATGCGGACGGTAGGAAAAGGCCGGCAAGAAGCAATCCGTACACTGTCCAGAATCAAGCCAATCTTCTGGTTGTTCGCCGCCAATAATCATGTGGTAGGCTGGCCCCATGGCGGCCGCAACCTTGCGCGCTTCGGCGGCGCGCGCAGTGCAGGTTTGTTCGTCGTCGCCCGCTTCTAAGCACCGTTCATTAATGATCTCACCAGCGCGCACGCAATTTGGAGTATATGTATCTGACGCCGGTGGACATACACCGTCGAGGCCGTCTGCGGCGATCTCGCCAATTTCAAAATCGCGATACTCTTCCGTATTTCCGTGGCCTGAATAAATCTCGATGAGTGGAAATTTCTCCGGGCGAAGCTTTGGGTTGAGCTGTTTGCCCCAAGTTGTTCCGGGCGGGGTGTACATCCCCCAGGTGGAGCCGTGGGGAATAATGAGCGGGTCAAGGCCCTGGCTTTCAAGCCGCGACACCAACTCTCCCGGGTCCGCCGCCACTTCAAAGCAATCGCTTGGCAGTTCATCGGACGGCGTATCGGCGTCGCACCAGGGGACTTCGCGCACTTCGCGCAAAAACGTTGAAAAGTCCCAGTAGTCCTGACGGTTTTCGAAATCCAAGAGTGTCATAATGCCAGGCATGCCGGCGTTGTTTGCGCGCAAAGCAGTGCTTGTGATGCCAGCCGCTGCGATCGGGCGCTCGGACACGCGTTCATCCTCAAGGTCTAGAAAGATGACGTTCTTATGGCCAAAGTGCTCTTCGGGCAGGTAGCCGACTTGCGTCCATTCAAAACCAATGAAGGAGACCATATCCGGGTTCGATTGGTCTTCGGCGCGCGCCTGGCATTGTCGAATGGTGTCTTTTGCGCGCTGCCAACGTGTCGGCGTCGACGCTTCCGCGTGGTCTGTGATTGACCAGAAATCAAGCGCGGAACAGTAGCGCGCATAGTCGCAAGCGTCCGCAATCGGATGAACGCCTTTGCCCATATTCAGTGGCAATGACCACAAAAAAGCGTCGGTTGAATAGGTCGTGTGAACGTGAAGATCGCCAAACAAAACTTGTTTTGAGGCGCCGACCGGTCCGGCTTGGGTCTCTGCTTGCTGACGAGCGAGCACCGTCGCCGCTGGGACCGCTTCACCAAAAATTGTGCCGGCGCCGCGCTCTTCGCCGAGGCGGCCCGTCTGCGCCGCATTGTCAAAAATCAACCAGCCAACGACGATGACAGCTAGCGCGCCAACGCCAATGAATACGCGTTTCACGGGCCTTTCCTCCAATATTTATTTTTTAAGACGTAACTTCGCGCGCCCATTTGTCGAGCTTTTCACACAGTCCGTCGATTGATGCGAATGCGAATGAGTTATGCCCCGTCGATGGCAAAATGATGAGCCTGATGTCGGGCGAGGAGGTGAACTCTTTCGGAGCGAGGTAGGGCGTTCTGCCAATGTCGTTGTCGCCAAAGGCAAAAAATATCGGGCACCGTACCGCCTGCGCTTCCGTCAGTATGCTGCCTTCGATCATCGACATTAAACCGCCTGCAGCATAAACGGGCGCTGTCGCTTTTCGAAGCTCATCGTTTGCGCCCGCATTCTCTCCGCCAAAAATTTTAGAATTTTCGCTGGGCCCCGGCTGGTCAAAAAAGAACTTTCCGAATTTCTTCCGCGCCAGGTCGACGAGGACCGGTTCGAGCGCGTCTGGCCGATTGGCGTATGATTTTTCGTTTTCATCGAGGCCCCAGTCTAAGCCTCCCGCGTGGGCCCCAAGGAGCGCTATTGCGGCGTAGGGAGAATGCCCGCCTTGGATGAGCGCCGTCATGAAGCCGCCCATGGAATGGCCGAGACCAAGCAGTGGAACGTCGCTGACGCCAGCGGCGCTTTGCAACGATGGAATCGCCTCGACCATAACACGCGCGGCGTCCCGCGGCGTGAACGCTGCGTCTTCGCCGAGGGAGTTTTCGCCTATTCCGACGTGATCAGCGCAGATCAGCGCATACCCAAGCGACGTCATGCGCTCGACGAAACTATAGGGACCGCCCAAATCAAAATACCGGCGCGTCATGCCGCCGCCCGGTAGGCAGAAGAAAGTCGCCTTTGGGTCTCCGCTCGCCTTGTAATGCGCCGCGCGAAGCTCCATCGCTTCGCCTAAAGGGCCTGGAACTCGGGCGGAGATAAGGTCCGACTGCATTCGGCCTAACGCCCTAGGACAGTGGTCAGCTTAGATGTCGGTCTTTGGGCCATTGATCAGTCTAGGCCTCTGGCGCAGCTTCAAGCTGCATGCCGTCATGTTCATCCGTTATCGGAATTTGACAGGCGAGGCGCGAGGTTGCCCGCACTTCGACAACGTCTTCGAGAGACTCAAGCATATAAACTTCGTCTTCGGTTTTGTCGGCGACTTTGCCAGCCCAATCTTCTGCTAGGTAGACGTGGCACGTGCCGCAAGAGGCGACGCCCCCACACACCGCATCCACAATTCCCGCATCCCTTAACGTTTCCATCAAGGTCACGCCGGGCTCGGCCGACAGCGATTGCTCTTCGCCTTCTCGCGATTTCGCGTTGATCGTGACCATCGCTATTGCTCCTCCATCATTCAGTGATGTTGCATAATCGCGTGTGCATTTCCGTTCAACGGCGCCCCTCGCCATATTGACTGCGCCGACGCCGCGGATATTTTAGAACTCGGTTCGGAAATTCATACAGGCGGCGCCGTCTTGAGACAAGCGGCGTGCCGTAAATGCAGCGTCACACCGCAAATAAGCCGCCTAGGGAACGAGCGGCTGATTTTTAAAAAAACGCGAGACCACGAAACGCGACGCGACGAGTTGGAAGGAAACAACATGCCCGGCGTATTATCTAAGTTAAAAGTGCTCGACCTGAGCTGGGGTGTGGCAGGCCCAATGACAGGCATGCTCCTCGGCGACCACGGCGCCGACGTCACGCGGATTGAGCGACCTGACGGCGACCCTTTCCCGGAGATGTTGGGCTATAAAGTCTGGCACCGGGGCAAGAAAAACGCTGTCTTCGATTTAAAGGACGATGCCGAAAAGGCGCTGTTTTTAAAATTAGCGGCGGAAGCCGACATCTTGATTGAGAGCTTCTCACCGGGCGTCACGGCGAAGCTTGGCATTGATTTCGAAACCTTGAGCGCGCTCAACCCACGCCTGATCTATTGCTCGATTACCGCCTATGGCGAGGGCGTGGAAGACCAGGATCGGCCCGGCTATGACGCGTTAGTGGCTGCGCGCTCTGGGCTTCAATATGAGCAGCGCGGATGGCCGGAAGGGGCTGTCTACCACATGAACAAGCTCGACGATCCGTTTGCAGAAGTCGAGATTGACGAGAATTGGGTTCAGGGCGCAAACCGGGACGGACCTTTGTTTGTGGCCTCGCCTTGGCCAAGCCTCGGCGCGTTCTTTTCTGCGATCACCGGCATATCGGCTGCATTGTTTGCGCGCGAACGCACCGGCGCCGGACAGCGGGTTTCAACGTCCCTTTTCCAAGGCGCGCTCGCCTGCGGCAGCGGAGTTTGGCAACGGGTGGATGATCCAGATGCAGAAGGCTTTAACACCTGGATTATGGGGAGCCGCAGCCCCAAGGGACACTTTAAGTGCAGCGACGGGAAGTGGCTTCACAACTGGGTGCCAAACCCGCGCTTTATTCTCGAAGCGTCTAAGGGTGAGGAAATCAATGCAACGCCAGACTTAACCGTCCAAAATGATCCGGACCGGTTCGGGATTGGACCAGAAGAATTGCTCGTGATGGCGCACTACCAGCCGATCCTGGCCGAGGCGATCGAGCGCTTTTCGGCGGCTGAGTGGGTTGAGGCTGCGCGTGTCGGCGAAATGACCATGCAGGAGTGCCGCTCGCTTGAGGATTCTTTGACGGATCCTCTGCTCTTAGATGATCGGTGCGTGGCAAGCGTTGAAGACCCGGACCTCGGGACGATCAACCAGGTTGGCATAACCTATCGCCTTGAAACGAGCCCTGGCGAGATCAAAGGACCGACGCGCGCCAGCGGTAGTGACACGGATGACGTTAAGGCGTACGCCGCGACGTTGCCAAATCCCGAGCCAAAGCCCGAACCAAAGATTAAGCCAGAACCGCCGCTGAAGGGCGTTCGCGTGATCGATCTTGGTCTTGCAATCGCTGGTCCCTTTGGGTGTCAGATTCTTTCTGATCTTGGTGCTGACGTTATCAAAATAAATACCCTGTGGGACAGCTACTGGCATCGAACGCACATCGCTTATATGGCGAACCGCGGCAAGCGATCGATTGCGTTGATGCTGAAAAACCCCAAAGCGGTAGATATCTTAAAACGCCTGATCGCCGGCGCCGACGTGGTTCAGCACAATATGCGCTATCCGGCGGTTGAACGCTTGGGCCTTGACTATGAAACGCTCAGCAAGGAATTCCCCAAACTCATTTACTGCCATACTCGCGGATTTGAAAAAGGTCCGCGTATGAACCTTCCTGGAAATGATCAAACGGGGGCTTGCCTCGGCGGCATTCAGCACGAAGACGGCGCGCTTCATGCGGGTGGACATCCGTTTTGGTCGCTGACGTCGCTTGGCGACACGGGCAATGGGTTTTTGTCGGCAGCCGCTATTTGCAACGCCCTTTATGAGCGCGAGGAAACGGGCAAGGGCCAGTTCGTTGATACATCGATTATCAACGCCGCTCTCTTGAACACGAGCTATGCCGTCGCGAAAGCCGACGGCTCCCCCGTCGACCGGCCGAGGCTTGATGCAAACCAGACCGGTTACTCCAAATATTATCGGTTATATCGCTCGGCGGACGGCGTATGGGTCCAGATCGCCGCCATGTCTGCGGACCATAAATCAGCCTTCGACGCCCTTTGCGGCGACGACCCGGAGGCTTTTTTCGCCGGGTCTCCCGCCGATCAAGCGGTTGAAAAACTTCGCGGCGTTAGCATTCCGTGCGAAATTTCTGACGTCGAGGCGTCGCGTCGATTGTTTGACCGGACGGAGTTGAAAGAGCGCCAGTGGCTTGCTGAATATCAGCACCCCTACGTTGGCAAGCTCGAGCAGATTGGGGCAACCTATAGCCTCTCGCGTAACCCGACGGTCATTCAAAGCGCGCCGTTGATTGTCGGTGATTGCTCGGCGGATCTCCTCAATGAATTGGGGTATAGTGACGAAGAAATAGACGCGCTCGCGGGCGAGGCGGCAATCCTGTGTGACCCGCCGCGCGAAGGCCAGCAAAAACTAAAAAGCCCTTGGGGCATCGACGGGTAGGCGAGGAAAGACAATGAGCGACAAACAAATGCGTCCCGATCCAATACAGCGCGTGGACAGCGCCTTTTTCTGGGAGGCTTGCGAGCGCGGTGAGCTTGTTGCGCAAAAATTCGCAGGTAGCGACAAGCTTTGGCACCCGCCGCGCCCAATGTGCCCAGATACGGGGTCTACGGATAAACAAGAACAACGCCTCTCCGGTAAGGGCGTTGTCATGAGTTGGGCCCAACCGATCCGCCCGGCGGCGTTTGGTTTTTCGGAGAACCCGATTGTTGGCCTTATTCAGCTTGAAGAAGGCTTGCGGTTTGTCGCAACGATCGAAGGCGTTGACGAAGACACCGTCAAAGCCGGGATGGCGGTCGAGGTTGATTTCGTAAAATCGAGCGGCGGCAAAGCGGTGCCCGTGTTCCGCCCGATTGGGGGAGGCGCTTAAGATGGCGGACGCAAGCACACAAGCCGCCATTGTCGGCATTGGCCAAACTGAATTTTCGAAGAATTCCGGACGATCAGAGCAGCAGCTTGCTGCGGAAGCCGTTCGCGCAGCCTGCGAAGACGCCGGTATTGATCCGTCTGAAATCGATGGCTTAATGACCTACACGATCGATAATTCCGACGAAATCGATGTGATGCGCGCGGTCGGCGCGAAGGACCTGAACTACACGGTTCGTCTGCCCCAGGGCGGCGCTGCCTCAGTCACAACAATTGTGCATGCGAAGAAAGCAGTCGAGGCCGGCTTTTGCGATGTCATGGTGGTGTGGCGCGCAATGAATGAGCGCTCGCAGTATCGCTTTGGTCAGCCTGCGATGTCGATTAGTCCCGATGCGCACAGTTCCACATTTGTTGAGTGGTGCGTTCCGTTCGGTGCGCAAACGCCGGCTATGTGGGAAGCCTTGTGCTGCGGGCCTTATCTTGAAAAATATAATGTGACGTCTGAGGATCTCGGGCGGGTCGCGGTTATCTTGCGCGAAAACGCCGCCACCAATCCGAATTCATGGTTCTACGAAAAACCGATAACGCTCGCTGATCACCAAGAAAGCCGTTGGATCGTGAAGCCGTGGCTGCGATTGCTCGACTGCTGCCAGGAATCTGACGGCGGCGTCGCCCTTGTAATTACTCGCATGGATCGCGCTAAAGACCTGAAGCAGAAGCCCGCGCGCATTTTAGGCGCGGAGTATGCGATGCTCTTCAACCATGAAATCGTCAGTGATTTCTATGAGGGCGATCTTACACGCCTGCAAAATTCAGAGAGGGTGACAGAGAAGCTCGTTAAGGCTTGCGGCGTCCAACCAAAAGAAACCGATGTCGCCATGATCTACGATAACTTCACCCCGGAAGTCCTGATGCAGATCGAAGGGTTTGGGTATTGCGGTCGCGGCGAGGCGAAAGACTATATCGCTGACGGTCACATGAACCTGGACGGAAAGACGCCGCTTAGCCCAAATGGCGGGTTGATCGGCGAGGGCTATATTCACGGCATGAACAATATTACTGAGGGCGTCCGTCAATTGCGAGGAACGGCGGCGAACCAGCTCAAAGACGTCGAGACCGTGTTCTTGGCGTCAGGCGTCGCCGGCGCTGTGATCGCACAATAGGAGAAGGTACCGATGGCGTTGACGCTCAAAGCGGGAATGAAATTGAACAGCGCCGTTTGCGCCGGGCAAATCATGGTGTTGCGCGCCCCGAAAGAACCGCTCGATTTGCGCTGCGGCGGGGCCGAGATGTCTACTGAGGAAGCAGCCGAGAAATCTGGCGTCGATAAAGACTTCGCCCACGGACTTCTCGTCGGCAAGCGTTATGTTGATGAAGAGGAAACGATGGAATTCCTCTGTACGCGGGGCGGCGAAGGCGGACTTTCCTTAGGGTCGACCCCGCTTGGCGTTAAACAGGCAAAAGCGCTGCCTTCCTCAGATTAAAAGACCAATAGCCCGTCGCTATGAATATATTCCTTATACTGCAAATGGCGGCGGATGCGATGCCGGACCGTGTCGCCGTTGTTTCTGGCGACGAGCGCCTGACCTATGCGGCGCTTCTTGAGCGGGCGCGAACGGTCGCTGGCGCCCTAAAACAAGATCAAAAGCTAGGGTTTCTTGGCGAAAGCAACGCAATGGCGCCTGTGGCGTTGTTCGCCGCCGCCCTTACGGGCGCGCCGTATGTGCCGTTGAATTACCGATTAGCTGAAGAGCCGCTTAACGCGCTTTTAAAGCGCACCGCGCCTGCGTTGATCATCACGGACCGGACGGATGTTGCGCAAGACGGACTCGTTGTTAGCGCGTCTTCGAGCCTCCTTGGCGGTAAGCCGATTGATAGCGATGCGCCTGATGATGCGACATCGCCAGCCATTGAGCTCTTTACAAGCGGCACGACCGGCGAGCCGAAGTCTGCAATTCTGCGCCATGACAATTTGATGTCTTATATTCTCGGTACGGTCGAGTTCATGAGCGCTGAGGAGGATGAGGCGACGCTGATAAGCGTGCCCCCGTACCATATCGCTGGAATCTCGGCGGTCTTAAGTTCGGTTTATGCGGGCAGGCGCATGGTGCAATTGCCAAACTTTTCGGCCGAAGCCTGGCTTGGCCTGGCGGCGACCGAGGGGGTCACCAACGCCTTCCTGGTTCCGACGATGTTGCAGCGGATTGTTGAACAAATAGAGAAGTCGGGCGCGGCTCCACAGCTGCCTAAGCTGCGCGCGCTTGCCTATGGCGGCGGAAAAATGCCCCTACAGGTTATCGAAGCGGCAATGGATATGTTTCCTGACGTCGCTTTCACCAATGCCTACGGATTAACCGAAACCAGCTCAACGATTTGCCTTCTTGACCCTGACGATCACCGTCAAGCGCGCTCAAGCGAGAACCCTGAGGTCAGACGTCGCCTCGGGTCTGTTGGGCGCCCCCTGCCGACAATTGAGATTCAAATTCGCGACGAAGATGGGCGCGCTTGCGGGGCCGATGAAGCGGGCCTTGTTTTTGTGCGCGGCGACCAGGTTAGCGGCGAATATAAAGGCGCCGGTTCGCAGCTTGACGGCGATGGATGGTTTCCAACGAAAGACCGCGGCTTTCTCGACACGGAAGGGTTTTTGTTTCTCGACGGACGCGCAGACGACGTGATTGTTCGTGGTGGTGAAAACATCTCGCCTGGTGAAATCGAAGATGTTGTTATCGCCCATCCAAGTGTTAAAGACGTGGCGGCCGTCGCCGTTCCGGATACGGAGTGGGGGGAGGCCGTTGGTTTAGCGGTTGTGGTTGACCCTGAAACGACGCCCCCTGGCGCTGAAGAGTTGTGCGAGATTGTCCGAAAGTCACTCCGGTCAAGTCGTGTGCCGACGCTTGTGCATTTCTGTGATGCGCTGCCTTACAATGAAACCGGCAAATTGTTGCGACGTGTGATACGAGATGATCTCGCCAGATTGGGGTCTTGACGCGAGCGATTATGCGCAAGCCTTATTGACGCGGTTTAGCGGTCAAACCTCTAAGATTGATGTACTGAGTGACCATCCGGCGGTTGCCTGGCGCCGGAGTGGCTTGGCCGAGGTGACGGGGCGCCCGGGAGAGCCGGGCCTTGTCTGCCCCGTGGGGCTGACACGCGCGGCGGATGGGGCTTTCGCTGCCTTTTTGAGGCTTGCAAACGCGGCACTAGCGCCGCCATTTTCGAACATCGCCTGCGGCGCCGTTCTATTGGGGGAGCGCGCCCGCCTCATGGGTTTGACGCGCAAAGGGGCGACGGCGCCAGGGGGGTCGTGCCATGTTTTTCCTTGTACTGATGGGTGGCTCGCTCTCAATGCGGCGCGCGAAGACGATGCAGACCTCTACGCCGCGTGGCTTCAAGGCGAGACGCCGGCTGATGTTCACGCGCTGGCGCCGTTCTTAAAAAAAGAGCCGTTAGCGGGGCTTATCGAACGCGGCCGTCTTCTCGGTTTGGCGGTTGCGCCAGTTGATCCGTTAGCGGATATGCGCCCGGGAATTCAGGCAATGCGGGTTTTCGACCCAAGTGATGCGCCCGCAAGGCCGCCGAAGGTGGTTGATTTTTCGTCGCTTTGGGCCGGTCCTTTGCTGGGGTCTTTGCTATTGGCCGCAGGGGCGGAGGTATACAAAGTTGAAAGCAAGTCCCGGCCAGACGGCGCCCGGTTCGGTGAGAAACGCTTTTTTTCCTTATTGAACGAGGGAAAGCAAAACGCGGTTTTTGATTTCGATGACGCTTCGGATAAGCGTCGCTTGCTTGATCTCGTCGAAAGCGCTGATATCGTCATTGAGGCGTCTAGGCCGCGGGCCCTCCGGCAACTCGGGATTGACGCGAGGGAATTTTTGCAGGCACGCGCTGGCCGCGTTTGGGTCGGTATAACCGCCTACGGACGATCAGAGGAGACCGAAAACTATATCGGTTTTGGTGACGACGCGGCTGCGGCCGCCGGATTGGTCAAAATTATGAAAGCCGCCCATGGTGACTATTTATTCGCCGGCGACGCGATCGCCGATCCATTGACGGGCTTACATGGCGCCGTCGCAGCGCTCGCTTCCTGGCGGTGCGGCGGTGGGCTTTTGCTCGATGTTTCACTTGCAGGCGTTGTCTGCGATGCAATCTCCGCAGATCCCCTCTGGCGCGCCTATAAGGAGCGCTCATCGGCGGCCAGTTTCGATCGCAGTTTAGAATTACGAGTGGGCGAATGGACTCAAAAAATGGCGGAGAACACGGAGCTATCATATCCGTTGAGGTCTTTCGATCCTGGCGTCGATCCGACACCAATCGCGAGCTTTATAGATGTTGATTAAAAACGCGGAAGTAGACAAGAAAACGCTTGATATCCGTATACGGAATGGAAGTATTGACGGGCTTGCCCCTCATCTGGGGCCCATGGACGGTGAAGAAGTGCTGGACGCCGGGGGCGGCGCTGCACTCCCAGGGCTTAATGACCATCACATTCACCTAAATGCTGCTGCGCGTTCACTGACCTCGCTCCAATGCGGTCCGCCGTCGGTTAAAACTGAAAATGATTTCAAAGAGGCGCTCAATAGTTCGCCGGGCGATGGCTGGATACGCGGCGTCGGATACCACCAGAGCGTTGCGGGCGCGCTCAACAAATCCTGGCTCGATCGATTTGGGCCAAAGCGCCCAATCCGTATACAGCACAGAAGTGGGCGCCTTTGGGTTTTTAATTCGCTAGGCCTTGCGGCGCTCGGACCAGACGCGCCGGAAGATGGGCGCTTGCTTGATGCTGACGCCACCCTGCGTGACGGTCTG
>JBCCTV010000011.1:0-28421 GCA_039197915.1 Pseudomonadota bacterium | reverse complement strand
ATTTACGAAAAGCCGGAGCTTAGAAGTTTCTACCAGTTACGCTTCGACACTGAAGCAGAAGCCCAAGGCGCAAAAGCGGTGCTCGATGAGGGCAAGCCTATCGAAGAATTTGCCGCCGAAAAAGGCATCAGCCTGGACACAGTGACATTCACTGACACGACGCGGGCTGACATTCTTGATCCGACCGTCGCTGAAGCAGCCTTTAACGCAGCGCTCGAGAGCGACAGCGTGAGCGATCCTGTCCAAGGCATCTTCGGCTGGACGGTAATCGTCATGACAGCGATCACACCCCCGGAAACGCAGGAGTTTGACGACGTAAAAGAAGAAATACGCGCACAATATCTTGAGCAAGACGTCCAGCGCCGGATTTATGACGCGATCGAAGCCATTGAAGACGCGCGCGATACGGGTGCGGACCTCGTCGCGGCGGCCGAAGAAACCGGCGCACGCGTCACCGCCTTTGGCCCGGTCGATGCGTTTTCATTCGAACCCGGCGGCGCAATCGTCGACGAAATCCCAGGCGCCGTCCTACGCGAAGCCTTTACAGTTGGGGAAGGCGAAGAGTCTGAAGTCGTTGAATATGACGATGACTCTGGGTCTTTCTATGTTGTGGTCGATGAGGTCATACCCTCGGCTCTTTCTCCCTTTGACGATGTAGCCGCAGAGGTTGAACCCCGGTGGCGGGAGGCTGAACGGGACCGGCGCATTGGCGATGTTGTGCGCTCGTTAAAAGAGAAGGTCTCGGGCGGTGCAAGTTTTGAAAGCGCTGCGCAAAGCATTGGCGCTGAGATAACCGAAATAACGCTCACACGTGGCGAGACCAATGAAACCTTTACGACACGCCTGAACGAAGACCTGTTCATAGCGTCCACCGACGAGATTGTTGACGGCGATGCAGCAGAAAGCGATGTGGCCGTGGTGGCTCAACTCACCGGAATTGACTTCGACCGGACCGAATTAAACCCCGCGCTGGAGCGATCCTTCAAGCGCAATTTCGGGTTTCAATATGACCAGGAAATTATCGACGCTTATCTCTCCGATATTCGCGATGAATATGGCGTCCGGATAGACCGGGCGAAAATTGATCAGTTATTTTCCGAAGGCGGATGAGGCATGACCGCGAATGCGATCGCGCCAGAGTTTAAGGCGTTCGCCGAAAAATATGATGCGGGCGAACCCCAAGTCCTCCTTAAACGCATTATCTCTGACTTGGAAACGCCGGTTTCCGCCTACCTAAAACTCGCCGGCGCGCGTGATAATGCGTTTCTTCTGGAAAGCGTCGAGGGCGGCGACCAGCTTGGCCGGTATTCGATCATTGGCTACAAGCCGGACTTGATCTGGCGCGTCCGCGATGGCAAGGCCGAGATTAACGATCGCGCGGCAAGCGAAACGGACGCCTTTCGGCCCGATGACGGCCCACCGCTCGAGCGCCTTAAAGCCCTGCTTGCCGCCTCAAGGATAAAAATGCCCATTGATGCGCCGCCGATGGCCGCAGGCGTTTTTGGTTATCTGGGCTACGATATCGTGCGCGAAATTGAGCGCCTCCCCGACCGACCGCCAGCGGCTATCGATACGCCTGACAGCATATTTATTCGACCAACGGTCGTCGCCGTTTTTGATAATGTCCGCCAAGAAATCATCTTTGTCGCAACAGCAAGGCCGGAGCCCGGAGTGTCAGCGCGGGCCGCCTATGCGCGCGCCGCCGAGCGTATTGCCGATTCAGTATCAGCGCTCGCCGCGCCCCTTGCTATCCCCCAACGGGCCACGGTAACGCCAACGCCGCCGCAAGACATAAGCTCAAACACGCCCCACGCTGATTATCTAGACATGGTGAATAAAGCCAAAGAGGAAATTTTTGCCGGCGAGATTTTCCAAGTTGTGCTGAGCCAGCGCTTCCAAGCGCCCCTTGAAGCCCCGCCCTTCGAGCTTTACCGGGCGTTGCGGCGCACGAACCCGTCGCCATTTTTGTTTTATTTGAAGTTCGACGACCACGCAGTCGTCGGATCCAGCCCTGAAATATTAGTGCGTGTACGCAATGGCGAAGTGACCATCCGCCCGATCGCCGGCACGCGCAAGCGCGGCGCGACGCCAGAAGAGGATCAAGCGCTCGCAGACGAACTGCTCGCCGACCCAAAGGAGTGCGCGGAGCACTTGATGCTATTAGACCTTGGACGGAACGACGTTGGGCGGGCGGCGGCCTACGGCTCCGTAAACGTAACAGAGTCGTTCAAGATCGAGCGCTACAGTCATGTGATGCACATCGTCTCGAACGTCACGGGCAAGCTCGCCGACGGCGTTGATTCCGTGGACGCCGTTATGGCGGGTTTTCCAGCAGGGACCGTGACGGGCGCCCCCAAAGTGCGGGCAATGGAAATTATCGACGCCCTTGAACGCGACGGGCGCGGCCCCTATGGCGGCGCTATTGGGTACTTCGCCGCCGATGGCGACGTCGATACTTGCATCGCTTTGCGTACCGCGATCGTTAAAGACGGCGTTATGCACGTGCAAGCGGGTGCCGGCGTTGTCGCTGATAGTGTACCGCAGTCTGAATATGAAGAATGTCAGAACAAAGCGAAGGCCTTGTTCTCAGCCGCCCAGGCTGCAGATAAAATAAACAATCAGCAATAAGAGCGTATTTCGTCCGATTGCGCGCGGTTTCTTTGTGTGGCGCAAGCCTTAGAAACTTCTGAGAAGTCCTGGCCGGGGCGCTAAAAAGTCCGCATTCGCTAAGGTTGCCGAAATGATTAGGATGACGGCGGCATGCCAAGCTCACGGCGCGCGCGCCGGCGCCGTGCAATGCCGCTGCCGAGCAGCGCGGCCGAGGCGAACAAAACGCCAGCCGCGGGAACCGGTATGGACAGGGTGTTATCGTCGCTATTTTGATTGGACGAAATCGTTTTGCGCTTACCCAATAGATCTGGCGACGCCGGGTTGACCGAAGCAATCGTGTTGCCGCTTGCGGCGTCGTAATCTGCGGTTGCAACGCTACGTGACGCAGTCTCGGCGCTGAATGAAGCGCTGTGGGCCTGACTAGCAGCCGCCAACACAAAACCAAGTAATGCGAGTGCGTATTTTACCTTGCCGAAAGACTTACCAAAAAACGCCATTGCCCGTCGCCCGCTTCCCGTTCGCTTTGGCTGTCGCCGGTGTTGGCGGCGCGCATCTCCAGTTCGAAGAGCGCGCCGCCGTTCCCACCGCAGCAACAGCCTGCCAAGACCTGTTGTCAGAGGAAGTGCAATGTCGGGGCCAAGTTCGCGCTATTGATGCACAGCACGGTCGTCCATAGCGATTATTTGGGGAATTGCCTGGAGCGGGTAAGCCGGAATTCAACGGGCAATAGTTCGCAGTGACCGCCGAGTGCACGCGATGTTCCGTGCTTATCCGTGCCTATACCTTCTGGGCCTAACGAGACCGATACGAATGGCGGAAAACGCGCACCAGTTCAGACACTGTCCATTCCCGGGACAAATCCGTTAACGCATTGTCCCAAATTGCATCCGTTTCCAATGATAGCTAACCCGCAGGCAAAAGAGCTTAGAGCGCCGCCGCGTGGACGAGAGCGTCGTAGATCTCTTCAGTCTCCAGCGTTTTGCGAAGGTCGGCCAGGATGGTTTTGTCTTTGAGATCAACGAGGAGCACAATGCCGGTCGTAACCCCACCGTCCAGGTGCATCTTGATGGGCTGCGCGACGCCCGCTTTTTCAGCCTTAGCGAAAAACGCCGATTTGTTTCGGTCCGTGTAGTCGAGCGTAATGTGTTCAAGACCGGAAACCGCGTTCATCTTCTTCGCCGCTTTAAGCTTAGGCTCAAGTATTTTGCAGGATGAACACCAATCAGCGCGGATATAAACCGCCGCAACGCGCGCGTTCTCGGTCGGGACCATGACTTCCATCGGTTTCGCGTGGCTGGCGGCCGCCTGGGTTTGGGCGTCGCCGCGCGAACAAGCGACTGCAATGAAGCTCATGAACAAAATTAGAATGTGTCTGGACATGGGCGCTCCTTCGTTGACGGTTGGAGAAGCGTAGTCGATCCCAACATCGGGCGCCCTTAAAACTTTCGTGAGGCGTAGTTTTTTCGCAGCTAGGAGCGTGATTAAACAACCCCGCCAACTAATTTCGTAAAATAGGCTATGCGTCTAGTCGCTATCGGTCGCGAAGCAAATGCAAGACGATGCGCCGTTCGTGGGCGGCTCTGCGGTGCTCGAAGAGGTAGAGCCCTTGCCAAGTTCCGAAGGCTGGCGCGCCATCGATCACCGGCACGCTGATCGAGGTTTGCGTGAGCGCTGCTTTGATATGTGCGGGCATATCGTCAGCGCCTTCAGCCACATGGCGCAACCAATCCATAGACGGATCGTCTGCGTCGCGAACAAGACGTCTAAAGAACTCCACGAGGTCGCGTTGAACATCTCGGTCCGCATTTTCCTGAATGATTAGCGAACAAGACGTATGCTGAACGAAAAGCGTTAATAGGCCTTTGTCTACGCCCGCCTCAGACACAAATCCCGTTGCATCGTCGGTGAACTCGTAAAGCCCAACACCCTTCGTTTTGATCTTAAGCGTGCGATGCATTCATTCATCCGTTTAATGCGCCCACCACCCTGAAAGACGCCTCGAAAGACGATCGCGAGCGTGGAACACGATTGACGAAATAATAACCAGCTTTGTTGCACTATCGCGTGGCTTGAAACCATTCGTTAACAAAGAGGCGTGCGATGGCCACCGCCGCAGCGATACAGCCAACAACAATCCACGAAGCCATGGCCGCCGCGCCAATGACGCAAGCGGATATTCCGACGCTAAAGCGCATCGAGGACAATCGCGTTCAGCTTTATGTTTGGGAAGACTTTTTACCAGTGCACCTATGCGAGCACATCATCAACCTTGCAAAGCCCCATCTGAAACCTTCTGAGATTGTTGGGACGAGCGTTAGCGACCCCGAATTCCGGACGAGCTCGACGTGTTATCTGGGCGGAACGAAAGACCCGTTTGTTGATCAGGTTGACGGGCTTATTGCTGCCGCGCTCGGCTTTCCGCCGGAGTTTGCAGAGCCTTTTCAGGTCCAGAAATACAATGTCGGGCAACAGTATAAAGTCCATAGCGACTATTTCAGACCAAATGGCGACGCCCACGAGGTCGGGAGCATCCGCCAGTTCGGCCAACGGACATGGACTTTCATGGTCTACCTAAATGATGTTTCAGGAGGCGGAACAACCGACTTCCCGAGGCTTGATCTAAAGATCAAACCAAAAACTGGCCGAGCAGTCATTTGGAATAATCTTTACCCAGACGGCACGCCAAACAGGCACACGCTGCACTGCGGCACGCCAGTCGAAGCCGGCGATAAAGTGATCATCACCAAATGGTTCCGCGATCGCCCGAGAAATGTTTCCAGCGCTTAAGCCCGATCTTGAAACACCAAGCTTAATCGCTAGAAGACTTCGCTAGTTATCCAAGAAGCTGCGAAGTTTGCGTGACCGGCTCGGATGCTTGAGCTTACGCAACGCTTTCGCTTCAATTTGGCGGATGCGCTCGCGCGTTACCGAGAACTGCTGGCCAACCTCTTCAAGCGTATGGTCCGTGTTCATCCCAATACCAAAGCGCATGCGCAACACGCGTTCTTCCCGTGGCGTCAAAGAGGCAAGGACGCGCGTGGTCGTTTCGCGCAGATTGGATTGAATAGCCGCGTCGATCGGCAAAACGGTATTTTTGTCTTCGATAAAGTCGCCAAGGTGGGAGTCTTCCTCGTCGCCAATCGGCGTTTCCAAGGAGATCGGCTCCTTCGCAATTTTCATCACCTTACGAACCTTTTCGAGAGGCATTGAAAGCTTCTCGGCCAACTCCTCAGGGGTTGGCTCGCGCCCGATCTCATGCAGCATCTGCCTTGAGGTTCGAACGATCTTGTTGATCGTTTCGATCATGTGCACAGGGATACGGATCGTCCGCGCCTGGTCTGCGATCGACCGGGTAATCGCCTGTCTGATCCACCAGGTGGCGTAGGTCGAAAATTTATAGCCACGCCGGTATTCGAATTTATCGACCGCCTTCATCAAACCGATATTGCCTTCCTGGATCAGGTCCAGGAACTGAAGCCCGCGGTTCGTGTATTTCTTCGCGATCGAGATCACGAGCCGAAGGTTGGCTTCGACCATCTCTTTCTTAGCGATACGCGCTTCGCGTTCGCCTTGCTGAACCGTTTGAACAATCCGGCGGAAGTCTTCGATTGTCAGGCCTGTGTCCTGGCTCAGCCGTCCGATCTCTTGACGGATATTGATAATCTGCGGGCCGGCTCTGCCGACGAAGGTTTGCCAGCCTTTGCCCTCTTTCTTAGTGATGTTGTCGAACCAATCGGGATCAAGCTCCGCGCCAAGATAGGAATCCAGAAATTCCCGCCGATTGACGCCGTAGCTGTCCGCTAGACGAACGAGCTTCCCTTCCAAACCCATCAGTCGACGGTTGATATCGTATAGCTGCTCAACCAAAGCTTCGATGCGCTGGTTGTTCAACCGTACAGAGCGCATCTGCTCAACGATATCTTTTTGAAGTTTTTTCAATCGCCGAGATTGCGAGCTCGAGAGATCATCGCCCTTCAAGCGCTCTTCGATCAGCATATCCTGAAGGCGACGCAGTTTCTTGTAGTCGCCGGAAATCTGATCAAACGTCTTCATGACGTCTTCGCGCAGCTCGGCTTCCATCGCCGACAAGGAAAGCGCGCCTTCGTCGAAATCGTCGTCGTCGTCCTCGCCAGCTTCTTTGGCGGCTTCCGCGCGCTCCGCCTCTTCCTTCTGGACGCGCTCGGCAACCTCAGGCTTCGTCATATCCGGCCGGGATTCCGGACCACCGCCATAGGTCGCATCAAGATCAATAATATCGCGGAGGAGAACGCGGCCCTCTTCAAGCTCATCACGCCAAACCGTGATCGCCTCGAAGGTCAACGAGCTCTCGCAAAGTGAGCGGATCATCGTCTCGCGGCCCGCTTCAATGCGCTTCGCAATGGCGATTTCGCCCTCGCGGGAGAGGAGCTCAACGGTGCCCATCTCGCGCAGATACATGCGCACCGGATCGTCTGTTCGGTCGGCCGAACTCGACGTGTTTGTTGTGACGACGCTGCCACTTTTTTCTTCTTTTTTGGCAAGCGCTGTCGATTTCGATGCGGCGGGCTGCTCGCCCTCGTCGTCATCTTCTTCTTCGTTCTCGACGACGTTGATGCCCATTTCAGAAAGCTTGGACATCACGTCTTCGATTTGTTCCGAAGAAAACTCCTCTGACGGGAGTATTGAATTTAGTTCGTCATAAGTAACGTAGCCGCGCGCCTTTGCGGTCTTAAGCAGCTTTTTAACGTCCGCATCCGTTAGATCGAGGATCGGCGCCTCAGCTTCGCGGCCTTCTTCTTCGTCATTCGTTTTGGCTGCAGTTGCTTTTTTTGCCATTCTTTTCCGCCTTTAAAGCGACTTAGCGTTGCCCCTTCGCCCGTCGGGACTGCACGCCAGCGCGTAACTCTTCTAGAGACTGGGATAGATCGCCCTCGCCAGTATCCTCGCTCGCACCGCTCACATGTCGCTGTGCTGCAAAGGTGTCCCTGGCCCGGACAGCCGCCCGCCAAATTTCTTCGCCGTTTTCCGATAAACAGCCCGACGCCGCGTCTCTTACCTCGGATTCCGCTTGTATTGCTTCGTGCCTGGCATACGCCTCCTGCCAGGCAGAAACGACAAAATCAGTGTCCGCATCCGGCGCCAAGAGCCCCTGTCGGGTGAGCATTGCGTCTTCGCTAATGCGTTGTAGAGCGGCGACCGCTACGTTGTTTGTGAGTTGATGGCGCAGCAATGCTATGTCAACCCTACCAATCGCGGAAAATTGATGCAGCAAAGCCGCCAAAAGAGCGTCGAGACCAGGATCGCTGGGCGCAAACCGGAAAATCTCGTCTTCGCAGCGCTCGATTAGCACCGGCTGATGCAAAATTGCCGCGACGAGCAACGCTTCGCGGCGCCATTTCTGTTGCAGCGTTCGGTTTCTTGTCTCTGGCAGAGGCTTGGGATCCATAAAAGACCCTGGGCCAGACCCCTTGCGATAAAACGGATTTTGCTTTTGCCCTGATGGCGGCGAAAACGGCCTAGGCGCCGGGCCCGAAGGCGGACTGCCAAACGCCTCGTCAAATCTTACACGCAGGGCGTCGCCATAGGCCGCGCGGACATCCTGGTCAGCGATCTCCCGCACGAGCGTGCGCATCCGACTTTTAAAGCCAGCGCGCCGCTCCGGCGTATCAAGCGGTTGGGCCTCGAATTCACGCTCCCAAAGCGCTTTATCAAGGGGCGCAGGGTTCGAAAAAGCCTTGGAAACAGCGGCCGCGCCCCCTTCCCGCGCAAGGTCGTCCGGATCCTGGCCGTCGGGCATAAAGACAAATTTCAAGGATTTCCCAGGCTTTAAAAGCGGCAGCGCGCGGTCAATCGCCCGGTGCGCCGCCTGGCGCCCGGCACGGTCGCCGTCGAAACATAAGACCGGCTCATCACAGGCGCTCCACAAAAGCCCAAGCTGGCGCTCCGTCATGGCGGTTCCGAGCGGCGCAACAGCGTTCTTCACGCCGACGCCCCAGAGCGCGATGACATCCATGTAGCCCTCGCAGACAATCAGGCTATCGCTGGAATTCGATATAGCCGCGCGCGCTTGCCCGTAATTGTAGAGCTGCGCCCCTTTGTGAAATATCGGGGTCTCCGGCGAGTTTAGGTATTTCGCCCGCGCCGCCTTATCGAGCGCCCGCCCGCCAAAGGCGATGATCTTACCGTTTGAGCCGGCAATCGGAAACATCACCCGATCTCTGAACCGATCATAGGTTCGCCCGCCATCTTCCGGCTTTATGATCAGCCCCGCATCGACAAGCGTCTTCTCATCGAAATCTTTATTGATCAGGTAGTCTTTAAGGGCGGTGCGCTCAGCGGGCGCATAGCCGATTTTAAAACCCTTGCGCTGCTCTGGCGTAATCCCACGCCGATCCAGATAGGCCGACGCGTGGCGTCCAGGCTGGCGCGTAAGCATCGCCGCAAAAAAATCAGCCGCGGCCGCGCAAGCCTCGTACAACCCTTTGCGCT
Source organism: Pseudomonadota bacterium (assembly GCA_039197915.1). Taxonomy (GTDB): domain Bacteria; phylum Pseudomonadota; class Alphaproteobacteria; order Caulobacterales; family Parvularculaceae; genus JAJFFW01. The sequence goes on along the minus strand of JBCCTV010000011.1, from coordinate 19,343 downwards.
GTTTTGCGGCTTCCGCTTGCTGGGGCGTGTCCTTCGGCAACTCCATGCCGACATCCTCAGCAAGCCGCGCGACCGCTTCGTGGAATGGCAGGTTTTGGGTTTCCTGCAGGAACTTAATGACGTCCCCGTGCCGCCCCGATGAAAAGCAGTGGTAGAACCCTTTTTTATCGTTCACGAAAAAGGACGGCGTCTTTTCGGTCGTAAAAGGCGACAGGCCCGCGAATTCATTCCCCTGCTTCTTGAGCTTCACAGTCCGCCCAATGAGATCCGAAGGGCGGATCCGGGACTTTAGCTCATCTAGAAATTCGGGTGTAAAACGCGGCATGCGGTCTCGATGGTTCTCCAAAGTCGGTCCGCTGAAACCAGACCATCGTAATCTAGCGCGTGTGACAATAACGGCGCGCGGAAATTTTCACGGGTCTATCCCCATATTTTTCCACAGCCGCCCCACATTCCTCGTGGAGCGATTCAGGACAGAAACCGATGGCTAATCCGGATACCAAAAAACTGACGGTTTACTTCGATGGCGCCTGCCCGTTGTGCCGGCGCGAAATCGGGTTTTACCAGCGCCAAGACGGGGCGGACGCCATTGATTGGCTCGATGTTTCAAGCGGCGCTCGCGACCTAGGGTCAGACCTGTCTTGCGAGGCAGCGTTGAAACGCTTCCATGTGCGCACACCAAACGGCGACCTTATGAGCGGCGCCCGAGGCTTTGCCGCCCTATGGCGCGCCCTGCCAAAGTTCTCACTCGTTGGTCGATTAGCCGCCCTGCCTGGCGTCGTGCATATCGCCGAGTTCCTGTATCGCGTCTTCCTGAAAATTCGCCCAGCAATGCAAGCTGGCGCGCGGCGTTTAGAAAGCCCGGCGACAGGCACAAACTCATCGACCTAGCTTAGGTAATAGTCGACAAAGTCCAGAACGCCGCTACGCAGGTCTCTACTGTAGCGCCTTCTTAACGATCGCGTTTGCTTTCGAGAAATCCATAGAGCCGTTGTAACGCTGCTTCAGGGCGGCCATGACCTTGCCCATGTCCTTGAGGCCAGCGGCGCTGATTTCACTCACAACTTCAGAGATAGCGTCGCTCGTTTCTTCTTCGCTCAACTGACGCGGCATAAACGTTCGGATGACCTCGATTTCCGCGCGTTCTTGCTCGGCAAGCTCTGGGCGGCAAGCGGCGTCGTAAGCGCTTGAGCTTTCCTCGCGCTGGCGCACCATCTTGGAAAGAATGCCCAGAATTTCTTCGTCGGTGACGCCCTCGCACCGGTCTTCACCACGCGCTGCAATATCCCGGTCTTTCACGGCGGCATGAATAAGCCGCAGCGTGGACAGCCGGACTTTATCATCACGGGCTTTCATCGCTTGCTTTAACTCGGTTTCAAGCTGTTCCCTAAGCATATTCACTCACTCCAACGCGATAAACGCTTGCCGTATATTAGACATCTTGGCGACAGCGCCGCCAAATTCTTCAAGCCGTTGTTTTCACGAAAATTTTTGTTGTCGCTATTTGGTTGACCGCTGGCTGGGACTTCCCTTAGCTTCGTGTCAATTTGCGTAACGGTGATCGTATCTCAAAGTGTTCTACTAGCGGGAGTTCTGCTTTCACCAACCCGCATAAACATAGCGCCGCCACACCGGCGGCAGTGGAACGAAGAGATATGCTTCTATGAAATTGTGTCAAGCATCGAGCGTTTTGCGGACTGGCGCCGTCGTTCTAGCCTCCGGCAAGGTCTTCAAAGGGAAAGGGTTCGGCGCGGTCGGCGACGCCGTTGGTGAGCTTTGCTTTAACACCGCGATGACAGGCTACCAGGAGATCCTTACAGACCCGTCCTACGCCGGACAAATCATCACCTTTACCGCGCCCCATATTGGCAATGTCGGCGTGAATGGCGAGGACGTTGAAAACGCTTGCGCGCGAGCAGTATCAGCAGCACGCGGCGCAATCGTCCGTGAAGAAACGACTATGCCGTCCAACTACCGCGCCCAGATGGATCTGGGCGGCTGGATGCGCCGTCGTGGCTTGGTCGGCGTCTCCGATGTCGACACGCGCGCCCTCACCGCCCTGATCCGACGCGACGGGATGCAACACGCCGTGATCGCCCATGACCCGGCGGGCGCATTTAATATTGATCAATTGGTCGAAAAAGCGCGCGGTTGGGCCGGCGTTGAAGGCGCTGACCTTGCAAAGGATGTTTCCACTGAAGCGCCGTATGCGAACGACGCCACGAGATGGGTGCGCGAAACTGGTTACGGTTCTGACCCGAATAATGATGGACCGCTCGTTGTTGTGATCGACTACGGCGTTAAGGGAAACATTCTGAGGCTTCTATCGTCGGCCGGGGCTCGCGTGAGAGTGGCCCCTTCAAGCGCTGACCTCCAGGCGATCATGGAGATGAAGCCGGACGGCGTTGTGCTGTCCAATGGTCCGGGCGACCCGGCGGCGACGGCGCAGCGCGCGCTGCCGACAATTCAGGGGTTGATCGACGCAAATGTTCCCGTCTTCGGCATCTGCCTCGGTCACCAACTGCTAGCGCTCGCGGTCGGCGCGAAGACGAAAAAGATGGCGCAGGGGCACCACGGCGCCAACCATCCGGTCAAAAATATAGCCACCGGGAAAGTGGAAATCGTTTCGATGAACCACGGCTTCACCGTTGACGAGACATCGTTGCCGGAGAATGCGGAAGCCACCTTCGTTTCGCTTTTTGACGGCACGAACAGCGGGCTTCGACTGAAGGACAAGCCCGTTATGTCTGTGCAACACCACCCGGAAGCGTCGCCCGGACCGCAGGATAGTTTTGGCGTCTTCCAGAAATTCGTTGACGGATTAAATAAAAAAGCTGCTTAGAGCGCCGGATATTCACATTTGATAAGGCGAAGATCGTCTCAGGCGCTCAAAACAAAGAATCTGACCATCGGGCTGATTCAGACTATTCGACCGCTACTCTAGAGCAACTTCGCATCAATCCGAACCGCTTCGTTGCTCTAGGTTTTTGTTTTATCGCGTTTTCTTGCCCCCAACCGGTCCCCACTTGGTCGGAAAACGCTCTAGGTTCAGCTGGCGCGCGCCCGCAGTCGATTGGCCCGTCTGCGGGCGAGTTCGTCGCTGAGATGGGCTTCGAAGTAAGCGTCGCAGCCGATGCACATATTTTCAACGCTCGCGCCATTTCCCATCATCGTTTTCGAACGCGCCCGGAAGGTCTCGCGCGACCAACCGGCTTCAGCGCCCATAATTTCAGGGTCGCCAGCGTTGATTGCGCGAATGGCAGGAATATCGGCGACGCTTTCAAGAATGTCTTCGAGCGGTTCCTCCGCCAAACTACCAAGCGGCGCTTTCGTCTTTAAGCAGCACGGATAAACCGATCCGTCGGGCTCAATCGCAACCTCAGAGCCCGCTTGGCCAAGCTTTAGGAAATTCTTCCCACCGCTCCACCGGGCGCAGAAATTTGTTTCATAGTCTGCATTGGTCAAACCGTTTGATAAGGCCCGGCCACGGGGCCATAGCTCTCCGATCCACAAATCAGTTTGGGCGCCGAAGAACAGAAATGTCGGCTCGTCCGACTTGGGCGCGCGGTCAAGGTCAGGCGCTTTTAGCCGGTCGGTTTTCTCACCACCCAACGATACTTCGCGAACGCCCCGACTTTCCATCAGCTGGCGGATTTTATCCATAAAGACGAATTTACGTTCGCCTTCCATACCCACGTGATAATCATCGATAGACGCAATAGCGATCGACTGAATGCAGCGCTCCAAAATCTCATCCAGCAATTGCGGCGTTAAAACATCGCCCGTGGTCTGCATCGCGAGCTTTGGCATGGCGGCGCCGTAGCGATCTTTGAGCGACGCAAGGACCGGATAGAAAAGACGCTCGCGCACCGGGTCAATCAACAACTCACCACCCGCGAGCACGAGCAAGGTTTTCTCACGCGCGCCGCTCCTGTCGTTATACCAAGTCAAATCATCGGGCAGGTTTGCGATAATTTTCTGATGGGCCGCGACACCTTCATCAACAACAGCGTCGAGCGCGCCCCTTGTATAGGGCCTGAAGCGGTCATCGTAGCAGTGCCGACAGCGCCTGTGGCAAGCCCAACTCAAGACCCAATAAACTGCTTGCATACTGACTACTTGGCGTAGATAGCGGAGCGCGGAAAAATGGCGTTCATCGGATTGGCCAATATCGCGGCTTTGCCCACACGAGTTGGACTAATGGAATTGCGTGCACGCCTCTTATTGGACGTGGGCGGCGGCGTTCGCGCCTAACTGGAACGCGTCAGACGCCTCGGCCCAAAAACGGTCGCCTGCTTCGATGACCTCTTTACGTTCGCGACGGAACGCTTCGTTTGCCGCAGCTGACCGGGTAAAAAACAGGCGATCGCCATGTATCGTCCAATGCAAGGGACTTGCTGGCGTAAGCGCACCTTCTGCGATCGTATACGTGCAGTATCCGCCAAATGCCGGAAGGTAACGCTCGGGGTTTTTCAAAAACCTGTCGCGGTTTTCAGCCGTGGCGAATTGGAAGCGCGCGCCGCGATAAACGGTCGTGATCTCTGCGGCTCCGCGCATTGCCTTGCCCTCAGTGAAGAAGCCGACCGGGTCAAAACCTTCCATCGCGATACCGGTCTCTGGATTAACGACAATTTCGCGAACGGTCTCCCGCACTTCCGGGGCCTGCAGCGCGGCAATAGGCAGAACCAGGGCGGCGCCTTTCGAGGGCGCCACATCACCAATCGCAGCGGCAATATCCTCAGCGCTCGGTTTCGTCATTTGCGCTGTTGCTGGCGCGCTCATAATCAGCGCTGTAGCTAAAGTCGTCAGGGCCGCTAAGGCGCACGCGCTTTTCTGTTTCATTGTTTCGCCTTCAATAAGTCAGCCCTACCGTTGCTGGAGTTCCAAAAGCGCGCAACCGATAAAACGCTCGCGGGGCCTCACGAATGCGCGAAGCGCTAAGCAAGGCACGGCGATGGGAATTGGCATGGGAAACGGCGGCGGATTGTTCCGAAGCGGTTGAGGCAAAATCGTCGCTGGTTCTGCTGGCGCTAGCGAAGACGTGAATCCTCCATTACCTTAAAAACGAACATAACCGGGCGGAAAATGCGGGAAGACCTCGAAGCGACATTCGACCAGCTGACGAAAGCGCATGGCTTCACAAAAGAAGCGGACTTCTCCATCCGCTCGTTTGACGAAGGCCGTGTCGTGTTAGAAGCGCCGGTTACGGAGAAAGTGCAGCAATTTATGGGCTTTGTGCATGCGGGCGTTGTGGCGGGTATCGCCGACCACGCGGCAGGCGCGGCCTACACGACGGTACTCCCGGAAGGGCACGCCTGCGTTACGATCGAACTTAAAATAAACTACCTAAAACCCGCGATCGGCGAGCGGATTATCGCCGACGCGAAAGTCATCGCCCCCGGCAAGTCGATCGGCGTCGTAAGCGTTGAAACATCTGTCGAAAAAGAAGGCGCGTCAAAGCTCTGTTCGGTCGCCATCGTGACCTTGAAAGCGACCCAGCTTAGTTGATTTATTAGGACCAGTCTCAAGTCCCAGCGTAATGAGTGAATGATGACCCAATCGACCGACCCACCCTTCACGGTGCAAATCGTGCCAGTGACACCGTTTCAGCAAAATTGCTCGATCATTCGCGCGCGCAATGGCGACGCCGCGGTTGTAGACCCCGGTGGCGAGCCCGACAAAATCATGGCTGCTGCGGAAAAGATCGACGCAACGATAAAAAAAGTCTGGTTAACCCATGGCCATCTCGACCATGCGGGCGCCGCCGAAGAAATCAAAAGACGCACGAACGCGCCAATAGAAGGCCCCCAGGCCGAGGAAGTCTTCTGGTTGCAACAGATCCGCGCTTCCTGGAAGCAGTTCGGCATCGAGGATGGTGAAGACTGCACGCCCGATCGGTTTCTAAACGACGGGGACGAACTAACGCTCGCCGACCTCGTATTTAAGGTCGTGTACACACCCGGGCATACGCCTGGACACGTGGTCATTTACAGCGAAACAGCGAGGCTCGCCTTTGTGGGGGACGTCATCTTCGCTGGTTCTATCGGGCGCACAGATTTTCCGCGCGGCGACCACGACACACTCATTAAATCGATAACAGAAAAACTCTGGCCCCTCGGCGACGACATGCAGTTCGTTCCGGGCCATGGGCCGACGTCGACCTTTGGGGCTGAACGGCAGAATAACCCGTTTGTTTCCGACGCGGCGTTAGGACGATAAGTCGGCTTACAGAATACCTTGTTCTTGATCACGCATTTTCCGTTTGATCATTGTCATTCGGTCAATGAGTTGCTGATTTTCCCAAATAACGAAAACGTCTCCGGCGAAAGGTAAGCGCTTGGGTCGTCCGAGGTCGCATAATCGCTGTAGGCTGACAGTTTTACAATGACGACGCCAGCGGTCGGGTTGACGTAAATATACTGGTTATAAACGCCGATCGCGGAAAATTCTCCCTGGTCGCCTTCTAAAACCCACCACTGGTAGCCATAACCGAAATCCTCATCGGCGTTATCGCGTTTACCGGGAATGAGGTGCGGCGCGTCTGGCGATATGGAGGCTTTTACCCAGTCCGATGGGATAATCTGGCGCTCGCCCATGCGCCCGGCGTTGCGGTATAGTTCGCCGAGCTTCGCATAATCGCGCGCCGTTGCGTTCAAACCGAAGAAAGCCATTTCCATCCGCTTGCTGTCGAGCAGCCACTCGGCTTGGTGCTCCGCGCCCATGGGCGACCAAAGTTTTTCGTACATATAGTCAGCGATTGGCCGACCCGTGGCGGCGACCAAGACGCTTCCCAACACTTGGGTGTCTGACGAATTGTAGCGATTATACGTCCCCGGCTGCAGGTCAGGCTCGATCGTTGCGATGAACTTATCGAGCGATCCACCAAGGGCGATTATTCGCCCAAGCCGGTTAATGTCCGATTCAGGATCATTATAATCTTCGTTCCAGGCGGCGCCGGAAGACATTTGTAAGATATCTTTCAGGCGCACGCCGTCGTAAGCTGAGCCCTCCAAGAAGGGTGCGTATTTTGTTGCTGGATCATTAACAGACGTGATCGCCCCCTCTTCTATGGCGATGCCAATCAGTGCAGAAATAAAACTCTTCGCAACGGACATGGAGAGCCAGGTAACATCAGGGCCTCCGGTTAGAAAATACTCTTCAAAGCGGATTTGCCCGTCCTTTAGAATGAGAAGTGCGGCCGTATCGGTAAGATCAAGAAAATCCGCTGTGGTGTAAGTCTTAGCGCCGTGTACGAATGTTTCCGGTAAGACAGTTTCGGCGCCGACGGGAAAAGCGCGCGGCGTTTGCGATGCGGCCATAACGGTGGCCGGCATGATCTTGTCCATTTTCGAGAAGTTTTCGTATTGCTCCGCGCCCGAAAAAAGCGACGAAGCATAGCGCAAGCGGTCAAGGCGGGGTTTCAGCGCCAGCCCCGCAACGACGAGTACGGCAACCAAAGCGACGCCGCCAAAAATCATTCGATTTCCCACTTCAAAATCCCCCAACCACTTTGCGCGTTAGACCACCGACGCGCTTTCTAACAGAACACGGCGGCAAGGTGCGCACGCCGCGCAGTTAATTATTCAAGGAGTCGAAACTCAAAGGAGCCCAAGCTCAAAAAACACGAATCCCGCCGGCGTGGTCTCCGACTGGCATTTCCTTGCTCAAAAAAAATGCCTTCGACGTGATAGAAAGACTTTGTAAACCGTATAGTGTACTACCACTTAAGATTTACCAGGTTTGCCTAAGCCGCCTCAGGCGATTGGCGCGTAACAGGCTGGGACAGAGAGTTCATGGCGCGTGGGCCCGCTGCTGAGCGCCGCGTGAAGAGAGGACAGATCGGCATGGCGAAGGTCCAAAACACTGACAGGATGCTAGACGTCGTTATTATCGGCGCTGGCGTTTCGGGCGTTGGCGCGGCCCGCTACATGAAGGTCAACTTCCCCGAGCAAAACTTCGCGATATTAGAGGCGCGGAAGGCAGTGGGCGGCACCTGGGACCTCTTTCGATACCCAGGCATTCGGTCAGATAGCGACATGTTTACGTTTGGCTATCGCTTTAAACCCTGGCGCGAAGCGCGCGCCATTGCCGACGGCCCGTCTATCCTCAGCTACGTCAATGAGACCGTGGACGAAAATGATCTGAGGAACAAAATCGAATTCGACAGCCGCGTCGTTGCGGCTGATTGGTCAAGTGATGAAGCCGCGTGGACCCTAACGGTGCAAGCCGACAACGGGTCAAAGCGGGCGGTCAAGACGAGATTTATTTGGTCGTGCACCGGCTATTACCGCTACGACGCTGGGTATACGCCGCAGTTCGAAGGCGTCGAAGACTTTAAAGGCCGCCTCGTTCACCCACAAATGTGGCCAAGCGATCTGGATTACGCTGGCAAGCGCGTCGTCGTTATCGGGTCCGGCGCCACGGCCGTTACGCTCGTCCCGTCTATGGCTGAGAAGACGGCGCACATCACCATGCTTCAGCGGTCCCCCACTTACATGTTCGCACGGCCCGGCACGAGTGCTGTTGCGGCGTTCCTTCGCCGGGTTTTCCCGGAAACGGTCGCCTATCGCATGATGCGCTGGTGGCGGATTTGTTTCCAAAATTTTCTTTACAAGTTTGCGCGCCACCGTCCCGCGAAAGCCCGCGAGCAATTGATCGAGGAGACCCGCGAAAAGCTAAAGCCTGGCTTTGACGTCGATCGCCACTTCTCGCCGACCTATAATCCCTGGGACCAACGCATCTGCTACGTTCCGGATGATGATTTATTCAACGCGATCAACGACGGAAAAGCCTCCGTTGTAACGGAGCAAATTGATCGCTTCGTTGAGAACGGCGTGCGCTTGAAAAATGGCGATGTTCTGGAAGCGGACATTGTCATCACAGCCACCGGCCTATCCTTGCAGGTATTCGGCGGCGCCGAGCTGCGGGTTGATGGGGAAACCATCAAGACCGGTGAAAAGCTCAACTACCGTGGGCTGATGCTCGAGGCAGTGCCGAACTTTGTCTTCATCATCGGCTATATCAATGCGTCGTGGACGCTACGGGTAGATCTCGTGGCCGACTTCATGAAACGCCTTTTCGGCCACATGAAGCAAACCGGCGCGAACGTTGTCACGCCCGTAAACCCCGACCCCTCGATCGTGAAAAACGAATCCATGTTCGGATTGACGTCTGGCTATGTGAAACGAGCGCTCGACATCATGCCGAAGCAAGGGCCGGATCCATGGCGTCACGACCATGACTATTTCAAAGACGTCTTCGCCATGCGCCACGCTAAAATCAATGACGGCGTGCTTCAGTTCAACTCAGTCGCGACGAAGCGGAACGAGACCGCTAGCGGCGAGACCCTGGCGGCGGCCGAATAAGGGCCATGAAACGCATCCCGAGATTTTGCTTGGGCGCCTTTGCCTGAGCCCGTAGGTCCGTGACCCAAAATGTCGACCATAGATCCCCAGCGGACAGTCTATTTCCATGGCGCGCCGGGATCTCCAATTGAACTCGACATCGCTGGGATCCCCGACCGTCAAAAGCCGGTCACCCTACCGCCTTTAGATCTTCGTCGCTTCGATCAGCACCTCGACCAGAACAGTTTGAAAAGCGTTAGCCTCATTGGATTTTCAATGGGGTCTTTTTCAGCGATCAAGATCGCAGCGGCGCGGCCGGACCGTGTGGCGGACGTTGTCTTGGTTTCTCCCGCGGCGCCGTTGGAACTCGGCGACTTTTTAAAAGACGCTAAAGGCGGCGCGCTTTTTAGCCTTGCGAAGATATTCCCGCCGGCCCTGCGTTACCTCACCGTCATGCAGGCGTCGATTGCAGCTGTTGCGCCGCTAACGCTTCTTCGCGTGATGTTCGCTGGTGCATGCGAAGCGGAAAGGCGCCTCTTAACTGATGCAAATTTCATCAGCTTAATGACGAAAAATTTGAGACAAGCGCTGCAAGCCGAAAGGGAAACTTACCTTCATTCCGTGTCGCGCTTCGTGCAGCCATGGGCGGATGACCTACAAAAAGTCCAATGCGCCGTTTCGATAGTCCATGGTGCGCTTGACAGCTGGGCTCCCCTTTCAATGGCGAAAACGCTTAAGCGCGAACTCGACGACAGGGCCAGTCTCGAGGTTCTGCCAACGGCAGGGCATTACTCGACGCTCCTTGCGAGATTGCCAGAGATATTGCATTCGCCGATTGCCGCGTCGCCTTCAAGCACCCCCATCGCGCCTGACCGTTGCCGCGACGCAAAATAACGCTTTGCGCTCGGCGCAACATCGCCTATTAGAACGGCTTAGCCGACAACTTACTCATCCATGCTCCGATCAGCGCCAAGCTGGACCGGTGCATCTTCGCGCGCGAGGGGCCCGCCATGCCAAAACGAACGGATATATCATCCATCTTGATCATTGGCGCCGGCCCGATCGTCATCGGCCAAGCGTGCGAGTTCGACTATTCCGGCGTGCAAGCCGTGAAGGCGCTGAAGGAAGAGGGCTACCGCGTCATCCTCGTGAACTCGAATCCGGCGACAATCATGACCGACCCGGGCCTCGCCGACGCCACTTACATTGAACCGATCAGCCCTGAATTTGTCGAGCGCGTCATCGAACAGGAACGCCCCGACGCACTTCTGCCGACCATGGGCGGACAAACGGCGCTCAATTGCGCCCTCTCCCTTGAACAAAACGGCGTCTTAGAAAAATACAACGTTGAAATGATCGGCGCACGGGCCGACGTTATTGATAAGGCCGAAGACCGCGAAAAATTCCGTACCGCGATGGAAAAAATCGGGCTCGAAAATCCACGATCGGCAATCGCCTCGTCTACGCCTATTAAAAACGATGCGGGCGACGTTATTGACTATGACCGCGCCGCGGGGCGGGCCGCCGCGCGTGCAGCCCTACCTGATATTGGACTGCCCGCTGTTATACGACCTGCGTTCACGCTGGGCGGAACCGGGGGCGGGGTCGCCTATAATCGCGAGGAATATGAAGAAATCGTCCGGGCTGGGATCGACGCCTCTCCGGTCGGACAAGTCCTGATCGACGAAAGCCTGCTCGGTTGGAAAGAGTTCGAGATGGAGGTCGTTCGCGATCGCAACGACAATTGCATCATCGTCTGCTCGATTGAAAATGTTGACCCCATGGGTGTGCACACGGGCGATTCCATCACCGTCGCGCCAGCAATGACGCTTACGGACAAAGAATTCCAGGAAATGCGCAACGCCTCCATCGCTGTCATGCGCGAGATCGGCGTGGAGACTGGCGGCTCAAATGTTCAGTTCGCGGTCAACCCACAAAACGGGCGCCTTATTGTCATTGAAATGAACCCGCGGGTCTCTCGATCGTCAGCGCTCGCATCAAAAGCGACGGGTTTTCCAATTGCCCGCGTCGCTGCAAAGCTCGCAGTCGGCTATACCCTTGACGAACTTGAAAACGATATCACCAAAGCAACGCCAGCCTCGTTTGAACCGACAATTGACTATGTCGTCACGAAAATCCCTCGCTTCGCGTTTGAGAAATTTCCAAACGCCAAACCGCTCCTGACCACGGCTATGAAATCCGTGGGCGAAGCCATGGCGATTGGCCGGTCATTCCAGGAATCCATGCAAAAAGCCATGCGCTCGCTGGAAACGAATTTATCCGGGCTCGATCCAATAGATGTGCCGGGACTTGGCTTAGGCGACGACGCAAACGCTTTTCGCGCCGCTCTCGCCGCACCGACGCCGGACCGCCTCCGGGTTGCAGCACAAGCCTTTCGCCTAGGCTTAACGAACGAGGAAGTTCGCGCAATCACCCAGTATGATCCGTGGTTTTTGGATCAGATCGAAGACATCATTAACGCGGAGCGAAAGGTCGAAACAGAGGGGTTGCCGACGGACCCGATTGCGCTGCGCCGTTTAAAAGGCATGGGCTTTTCAGACAAGCGGCTCGCTGCGCTCTGCGGCGGCACAGAAGAAGAGGTCCGCGCACACCGTCGCTCGATTGGAGTACGGCCGATATTCAAGCGCATTGACACATGCGCTGCCGAGTTCGAAGCGATCACGCCCTATATGTATTCGGCATACGAACCGACATCTGACGATATGGAGGCCTGCGAGGCTGATCCATCCGATCGCAAGAAAGTCATTATTCTAGGCGGCGGCCCAAACCGCATTGGCCAAGGGATCGAGTTTGATTATTGCTGCTGCCACGCTGCGTTCGCACTAGACGACCTCAGCATAGAAAGCGTTATGGTCAATTGTAATCCGGAAACGGTCTCCACTGACTATGACACGTCCGATCGTCTATATTTTGACCCTTTAACGCCAGAAGACGTTCTCGAAATTATTGAAACCGAACGACAGAGCGGCGAACTATTAGGCGTCATCGTTCAATATGGCGGACAAACGCCCCTTAAACTTGCAAAAACCCTTGATCAAGAAGGCATACCGATCCTCGGTACGCCCTTCGATGCGATTGACCTCGCCGAGGACCGCGAGCGCTTCCAAAACCTACTGAAAGACCTCGGGCTCCGCCAACCGAACAACGGAACATCGCCGAGCCGGGACGCTGCATTGAGCGTCGCAAAGAGCGTTGGCTATCCGCTCGTGACGCGGCCCTCCTACGTGCTCGGCGGGCGCGCCATGGAAATCGTTTATTCCGAAGAGGCCCTCCAACATTATCTTGATACGGCTGATATTGATATCGCGCCCGACAGCCCGTTATTGCTCGATCAATACCTGCAGGACGCGGTGGAGATCGACGTCGATGCAATTTGCGATGGCGCCGACGTGTTCATCGCCGGCGTGATGGAACACATTGAAGAAGCAGGCGTTCACTCAGGCGATAGCGCGTGCTCGCTTCCCCCCTATTCGTTGGACGAAGAGGTGGTGGCGGCGCTTGAGGAGCAAACGAGAAAGTTGGCTTTAGGCCTCGGCGTCATTGGCCTTGTGAATGTTCAGTTCGCCATCAAAGACAGCGATATCTATGTGCTCGAGGTCAATCCGCGTGCGTCGCGCTCGGCGCCATTTGTCGCAAAAGCAATCGGCGCGCCGATTGCCCGTCTCGGCGCTAAGGTCATGGCGGGGAAAAAGCTTGCCGAGCTTGACCTCCCCGCGACGCCGCCGGCGCATGTCTCCGTCAAAGAAGTCGTGTTCCCGTTTTCGCGCTTTCCGGGCGTCGATACGGTGCTCGGGCCGGAAATGCGATCAACCGGGGAAGTCATGGGCCTCGATACAGCTTTTGATGCGGCGCGGGCGAAAAGCCTGCTCGGCGCCAACGTCCGTGTGCCGACCGAAGGTACGGTTTTCATATCACTCAAAGATCGGGACAAAGAAGGCATGGTCCCGTCGGCGAAAGAACTGCTCGAATTGGGCTTTAATCTCATCGCAACCCGCGGCACGGCCGCGTTCTTCCGCGAGCATGGGCTCGACGTCGCGCCGATCAATAAAGTGCTTGAAGGGCGGCCCCACATTGTCGACGCGCTCAAAAATGGCGACGTTCAGATGGTCTTCAACACGACCGACGGGGCGCAATCGGTCCGCGACTCCCAATCCATCCGCACGACCGCCCTCGCCCAACGTATCCCGTGCATAACGACCGCCGCTGGCGCGCGGTCCACCGTTCGCGCGATTGCGCGGATGCGCGCCGGTCCCCTCGGCGTTAAACCGCTGCAAAGCTATTTCGAGTAATCTCGGCAATGCTTCACGCTCAGTTCGAAGCGACAAAAAACGCTGAAATATTATAAGCTTAGCGGATGCGGCTTGAAGTAAACGGCCAGCCTCTCTAGGTTAGCAGACCCGCCAGCAGAAACGTTGCTTATTTTCAAATCTTGTCGTTGGCGAGCCCAGGCCCGACCAATTTGGGCCCAATAAAAGGAACGGTGGCGCATGGATAAAGTGCCAATGACCCGCGCAGGTTACGACCGCTTGGAGGAAGAAGTTCGCCGCTTGAAACAAGAGGAGCGGCCGGCGGTTATTCAAGCGATCTCAGAAGCCCGCGCCCATGGTGATCTATCGGAAAACGCCGAATACCACGCGGCAAAGGAACGCCAGGGCTGGATTGAAGGCCAGATCCTCGAGCTCGAGGATATGTACACGCGCGCCGAGGTCATTGACGTCACCAAACTGAGCGGCTCCATCGTAAAATTTGGCGCTGTCGTAAACCTGATCGATGAGGATACTGAGGAAGAGAAAACCTGGCAGATCGTCGGCGATTATGAAGCTGACGTTAAGCTCGGCAAAATCTCAATCTCGTCGCCCATTGCGCGCGCATTAATCGGCAAAGAAGAAGGCGACAGCGTCGAAGTGGCTGCGCCTGGCGGATCGCGCACTTACGAAATTGCGAAAGTCGTCTACAAGTAATCTTTAGCAGTCCCGGTCAATGGTGACTGTCCCTCTACTGATTGAATGTCATTGCCCGGAAATATCCCCCTCTCTAGCGACACGCCGCAATCCAGCGATGCTCTGTCTGGAGACGGACCTGTCGTCTATGGCGACGCAGAACCGCGACGATGGGGCCGGGCGATATTCAGGGGACTGAGGCGTCGATGTCCCGAGTGCGGTCGCGGAGCGCTTTTCGCGGGCTACATAAAAACCAATACGACTTGTGATGTGTGTTCGCTCGATATCTCAGGGCACAGGGCGGACGACGGTCCCCCGTACTTAACGATCTTGCTTGTCGGGCACATTGCGATCCCGCTTGCCGTTGCGATGAAGCAGTTTCTCGATCCGCCTTTAAGCTTCCAATTTCTGTTTTGGACGCCCGTGATAATTTTGATGACGGCTTTTCTCTTACCCAGAATGAAAGGCGCATTGATCGGCCTTCAGTGGGCGCATGAAATGCACGGCTTTGCCGGCCCCGACGCCGACCCAAACGCAGACGTCTAAAGAGCCGATAGCGATTGCATTGGGGCCTCAAGCCGCGGCGCGTTTCCTCATTGGCAGCCAGACCAAAAAGCTAAGGATAACGGCCGCGCCGGAAACAAAAGTCATCAATGTCCCTGGGATGAAATTTACAAACCCTGGGATATCAACGAACACTAAATACCCGACATCCAATAGCCCGCCGATTAAAGCGGTTACCCAAATCGCTGTCATATTTGCACGCCATATAAAGAACGCGCCGATGATCGTCGCAGCCCCGCCCCAGGTCAGATTCCAGGCATGTTGCTTGAGAATACCAGCGACTGCCGGATGATATTCTGCTGCCAAAAGGCTTGGGTCCACGGCGTCAGCGATCGCCTGAAAACCAGAAGTTGCATCAGCCGGGATGATCAAAACACCCGCCAAAACATGCACGAAGCCCCAAACAACCCAAAGCGCAGCCGCTGACTTTAAAGCGATAGACTGGTTTTTTGACACGGGTAACCCTCTCGCAAGAAAAGCTGAAGCGTTAAGCCTAGTGCAGAATGCTCAAAATCTACAATCGCGCAGGATGCTCGCTATGTGCTTACTGGCTCACCGACGTCAAATAAAAGCGCCAGCCAGAAATTTGCTCTTGCAAACCTAAAGCTCAAAATCAACGCCAAGTCCGAACGTTCGTGGTCTGCTTAAAACGAAGAAGGGCTCCGGTAAAAAGGCAAGCTCACCGGTTGTCGGATTAATGTCGCCAAACTCGCGGTTTAACGAAGACGAGTCGTTCAACAGATTTGTACCGAATAGGTATAAAGTATAATTTTCTTCTTCAAAACCTAATCGCGCGTTCAGTATCGATAACGGTTCAAGTAATTCACTGACCCCCGGGCCAAACTCCGCCTCCCCCAAATTCTCGATATTTCGTCTCGGTTGCCGCTCACCGGTATAGCTCAAACTCAGATCGCCAAAAAAACCAGATCGGTGCGCATAACTTCCGCCGACGGCAAAACTGACCGTTGGTGCGTTTGCTAACTCATTACCTGCTAGATTTTCGAACCGCGACGGCGCTTGCACAAATGGGAAGTCACGAAACTCGGCGTCTAATAAACCGATTGAACCATAGAAATTTAGCCCGTCGGCAGGCCTTAGATCTGCAGTTAGTTCAGCGCCAAACAAACGCGACCGGCCAGCATTCTCGATCGAAACATCGTTGGCGTTGCCGGAGGGCCCCTGAATTTGCACTTGTTGATCGTCAATGATGCTGAAGAAAAAATTCCCATTCACCCTAAGCCGATTATCAAGCCACTGGGATCTGAAACCAATTTCATAGTTCGTGAGGAACTCTGGGTCGAACGTACCAACAGTCACGCCAACCGCGCCGCCAGTTTGCTGAACGAAAGCGCCGCCAGCGCGATAGCCACGCTGAAATGATGCGAATACGGAACTGTTGTCTGAGATGTTATAGGTCGCGGTTGCGCGCGGTAAAAACGCATCAAAACTCGCGGCTTGGGGCGGCGTGTTAGCGTTGGGGGTCAAAAGTTCAACAAAATCGATGCACGGAGCCGTAATGATTGGGTCCGGAAGCCCCACCAAAAAACCAGGCACGGTGGTTACACAACTAGCCGGATCAACAAACCTATTGCTGGTGACAACGCCGGAGTTTAACGCCTCCTCATTGTCATACCGTATACTGACATCGAATATCCAATCTTCGTTTAGCGCGAAGCGCGTTTGCGCGTACAAGGCATAGTTTCGCGTTTCACCGGTAAAAGAGTTCGTAAAACCAAAAATTGAATCTTCTGGGTCAAGCGGGATCTCGATTGGCGCCTCATCCAAGATTGCATTTGCAAAATCGAGGTCGCGGTCAGCGTCATCGCGAAAATAGTACGCGCCGACATACCCGGTCCACCGACCAAAATCATATTGCAGTCTAAGCTCGGCCGAGTAGGTAACTGTCGTCGTGACGTCAGTTTCGATCGCACTTCGAAATAGGGATACTGTTTCACGGCTACCGATTGACTCGTCGGAGTTCGTTTTTTCGAAAGTACCAATCGCTTGAAGCGTAATATCCGATGACAGATCATACGAGATGTCGGTCAATATTCGGATGTTCTCTAAGTCCGCGCTGTTCGGCCTGCCGAAGGTTTCTAACGCGCTAGGGTCGAAGCTCGTGAAGGTCGGATCGTTCGCTTGAACCGGCGCAACCAGCCGGCTGAAGCTTGAGGTTGAATCGTTATAGTCGACAGTAAATTCAGCGCGAAGGTCCGGCAACTGGCTTGGCTCAACCAAGATTTTTGCCCGAAGCAGCAGGTTCTCCCGGGCGTCGTCACTTTCGCCCGTCGCCACGTTATCAATAAAACCATCGGTCGTCTGAAAATCGGCTGCAAAGCGAAACGCAATCTCATCTGCGATAATCGGCCCTGACACAACACCAGAAAACTGCTGAGAGCCAAATTCGGCCATCCGTAGGCGGCCTTTACCCGTCCAGTCATGGGTTGGGTCCGCCGTTCGAAGAACGACCGCGCCGGCCAGGGCGTTGCGTCCTTGTACTGTGGACTGCGGTCCACGGAGGACTTCGATTTGCTCAATATCCCAGACACTCTCGGACCCAAAAGCAAGCGCACCGTTGCTTATTGGCGCCCCGTCCAGATAAACGTTCGAGGTGACGCCCCCACCGGCCCCGCCCACACCACGGCGGCCGATGCCCCTGATGGTGAAGTCGCTGTTGACGCCGCTCGAGACAATATTGGGCGTTCGCTGGAGCACATCGCGCAACTCGAAAAGCGCTTCCCGGTCTAGGCGCTCCTGGTCGAACACCTCAACCGAGACGTCCACTTCCTGAACGGTGAGATTTTGCTTCGTGCCCGTGACGATGATCTCGTCCGATACTGTGGGGTCTTCTGGCACGTTGGATGGGAAGGTTCCGGCGGGCTGGGCATACGCCGCGTTCACCGTCCCGGAAGCGATAACTAAGAAAGTGAGCGCGGCGACCGAAAGACCATATTCGTAGCGGTTCATCTGCACCGTCCCCCCAAGACGCACGAATATGGCGTACCGTAGCTGAGAGTTGGTCGCAATGGCGCTCTTTATCGAGCAATCAAGCGCGGGGATGATCGCACAACCTATAGGCAGATACTGGCGTCTGGCGCCTCCCCAAGCGAACACAGCGAGGTGTAGAGACGCGTCGTTGGCCGCTGAAATTCCTAAGTTTTCCTGGATTATTGACAGAGATGGCGGGGTATGGTCTTACGCACTTCGAATTTTTCGCGAGCGCACCGCCATGGCAAAGCCAACCACTGTTAAAATCCGCCTGAACTCGACAGCGGACACGGGATATTTCTACGTCACAAAGAAGAATACCCGCACGATGACCGAGAAAATGGTTGTGCGGAAATATGACCCCGTCGTGCGCAAGCACGTGGAGTTCAAAGAAGGCAAAATCAAATAGTTCTAAGCAGCCGAAGCGCTGTATTGAACGCGGTTGCGGCCGCCGGACTTCGCCTCATAAAGGGCTTCATCCGCTCGCTTAATTAATTTCTGCGCATTATCTTCATTCGGGCCGTCCTCTGAGGACGCGATCCCAATTGATACCGTAACGTTGAGCGTGTCGCGGCCGCCGTTCAACTGAACTTTGCTCGCTTCCACTTCCTGGCGTAAACGCTCGGCCACAAGACCTGCAAAGCGTTTGTCCGTATCCGGCATAGCGATCAGGAATTCCTCACCCCCATACCGGCACGCGAGATCAATCCCTCGGATAGACCCCCGGATCCGTTCGGCGAATTCTTGGAGAACGCGGTCGCCCGCATCGTGTCCGTAAGTGTCGTTGATCGATTTAAAGTGGTCGAGATCCATAATCATGATCGCGAGTGGTTTTCCCGTCCAATAGGCGCGGTCGAACATCGCTGACAAATGGCTCGCAAGGTAGCGTCGGTTGTAAAGACCCGTGAGTTGATCGGTGACCGCCATTTCTAGGCTCGCCTGCAAAGACGAACGAAGTTGGTCGATATACCGCTTACGGCGGATCTGCGTTGAAACGCGCGCGATCAACTCGTTCTTTTCAATCGGCCGCGTTAGGTAATCGTTAACGCCAATATCCAGTACACGGACAAGCTTGCGCGTGTCGCTTTGGCGCACAATCGCAAGCACTGAGGTTAATCGCGTTTCTTCGAACGATCGGATTTGCGAACATAAACGCAACGGATCCATCGCTTCGATCGCCATATTGACGATCACAAGATCAAAAGCGCCAGACTTCGCCCGCGCCAAAGCAATATCGGGATCCGTCTCAACGGATAGATCATAGTCAGATCCAAGCGTCGCTTTGAGGCGATCCACCTGCTCTGCGTTGTCGTCGATTATGAATATCCGCGGCGTTTCTCCGTTTAAGGAGTCTTCCGTCATTGCGATTTCTTCGACGGCGCCAAGGCCTTTACCCGTCGCGTACCGCATCCGGAGCTCATCCGTCATCATCTTGAGCCGCGACAAGCTGCGCACGCGCGCAAATAGCGCAACGTCTTCAACGGGT
>JBCCTV010000010.1:0-29933 GCA_039197915.1 Pseudomonadota bacterium | reverse complement strand
CGCAATCAATCCTTTAGAACCAGCTCTTCGGTAGGCGGATTATGCTGCTCGAAAATAGCTTCGCCTCTAAGGATTTACGCCGGCTTACCGCAGAACCCGAGACAAATTTCGACGCGGTGCTTGTCGCCAACCGCGGGGAAATCGCATGCCGCATTATTGCAACGCTTCGCGCACTCAACAAAAAAAGTGTTCTTGCAGCGCACCGTGTTGATGCGAACAGCCTTGCGGCGGACTTGGCGGACGAAGTCGTCGAGATTGACAATCCAACGCCTGTGGCGGCTTACCTGGATATTGAAAAGTTGATTGCAGCGGCGAAAGCTCACGGCGCTGACGCCGTTCACCCGGGCTATGGTTTCTTGTCGGAGAACGCCGCTTTCGCCGAAGCCGTCGGACAAGCTGGCTTGAAATTCATTGGTCCAGATGCGGATGTTATCGCCCTAATGGGCGATAAGCTCAGCGCCCGATCTTGTGCGGAAGCCGTCGGTGCGCCAATTTTGCCGTCGGTTGAGGACACAGGCGACCTCGATCAATTCGTCAATGAGGCGTCCGCCTTGACCTTTCCCCTACTGATAAAGGCGGCAGCCGGCGGCGGCGGAAAGGGTATGACGATTGCGCGAACGCAAGCTGATTTGCGTGCCGGCGCCGAGCTGGCTGCCCGCGAAGCGGAGAAATATTTCGGCGACCCGCGCATTTATTGTGAGCGTTACATCGAGAAGCCTCGCCATATCGAAGTGCAGGTTTTAGCAGACGCCCATGGCGGTGTCGTTCACCTGGGCGAACGTGAGTGTTCCATTCAACGACGTTTTCAAAAAATAGTCGAAGAAGCGCCCGCGCCGTCGTTGAACGATGATTTGCGAAGCAGTATCCACGATGCTGCAATTAAAATTGCGCGCCATGCGAACTATAAGAATGCTGGTACGGTTGAGTTTATTTTATCGCCAGACGAAAGCTTCTTCTTCCTCGAAATGAATACGCGGTTGCAAGTCGAGCATCCGGTCACCGAGTGCGTTTACAACGTTGATCTGGTGGCGGAGCAAATTCGCATTGCTGAAGGCGCGCGACTCGCGATTGATCAATCTGAATTGGCGCCTAAGGGCGCCGCAATTGAAGTCCGGATTTGCGCAGAAGACCCGGACGCAGATTTTATGCCGGATACGGGGACGCTTCTTACGATTGATGTACCGACAGACGCAAGCATCCGCCTTGATACTGGCGTAAAGGCGGGCGACCAGGTGACCGCGGACTTTGATTCCATGCTTGCAAAGTTCATTGTCAACGCCGGCGACCGTGACGTAGCGATTGCAAAACTGACGGAAGCACTGAGTGATTTTACATTATTCGGCGTGACAACTAATATTGGCTTCTTGTCTCGGATTGCATCGCACGAAAACTTCAGGGCAGGTGAGCTATCCACGGGTTTCATTGCTGAGAATGCGGGCGACTTAAACGAAAAGCCGCTAGATGAGGCGCATCTCGGGCTTATCTTGACGGCAGGAGCCGCGGTGCACCAGTCGGCCGTTGCGTTTAAGACAATGCCAGAGCCGTATCGCTCGTTGGCTGGTTGGCGTAATTAATCATATGACGGTTGAATATCTCTATAAAGATAATAAAGCTTCGATTTCGCTTCTCGGTGATGTGAACGGGCGCCGCCGCTTCTGTGTTGATGGGAAGATTGTCGATCTAGATATCCGTCAACACTCAGAAACCGGCGGTGGCCGCACTGTAGAATTTGATGTCGTGGTTGGGGGCAAGCCTGTCAGCGTTGTTGGCGTGTTGGATGATGATGTTGTGTGGGTTCATGCGCTCGGTGCGACAAGAAAAATTCAAATCGCTAAAGATAGTTTGCAAGCAGATAAACAAGGCGCCAGCACCGGTGATGTTCGCGCGCCCATGCCGGGGATTGTTGTCGAGGTTACAGCGAAAGCCGGTGATGAAGTGAAGGCAGGTTCTGTCGTCATGGTGATTGAAAGTATGAAACTTCAATCGACCCTCACCAGTGAAATTGATGGCGTGCTTGACACTGTACCATTTGAAACGGGTGAGGCGTTTCAAAAAGGCGACACTCTTTTCTCAGTGAAATCGTCAGCCTAGATTATGCAAAAAATAATCAGTCATCTCTCTACTCGGTCATCATCGTACCAAGCAAACTACCGGGCAAGTCTCGGTCGACTTGACGAGTTCCAGCGTCGCCAAGACCGCGCCCGAACGGAGCGGCCGAAACGAGATCTCGATCGCCTGGAGCGGCTTGGCAAAAATTTCATCCGGGACAGGATAAATATGCTCCTAGATCCTGGATCGCCCTTTCTTGAGTTATCGAGCCTAGCCGCCGGTGAGGCTTATGGCGGAGAGGCGCCCGCCGCAAGCAGTGTTGTGGGGATAGGTGTCGTCGCGGGACGCGAGGTCGTGATCCGGGCAGATGACCCGAGCGTCAAAGGGGGCGCTTGGTATCCGCTCACAATTAAAAAAATCGTCCGGGCGCTTGATATCGCCATAGAGAACCATTTGCCCGTCGTGCACTTATGCGACAGCGCGGGCGGTAATCTGCAAATGCAATCTGGATTGTTCGCAGACAAATATTATGCGGGACGGATTTTTCGTAACCAGTCGAAATTGTCCAAAATGGGTGTGCCGCAATTATCGGTGGTGCTCGGCCATTGCACCGCTGGCGGGGCGTATATCCCCGGGTTAAGCGATTACTCTGTTATTGTTCGCGGGAATGGCGGCGTATTTTTGGGCGGGCCGCCGCTCGTTAAGGCAGCGACGGGGGAGATTGTCAGCGCGGATGACCTCGGCGGCGCTGATTTGCATACGTCGATTAGTGGCACAGCTGATTATCCCGCCAATGATGAGAACCACGCTTTCGCAATCGCGCGTGAAATTGTGGGGCAGTGGCGCATTCCGACAAAGTCGCTGTTGCCGGAAGCGCCGGTGGATGAGCCGTTTTATGATCCCCAGGAACTCTATGGGATTATACCGGATGATCCCAAACAGCAGTTTGATATGCGCGAAGTCATTGCACGCATCGTTGATGGCAGCCTTTTCCACGAGTATCAGCCGGCTTATGGAGAAACCCTCGTATGCGGCTATGCGAGAATTTTTGGATACCGCGTCGGCCTTCTTGCGAATAACGGTATCTTATTCAACGACAGTTCTCTTAAAGCTGCACATTTTATGGAACTTTGTGCAAAGAATAAAACGCCCCTTGTGTTTCTTCAGAACATTACCGGCTATATGGTGGGGCGCGAATATGAAATGCGTGGCATCACAAAAGATGGCGCCAAAATGATTATGGTGCAGACGAATGTTGAGGTGCCAAAGTTCACTGTGATGGTGAACGGATCGTTTGGCGCCGGAAATTATGGCATGTGCGGCCGGGCCTTTGATGCACGCTTTTTGTTTGGCTGGCCAAACTACCAAATTTCGGTCATGGGAGCGGAACAGGCGGCGAAGACGTTGACGGACGTAAAAATAAAACAGCGAGAGCGTGAGGGGTTAGAGCTTTCTGCATCGGAGCGCAAAGACATTTATGAAGCGGTTATGGATGATTTTCAAATGCAGAGCAGCGCCTACTATGCGACGTCTGAATTATGGGATGACGGCTTGATTGACCCGGTTGACACCCGCGCTTCTCTATCGATCGCGATTTCTGCAGCGGGAAATGCGCCCGCTGGTGATCCGAACGCAAATCTCGGTGTGTTGCGCCTGTGACCGAAACCCGCCGTGAATATGGGCTCACGCAGGATGCGTTGCGCGACGCCGCGTCTATCTTTTCGGATGATCTTCTTAAGGATAAAGTCGTACTGGTATCGGGCGGCGGCTCTGGAATTGGTCAGGCCATATCATGGGCGATGGCTAAGGCCGGCGCTAAAGTCTTTATTTGCGGTCGAAAGCAAGAAAAGCTTCGCGAAACCACAGAGGCCCTCAAGGTCGCAGGACTGTCCGCGGCGAGCCATGTGTGCAATATTCGTAACACGGACGAAGTTGACGCTCTTTTCGGCAAAGCAGAAAGCGCCTTCGGCGGCGTTGATATTCTCGTAAACTGTGCAGGCGGACAGTTTCCCCAGCCGGCAATCGATTTCTCTGAAAATGGATGGCGCGCGGTCATTGAGACTAACCTGAACGGCACGTGGTTCATGACCCAGGCGGCGGCGAAGCGCTGGGTTTCGCGTTCTCATGCGGGTGTTGTCATCAATATAGTCGCTGTGGTTGACCGCGGCATGCCGGGGGTCGCCCATACCTGCGCCGCGCGCGCGGGCGTCATCGGCTTAACAAAAACTCTGGCTTTGGAATGGGCGCCGCACGACATTCGGCTCAATTGTATCGCACCCGGAACAATTGAAACGATGGGCCTAAACGTTTATCCGGAACACGTGGTTAAGGCGTTTGACGACGCGAACGCCCAACGCCGTATGGGTAGTGTTCTTGATATTAGCAATGCGTGTGTGTTCTTAGCCTCACCGGGGAGCACGTTCACAACGGGCGAAACGCTGACGATTGACGGCGGCGGTAAGCTTTGGGGGGAGCTCTGGCTTGCGGGAAAACCGGAGCACTTTCGCTAATATTGACTGCATCAAACAGCATTAAACAGTGGCAAATCAGCGGGCACACCACTATAGCGTGGCGATTTGGCGCGGCAATTTTGACCGAATGGGCGACCGCCACTTTGATTGCGGCGCTATTGCCAAAGGTCGGCTTGCGCTAAGACTGTGATTTCGGAACATTGGGTGGCGTAAGCAGGGGAAGAGGCGTGGCCGCGGGGTTTAGGCGCGGTGCGCAACACGATATCAATGGACGACCTCGACCGAAAAATTGTCTTAGAACTCAAAAAGGATGGTCGCCAGTCCGCGCAAGCCATCGCAGATGCTGTGGATACCTCGGCCGTAACCGTTAGAGGGCGGATTAAAGCGCTGGAAGACAGCGGCGAGCTTCAGGTGGTAGCGGTGACGGATTTCGGGTCCGTTGGCTATGATGTGCTCCTCGCAATCGGTATCCAAGTGGAGAGGCGACACGCCCAGGACGTTGCCCAGGATATCGCAAAACTAAGCAATGTTTTTGCAGTCAATCTCACCACTGGCGCTGCTGACATCGAGATTTTGGTTGGCGCCCATAACTTCAGTGATTTAACAAAATTTCTGCAAGAGGATATCGGTTCCGTGCAGGGCATTGGTCGCCTGACGACGGCTGTCACGCTCGATGTTTGGAAATATCAGTCGGATACGGATTTAAGCCGATGACTGAAGCCATTCTCGATGAAACGGACCTCTCCATTCTCTCCTATTTGTCCGAGGACGCTCGGATCAGTAACCGGGAAATCGCTCTGCAGTTGAACATTGCCGAAGGCACGGTGCGCGCGCGGGTTAAGCGCATGGTTGACGAGAAAGCGATCCGGTTTACGGCGTTGACCAGGGAGCTCGACGTCGCCGATCCGCTTTTGTGTTATGTGGGGTTGCGCGTTGATCTGACGCTTTTGTCTTCGGTGGCTGAAGAATTATGCGAATTGCAAAACGTCCGGTTTGTCGCAACGACGCTCGGTCGCTTCGATGTTTTAGTCATCGTTCTTGTGGACTCCGTCGAAGCCTTAAGCGCCTTCGTTTCTGAAAATGTGATGAAGATAACGGGCGTGCGTCGGGTAGAGACGAGTATTGCGACACAGACCCTGAAGTTTGATTATCGCTGGGGGAAGGTGCTTTAAGCCGGCGCAACCAAGCATTTAGCGAACGCGTATTTTTGGATCCGGCGCGTCGCGTCTCATCGTCTTTAAAAATTCGTCTATCGGCGCCGGCGGCGAGACTTCTGGTTCGTCTGTCGTCGGCCTATTCATCCAAAACTCTTTGTAACTCGGAAATAGGTCGTGATAGGCGCCCTCATAGGGCTCACGGCCTGGCCAACGCATTTTTTTGTCGCCGACTGGCGGTTTATTTAAATCCGTCGCATACCAATAGCATGGAAGGCGTCGTCGAAATAACCATCGGCCGTCTATCTTCTCATAATCGTCCCAATACACCATTTGCATGATGACCCATTCACCGCCGGTTTCATGTTCGTTTTTTGAGTAAACGACGCCATGGGCGGTCGACACAGACGAAAATTCGATGACGTGATTGCCAATATGATGCGACGTGCCAGTGAATTGCAACCGCAGGGTATCGTCTAGCCAGCGCTTTAGGTGGGCCCGGCCCACTTTTTCCCGTGACACCCGAATGTCTGGCGCAAATAAGTTCACATGCGCATCCAAGTCCCGCATGTCGAGCGATAGCGAATATTTTGCCGCAAGCTGACGGATTTCGTCTAACGCTTCGAGCCGTGCGATACGCGCTTCAAGTGACGATTGCTCCATTATTTGTTCGACGCCCTTTTCTTGTCCCAGCGGCCACTTTACAGGAAATGTTGGTATGACGCGAAATGCGTTGCTAAAATAAAAAATTACTGCGAAAAACCACAAAGGCAACACGTTTTTCTTATGATTTGCGTAGCTTAAGTCAAAAACATGTGCCTAAAGCGAACTCTGCGCCGGCGACAGGCCAAAGGGCGCTCCTCACAAACGCAGGGCGGGTCGGATGGCTGGCAAAGCTGAAGAACGTAAACAAAGCGGCTATGCAGCATACGTCTTATTTATGCTTTTGCTTCTGTATACGGTCAATTACGTTGATCGTTACCTGGCTGCGGGCTTGCTTGAGCCGATAAAAGCGTCGCTCGACGTCTCCGATACGTTCATGGGCTTCTTAATCGGCCCGGCATTCGCCCTTTTTTATACGACGATCGCAATACCGATTGCGCGGCTCGCAGATGAGCGGTCGCGTGTGATGATTATTTCGATCGGCGCCGTTGTGTGGAGCGCTTTTACCGTGTTGAGCGGGCTCTCTGATAAAGCGTGGACGTTTGCGTTGGCGCGGATCGGTGTCGGCATAGGCGAGGCGGCTTTTCTGGCCCCAGCTTATTCTCTGTTATCTGATTATTTCCCGCCCAGGCGGCGCGCTTTTGCCTTCGCAATCCTAAATATCGGTGTCTATGCGGGGCAGATCAGCGGCTTAATCGGGGGGGCTGCGATCGCAGAGGCGTATGATTGGCGCATGGCCTTTTTGTTATTGGGGGCGCCGGGCGTTTTGCTCGGAGCGCTCACCTGGTTCACCGTGAGAGAGCCCGCGCGTGGTCGGCTCGACGAAAAAGCGACCGCGCCGTCGCCAGCGCCTGCACTCGTAACGGGACTGAAGACATTGTGGCGGACGCCTAGCTACCGTTACATGGTGATCGGCAGCGCGCTTGGGGGCTTTGCCGGTTATGGCTTCGGGTTTTGGGGACCGACATTGTTCGCCCGCGCTTTTGAGCTTGGCGTTACGGAAGCGAATTCTCGGTTCGGTTTGTCATTTGGTTTGAGCGGATTGGCGGGCGTTCTCCTGTGTGGCTGGTTATCCGATCGCCTCGCATCGAGCGACCGGCGCTGGCCCCTGCGGTTTGCAGCAGGCGGCGTCTTTTTGAGCATGGCGTTTATGATCCTCGCCGCCTTTTCGCCGTCAGCAAATCTTGCGACCTTCGCTGCAATCCCCGCTGGCATTTTCGGCGGCGGGTGGGTTGTCGCCCTACAATCCGCGATGCAGGACGTTTTGCCTGCGCGCGTTAGAGCGACCGCAACATCCGTTTGGGGATTTGCCTTGGCGTTTTCCGGTCTTGTCGGCGGCGTTCAGTTCGCGGGCTTTGCGACCGATATGCTCGCAGGCGCGTTTGATACGCAGAGCATTCGCTACAGCTTATCGCTTACCCTGCTCGCAAGTATTCCGTCCGCTTACTGTATAATAAAAGCTGGAGAAAGCCTGGAAAACGATACGAGGGCATTGGCGGCGTCAT
Source organism: Pseudomonadota bacterium (assembly GCA_039197915.1). Taxonomy (GTDB): domain Bacteria; phylum Pseudomonadota; class Alphaproteobacteria; order Caulobacterales; family Parvularculaceae; genus JAJFFW01. Next base: position 22,091 of record JBCCTV010000010.1, on the reverse strand, counting down.
TTTAGTGCTCCGACCTATTCGTGCTCCGACCAAGGGTCAAGCGCTCCCGCTGGTCACCGCCTCCATGATCAAAACATATAAGAGCCGCCATTCGCAACGAGCACGCTGCCCGTTACAAATGTCGCCCCATCTGACAATAGATAGGCGACGGCGCTGCCGATCTCGTCAGGCGACGCCATACGACCGAGCGGCACGGCCGCTTCCATGCTCGCAATCCATTCTGGCGGAACATTCGCCATGATAGGGGTATCTGTCGGTCCTGGCGCAACGGCGTTGACACGGATATTCCGTGCCGCAAGTTCTCGTGATAATTGCCGGGTCAACCCAATTAATGCGGCCTTCGATGTGACGTGGTGGGGAGACCCTTCGCCGGACTGTGCCGAGGTCGATGATATATTGACGATCGCGCCGCCATGGCCGTCCTCCGCCATCACCCGAACGGTCTCACGGCAGACGAAAAATGCGCCGTCGAGGTTCACTTTCATGACCCCGCGCCACCCGTCATCTTCCATATGGATGAGGTGGTCTACAAATGTTGTCGGCGCCTCGCCGCGCGAAAGTTCGTCATTGCGCGCGGCCATTGAGGCGTAAAACGCATCGGAACCATCATTTGGGGCTTGTCCAATGCCGGCGTTGTTAACGGCGCCGTCGAGGCGGCCAAAGGCGTCGCGCGCTTTTCGAACGGCGTTTCTCACGGCAACACTATCGGAAACGTCCACAGCCTCGGCGGTATGGTCGCCGCCGCCTGCGGACGTAATACTCTCGCGCGCCGCATCGCCGTTTAAATCAAAGGCGGCGACGCGTGCGCCGCGTTCGGCCAATTTCTTAACCGTCGCCTGTCCGATACCTTGGCCCGCGCCCGTAACAATGATTGCTTTTCCTTCAAGCTCCATCGCGTTTGCTCCCATTTTATTTCGTAGGATCGGGCCCGAAATGTTACGCATTTGCAACCCCTAACCGCCTGCGCTATGCGCTTGTGCGTAGAATTTCGAAAATTTTTCGTGGAAAATGAAAGCTGGCGTTTTTTAGGTTTTGGCGATTTAGAAACGCGTTTTGTTGGGCGAAGAAAAAGATGACCACAACTGAAAAACCTGCTCAGGCGAAGGCAGACCCGATTATGGAGAGGCTTCTTGGCGCCGACGGCGCTTTTGAAGTCAGTAAACAGATAATTGACGACGCCGAAATACGCACCTTCAAAAATGCACCACCAACCCTCGTCGAGCTTCTCAATCGTGCACGAGATTATGGTGATACAGAATTTTTGGTGCAGGATGATCAGCGCCTGACCTTCAGCGACTTTTTTGAACGCGCCGACCAGTTCTCAGCTTGGCTCATTGCTCGGCCTGACCTTAAGGCTCGTAGCGTTGTCGCGATCGCCATGCAAAATGCTGTGGACTGGATGATCGCCTATGCGGGCGTCATCTTCGCGGGCGGCGTGCCCGCGCTTATTAACAGTCGGTTGAATGGCGAGAAACTTCTTGAGCAAGTTGAGGACAGCGCCGCCGCGCTGCTCGTGGCGGACGAACGCAGATATGCCGCCTTGCGGGAAGTTGGCTGCACGTTGCCCTCTGTGATCAGTAGACTGAGCGAAAAACAGACGGTTGGTGGGGCGCCAGGCGTGATCAGTTTTGAGGACGCTCGAGCGCCTAGTGGCGGGTCTAGTGGTGGATCAGGACCTTCAGCGGCGTCGCCCGACGATGTGGCGGTTTTACTCTTTACGTCGGGCACGACCGGTCGCGCCAAGGCCGCAGCACTGACCCACCGAAATGTTGTCACCGGCGTCATGAACACAGAACTCGCACGCGCCGCAATCGTTGAACGTATGGCCGAGGCTTACGGAGCGACCGCTGAGCAAATCGCAGCGCAAATGCCCCAGGCCTCTTCACTGCTTGTCTTTCCGCTCTTTCACACGAGCGGTTGCAACGCGACGTTCCTCCCGATGCTGACGGGTGGCGGAAAGGTCGTCATTATGCAGAAGTGGGACCCGGCGAGAGCGCTTGACCTTGTTGCGGTTGAGGCGATTACAGCGCTTGCTGGCGTGCCAACCATGCTGTGGGATATTGTCAACGAGCCGTCGCTGGGTGAGCGAGAGTTGCCGAGCCTGCGGTCATTTTCCTCCGGCGGGCAGGCGCTGCCGGTAAACCTTCTGAACACGTTGCAAGAAAAATTTCCGCAAGCCTTCATTGGCGCTGGCTACGGCATGACTGAAACAAGCGGCGCCGTCTCACAAGCAACGGGTCCGGAATACCTGAAATATCCGGAAAGCGCCGGGCGCGTTTTACCGATGGTTGATGTTCGGATTGTTGATGATCAGGGAAATTCGTGCGCCCTAGGGGATGTTGGCGAAATACACGTAAAAGGCGCCGTTCTGATGAAAGGCTATCGCCGGGCGAACGGTGAACTTTATGGCAAGAACGCCGATGGATGGTTTGCAACCGGCGATATCGGGCGCATGAACGATGAAGGCTATATTTTCGTTGTTGATCGAAAGACGGATATGGTGATCTCCGGCGGTGAAAATATTTACTGCGTTGAGGTCGAGCAGGCGATAAAACGTCATCCTCTTGTGGAAGACGCTGTGGCGTTTGGCATACCCGATCCAAGGCTTGGCGAGCAATTGGTTGTGGTCGCGACCTCCGCAAATGGGCAAGATCTGTCCGTACACGACTTAATAAGCCATAGCGACGAAAACCTCCCAGCCTACCGACGGCCAAAACAGATTTCTATCCGGAGCACACCTTTTGAGAGAAACGCCATGGGTAAAGTAAACAAGGCCGCGTTGCGCGAAGAATTTCTGAACCAGGATTAAAAGGCGCGATACAAATGACTTTTCCAAGTGATCTAAAAATCATCGACACGATGGTCGGTATCCCCACAAACGAGGACCGGTCCGATTGGTATGATAGCTTCAGACCCCTTTTGATGGACCAGGAAAGTCGTGATATGTTCGCGATGCCGGCGCAATATATGTTTAAGGACATTCCGGAAACAGCTGACACTGATGATTTTGTTGCTTGGACCGTAGACCAGCTCGATCGCTTTAATATTGAAAAAGCACTTGTGGGGTTCAATGAGGACGCCACGTCTATCCGGGCTAAAGAAACCCACCCGGAGCGATTTTTCTTCGATGCGCCGCTAAACCCCAATCTTGGCATGGAGGAAGTGCGTCGGCTAAAGCGGCTGCACCAAGATTTCGAAATTAAGGCCGCAAGCGTTTTTCCAGCAGGAACCTGTCCGCAGATCGCGATCAACGATAAGCGGATGTATCCCATTTACGCCGCTTGCGTTGAACTCGATATTCCAATCTTGTTGAATGTCGGCGTGCCGGGCCCCCGCATCCCAATGGAAACCCAAAAGGTCGAGCACCTCGACGAAGTTTGTTGGTTTTTTCCGGAGCTGAAAATCGTCATGCGACACGGGGCCGAGCCCTGGCAGGCGCTGGCTGTGAAGTTGATGCTGAAATATCCAAATCTTTACTACTCAACGAGCGCCTTTGCCCCGAAGCACTATCCGAAAGAAATCATCGACTATGCGAATACGCGTGGTGCGGAAAAAGTTATTTATGCTGGCTACTTTCCAATGGGGCTGAGCCTCGACCGTATTTTCAAGGACATGCCCATTGTTCCGCTGAAAGAGGATGTTTGGCCTAAATTTCTTTACGAGAATGCGGCCCGTGTCTTTGGAATTTAGTTCGAGGTAAGACCCGAATAAAAAAATGGCTGGCGGGGCCCGTTTAAAGACTGCCCCTGGATCGCACCGCGGTAGGTAATGGCTAAAAATTATCGCGCATAAAATCGAGCATAAGCGCTTTTGCCTTTTGATCCGTTTCAGGATCAGATCCAACGATGTAACCAACGCCGACGCATGGCCCAGCCAGTTCAGCAAGGCTTGCGCGGAACTGTGCGCGTTCATCTCGGGTCGCATCGAGGGGCGGCGAACCTGCATCGACGCCATTAATCAGTAAGGCCCCTGTTTCCGGCGCATAATCAAACCAGCAATCACGAACGTAAGGCAGAGGTGTTTCCGCGCGGGCTTGGTCGTTCTCCCATGCATGTCCCGCGCCTGGCATCAAATGGGCTTCAACGCTGCTGCCGCCCGCTTTTATTTCATTTTGAACGATTTGGCAGGCGTCTGGATCTACAGAATTATCCTCATCGCCATATATAGCGAGGTAGGGCGCGCCGGTGGTCTTTGTGGCGCCAAGTTTTTGAAAACAAGGTCCGTATACGTCTATATGCAAGGCGAATGGAGGCGTTTCCGGGGCCATGATGTCTTTCATCCGTGCGTCCAGAGCGTAGCGTGTGGCCATGCCGCCGTAGGAGTAACCCGTTACGCCAATGCGTTCGGCGTCGATTGCCGGGTGCGTGCCTACAAACTTTAAGGCGGCGTAGGCGTCGGCAAGCACGTCAATATCGGTCGTCGCCATAGTCTTTAATTGGTAAGGTGTGTTCTCCGTCGCGCCGCGCGGCGCGTAGTAATCAACTACGAAGCTCGCAACGCCGTTTTCCGCAAAGAGCTCAGCGTATTTGAATTCGCGACCTTCTTTAATTCCACCGCTGCCATGCAGGATAATCATGGCGGGAACAGGATTTTCCGCTGAGGCGCCGTCAGGGAGAACGAGCGTTCCCATTCCTACAGTCGGCGTCGCTTTCTCGTAATCATTCAGTACAACGCTAAAATCGTAGGGGCTTCGAGTGTTGAAATAGACAAGGCCTGTCGCGGCGTCGCTCAGGTCCGCCTTAGGGGCCGGCAAATCAGGGAAGGGCGGCAGCGTCACCGAAAATGCTTGTTGCAGCTGTTCCGACGCGTCACCCGGAGCTGTCGGTGACATAGTTTCTATCTCGGCTTCGGCCGCATCGGCGCTCGTATTCGCAGCGTCGCTTACAGTTTCGTCGACAGACTGCCCGCAGGCCGTCGCCGCCAGCAGCATAAAAGCCGAAACGCCTAAGCGACCTTTGGGGCGGGGGAATCTCTGCATGGCGTAAACCTTCGTCTTTAATTATGTCAGCGAACCGTAACTGTTGGGTTTGTGTCGCGTCGAGTGTATTTCGCAGCTGCGGAAAAAACGATCCCTATCGTGAACGTTACGATTTAATTGCGCCGCGTGTTAGGGGGCTTTTTGCGGCGCGTCGGGGCCTTTTGGCGAAGGCGGAGAATGAAAAAACTCTTACCAATCGGTTAACGAACAATTGTGTTGCACGCGGGTTTCACCCAAAATGTTTGTTACGAAATTCGCAAAAATTCTGCAAAATCGCTACGCAAAACATTATCGTTGGGTGGAATTGCCGTCGGTTGTGTTCCAATCTGCGCTCATTACTACGCAAAGGTGTTGTGCGATGCAGCATGTGTTTTTCGCGCACTAGGCAGATCATTCGCACTATGACATCTGGCGTGATGAACGTTGGACACAGGGTGTAACCAACGTCGAATTTAGTCGCTTAGGGAGGCAAGCCACCGACATGATCCGCTCTACATACATTCTTTCTGCGCTCGCACTGGGCGTTTCGGCCGTGGCGCTCACAGGGCCAGCATCTGCGCAGGTCGACACGATTATTGTTTCTGCACAGAAAAAAGATGAAAATATTCAGGACGTTCCAATAGCGATCGCGGCGTTCGGCGCCGAAGAGTTAGCAGCGCGGCGTATCCAAGGGTTGGATGATATCGCTGAGTTTGCCCCCGGCATTTATACAACGCCGAACCCAGCAGACCCGACAGGCGTTCGGATAAATATTCGCGGTGTCGGCACCTTTGACCCGCAGATCGGCCAGGACAGCCGGATCGCGATTTACCAAGACGGTGTCTACCTGGGCCGAACCCAAGGTCTCGCATTTGACATGCCTGACCTCGTGCGCATCGAGGTTCTGAAAGGTCCGCAGGGCACGCTTTACGGTCGTAATGCGGTCGGCGGCGCGATAAACCTCATTTCGGCAGCGCCCAACGGCGAAGAGTTTTCCGGCACCTTCACTGGCGAATACGGCAACTTCAACAATAAGCGTTTCAACGCTGCCTTTAATATTCCGCTTGCCGATAACCTCGGGTTACGGCTTTCGGGCCTGTGGTCAGACCGCGACGGTTGGGTCGAAAATGACGGTCCGGGCACAAATTTCGGCGGTGAAGAAAAATACGGCTTCCGCGTAGCGCTTGGCTGGGACGCAAATGATTGGGCCCGGTTTGACCTCGCTTATGATTATAACCGGGTGCGCAATGAGCCGTTGTTTTATCAGTCGCTGCCCGAACCATCAGGACAGCCATTCTCCGCCGCGATCGGAACATCGACCGGACGCCAGGAAGAAGTGACAACATCATTCTTTCCTGAGGAGGGCGACAACGTCACGAGCGGCGTGTCGCTCGTTGGCACATTTAACGTCCGCGAGTCCGATCAGCTCAAAGTCACATTGGCCTACCGTGAACTCGACAGCAGCCGTTTCGTCACGCTCGTTCCAACTGCAGATCCTGATATCTTAAACGCCATTGCGGCCGGGTTTAACCAGGCGCTCGGGCCGTTGCCGATTGCGTTTAACACGGCTGGTCAGGGCGCCAACATCAGAGCCGATTGGGCCGATCAGTTTGGACCGAATGCACTGCCGAACACGGGGCTCTTCCTCTCACCTCCCGGTGGGGCGCCGATCATTGACGGCCAGGAGCAATTCAGCGTCGAAGCGACGTATACCGGGTCGGTCTTGGACGACCGAATCGAATTTACCGCGGGCGCGTTTTACTATGACGAGACCACCGGAACGGGGGACGCCCAAGCGAGCCTCACGGATATCAACTCTTATCTTTTTGTCCTTGCCGCGTTTAATCCAGGCTTAAGCCTCCCACTCCCTGGCGATATGATGCCGACGCTTGGTCCGATCCCGCGGTCGCTTACCTTTTTGCAACAGGCGTTTCTTGGTCCTAATCCAGCGCAGGGGCAAGCAAACCTCGAAAGTGTGATTGGTTTCCCCAACAACCCAAGCCCAATCGCCGGTTTAACCGTCTTTGAACAACTCGCGAATGCGCGCCAGTCAGCCGGTAACCAGCTTACAATTGATACCCAGGCCTTCGCGTTTTATGGCGAAGTGACGTTTAACGTCACAGACGCTTTGAGTGTCACCGGTGGGTTCCGCTACTCGGATGAAAGCAAGGATGGTGTTGGCCAGGCGGTATCCCCGTTCTTCTTGGATACGATTGACCTGACTGGCGCAGTGATTGAACCAAACATTGGCGCTATAGACTTTGACGTATTTAATCCGTCCGCGGTCATTGAATGGCGGCCGATCGAAGAAGTGCTGCTCTACGCGAGCTACAAAGAGTCGTTCCGTTCAGGTGGTTTCAACGCTGCAGCTGTTGGGAATAGGATTCCTGGAGAGACGTTCAGTGCTGACTTCTTGTTCGGGCGGGAGGACATCACGTCCTATGAGGGCGGATTCAAAGCTGACTTATTTGATAATAAGCTGCGCTTCAACGCGTCCGGCTTTTATTATGACTTCTCTGATCAGCAAACGACGGTTGCGCTTGATCCTGTCATCGCCACCTCACGCGCGGTCGTTAACACCGACGAAACGCTCTACGGCTTTGAAGTCGATTTGATCGCATCGCTGACGGAAGCGCTTTCATTTCGTGGAAGTTACACATTCATTGACGGTGATGCGGGCGATGTAACCAATCCGCTCACTAACGAAATCGAAGTGCGTGACGAGCTTCAGGGCACGCCACAAAATAGCTTCCTCGTCGGTCTTGACTATGAAACGCCCATTTCAAACACGATGAACTTTTTCGCGAGCACGACGTTTAGCTACAAAGACGACATCTTAGCAATTCCGCAAAATGCGCTGCGCTTAACCGATCAAAACCTGTGGAGTGCGCGCATCGGTGTTGATTACGAAATGCCAAATGGGAAGAACGCTCGGCTTGCCGTTTGGGCCGAAAACCTGCTCGATGACGAATATACAATCGACAGCCTTCCTTTTGAGACCTTCGGAAATAGAACCGTCGTGTTCGGCCAACCGCGGTCCTATGGGCTGACAGTGACCTTTGACTTCTAGGGATGCTGCCTAGAGCATGGTAACGAAAAAGGGCGGGGAGTTTTCCTCCGCCCTTTTTTAACTGCAACAGTCGGCGCATGGTTCAATTAATGCGTATATGCAAAGCTCTTAATACCGCTTATCTCGAGATTATCATTTTTGCGTTCTCGGTAGCCTCGCTTTTGCCCGTAACGGTGTTTGCGCAAAGCGCATCGCTTGGGGAGGAACGCCCAAATATCGTTATTCTCCTTGCTGATGATCTTGGTTGGGCGGATGTCGGGTATCGCGGCAGCGATATCAAAACCCCAAACATTGATCGGCTGGCCGAGGAGGGGGTTCGGCTTGAACGGTTTTACGCCATGCCGATTTGCACCCCGACACGCGCGGCGCTGATGACCGGACGCGACCCCATGAAACTAGGCTCAGCCTATGCTGGATTTCAGCCCTGGGAAACCGGCGGCGTTGCGCCAGAAGAACGCTTCATGCCGGAGACGTTCAAGGCGGCGGGATACGAGACGGCAATCGTTGGGAAATGGCACTTGGGGCGTTCGATTGAACAGTTGACGCCCAATGCCCGCGGCTTTGACCATTTCGTCGGTCATCTGAACACCCAAATCGACTATTTTGATTACACGGTCGCCGGCGGGTATGACTTACAGGAGAATGGAACGTCCGTTCGCCGGGAAGGTCAGTACGCCACTGATGTGCACGCTGACGAGGCCGTTCGATTCCTGACAGAAATACGTGACCGGGAGAAGCCGTTTTTCCTATACGTGCCTTTCCTCGCGCCGCACAGCCCAATGCAGGCGCCGCCTGAGCTGCAGAAAAAATATCCGTTTCGTTTGAATGCACCATTTCCAAAGAAGACCTACGCCGCGATGGTCGACGGTCTTGACGGGGCGATCGGTCGAATTCTGGACACCCTTGATCAGCAAGGCATTGCGGAGAATACGATCGTTTTGTTTTTTAGCGACAATGGCGGGATTTCCGCCTTCGGCGCTGACAACAGCCCGCTGCGCGGCGGCAAGCTCACCAGTTTCGAAGGGGGCGTCAGAGTAAACGCCGTTTTGCGATGGCCAAACGTTCTGCCTGCCAACGAACTCTACACGGATATTATTTCGGTGATGGATGTCTATCCAACGCTTGCGGCCGCATCGCGCTTACAGCCGGACGCTGAGAAAGAGTTGGACGGGCAAAACCGGTTGCCAGCCTTAACCGGGGATAGCGAACAGCCGCGGCAAGGGCCTCTATATTTCGGATCAAACAGCCCCATCTATAATCGCTTCCATGTTGGCGTTATCGATGGCGATTGGAAGCTTGTACAGATCATTGACCACGGCAATCGCGAAACAACCGTTGAGACTTTCTTGTTTAATTTAATCAGCGATCCGAACGAAAAAACCAACCTCGCAAATGATAATCCGAAAATCGTGGATCGCCTGTCAGACGCGATTAATGATTGGCGTGCGCAGCACCCGATTAATGGCGTTCTTGTTGGCCTCGTCCCCCATCCCGGCTGGAGAGCACCGTTGGATTATGCAGCGGATGTAACGCCTGCGGAAGATGTTCTGGATAGCGGCTATGATGGATATGTGAGCGGGCTGCGATTGCGTATTTTGCAACAGCGTCACGGCGAAAAGGGTCGAATTAAATACGACTAAGAGCACGTTCGCACCAAGCTGAACCGCGTCGTTGCTCTAGGTTTTTTGTTTGTCGCGTTTTCTTGGCCCCTAAGCGGGCGCCCACTTGGCCGGAAAACGCTCTGGGTTAGCGCCCTCGAACGAGATGGGGTTTTGACGTGAAAAAAATTCTCCTGCTTATCGGGCTCGCCATTATCGGCGGCGTCGCGTTTGTATTTTTTTCGCCCAGCGCTCAGAAGCAATTACAGCTTGCCGCCGTCGATCGGATCGGCGACGCCGCCGTTTCGAGGATGGAAAATACATCCGACACCGACCGGTCACCCGTGGCGGCGCAGTTCATCTCGATACCAATCGAAGCGCGGGAAATTTCGGCTGGCGTTTACCAGGCAACCGGGGTTGGGAATGTTCAACTTATAAAAACCAGCGAAGGCGATGTCTTGTTCGATACGGGCCTCGCCCTTCAGACGCCAAAACAGATCGAAGCCCTCGCTAACGCCCGTGGTGATGCGCCGTTGCGTTACATTGTTCTAAGCCATTCCCATGCTGACCATACGGGCGGTGCGAAATTATGGGCGGAGAAAGGTACGAAGCTCGTCGCGCATGCGGAATTCCCCGAGGAGCAGCGCTACCTCACCGAGCTTCAGCAGTATTTCTGGAATAGGAACCGCACTTTGTTCCCCTTCCTTGGGGAGCGGCCGCCAATGCGAGGGCCGCTTGCCTATGGCGGGTTAGAACCCGATTTGCTTGTACAAAATGGCGCGCCGTTGGATTTGTCCATGGGTGGCGTTTCGATAGAAGTAATCGCAGCCCCCGGAGCAGAAGGCGCCGACAACCTCTTGCTGTGGTTGCCTGAAAAGAAAATCTTGTTTTCAGGTGATTTTTTCGGCCCTCTTTTTCCTCAGTTCCCAAACATTTTTACAATGCGCGGCGAAAAAATACGCAAGCCGATCGAGTACATCAATTCCCTGCAAACCGTGATTGGTCTCCAGCCTGAGATCATTGTGCCAAGCCACTTGGCTCCCCAGACAGATATGGCGGCTATTATGGACGGTTTAGTGAAAATGCGCGATGCCGTTCAGTACGTTCATGATGAAACCGTTAAAGGGATGAACGCTGGTAAGTCGGTATACGACTTAATGGCGGAGGTGACGCTACCGGAGGCGTTGTCGCTCAGCCAGGAACATGGCCGCGTTTCCTGGGCTGTTAAAAGCATATGGGAGTATTACGCGACCTGGTTTCACTTTGATCGCACGACGGAGCTTTACGAAGTTCCGGCGTCAGCAGTAGCATCTGATCTTGTTGAGGCGTCCGGCGCTGTTGCGATTGTTTCGCGCGCTCGGGCGCATTTCGACGCGGGCCGTCCCTTGCACGCGTTGCATCTTGTCGACGTCGTCTTGGAAAATGATCCGCAAGATCCGCCAGCGCTGGAATTGCGGGCGGATGCGTTGAACTTTTTGTTGGAGCGGGCGAAGTCTGAGCTCGGAAACGCCTACGAGATTTATTGGCTGACAGCGCGCCTGCGCACAACCCGCGCGGCGATAGCGGCGTTATAAGAGCCGGACTGTGCAACTTTCGAAATAGAAAAACCCGCCAATCCCTGACTGGCGGGTTTTCCAGATTTCTCTTTAGTCTGCAGTCAGACTACATAGCGACGGCAGCGTTCGTTTCGTCAAGGTCAACGTAGAACTGTCGGAAGTACTTCCGCCAGGCGATGATCGGTCCATCGCCATCGCAAAGGAGCGGCTTCGGGCGATACTTCTTGTTGTCCCAAACGATCAGATCAACGCTTTCAAAGCCGGCGGAGTCTTCGCCTTCGGCTTCTCCGATCGAGTGCTGGTACAGGTGTTCAGCAATCGCCGCTTCTTTCGAGCCTTCGTCGTATTTCTTCCAGGTGAACATCATCCGAACCCGCGACATTTCAGCGTCGGTCGGTGTCGGCATGGCGAACATAAGCATTGAAACGCCGTCTTTTGAGTGACGGTTCAATGGGATGCCTGGCCCGTGGCTTTCGCCGACGATGTAGCCATCCATAATGTCATAGTGCCAAATGTGCCCTTCGGCCTTTGCGTCAACCGACGGAATGATCGGTGCACCGTGTAAAAACTTCAGGTGAGGCGTATCTACTGAGTTTTCACCCATTTCCTGGATGCACGTGCCGATATCCCACATATGGTAGCGCGGCTCGACGTGGTTTTCCGGGTCTTCCATCTCCGGTACGACCGGAATGTCCCACATCGGTTCAACGTCTTGGGGATGGTACCAAGCCCAAATGACGTTGTATTTTTCCACGACTGGCAACGCCTTCAGGATCGGCTTGCGCTTCGCAATCCCTGGCATGACCTTGCCGTAGGGGATGTTTTTGCACCAACCCTCGCTGTTAAACTCCCAGTGGTGGAACGGGCACTGAATATTGTCGCCAACGACCTTTCCGCCGTGGCCAAGGTGTGCGCCTAGGTGCGGGCAATAAGGATCGGTCATCCCAACCGATCCGTCTTCACCTCGGAACAAGACCCACTCTTTTCCGAACACTTTTTCAATTTTGATTTCGCCAGCCTTTAGCTCGTGCGAAAAACTAATGTTGTACCATCCGTAGGGGATCGGGAACGGACAGCGTTCAAGCTCGTCCCCGGTCTGAATGATATCGCGATTAAACGGTGCGTTCATTTGTGCCTCCGCAGCTTGTTCCCGGCGTCAGGGTTAACCGGTTAACCCAATTCAGACGCGTTGATCGTTTTGTTGGCGCTCATTCCGCGCTCTTGTCTAGTTCAACCCACACCGCATTTCATGTCGAAGCAATGCGAGTAAATGTCTTACATTTTTATTGTTCGGAAGCGCCCAACAAACACAAGCCGCGATTTCCGAACGACGTTCGAATAATCGTTTGCGACACTGGTTAAGTCAATGATAATTCAGACTGCGCCCGCTTGAATGTGCATGCGGCATAGCGACGAATGCGGCGATTTTTGTTTGACCGCGTGGGTAGGGCCGATACGTTTTATTTCTCTGCGACATTAAGGTTTCCGCTTGGTCACCCTATGGCGATTTCTTGTTGCAGCGCATCAAAGCTCTAGCGCCTGCCTATTCGGGTTCGCTCAAACAGCCCGCAAAAACTCAATAAAGTGGAGACGTCGGAATGAATGAAGGAGCCGCAAGCGAAACGGCCGTTTTCGTATCCTTGCTTCGGGCGCATCACTTCTTAAACGCGCCGGAGCCGAAGATCCTTGAGGATTCGCTGGCGATGCCTTTGATGGGTCTGCCTTCGTCGGATGTATTGCAGGCGCAAGTCGACGGCGTGGTCGACGGCTTCGCCAAGCTTTCTGACCGAGAAACGGCGGCGACCTTCGTCAAGCGCATTGAGCATTCAGTTTGTGTTCGCTCGCGGCTTGTCGAAGAGACCATCCGCGATATGAAGCGTGCGAATGAGCTGGAGCAGTTTGTTTTGCTCGGCGCTGGCCTTGACACGACCGCCTACCGCAACCGCAGCGCCCTTGAAGGCGTCCCTATTTTCGAAGTTGACCACCCGGACAGTCAGTCGATGAAGCGCAAGCGGCTTGCGGACGCCGCCGTTGATTTGCCCGCTGACTTAAGCTTTGTCAGTTATGATTTTGAACGCCAGACACTGACGGACGCCTTGCGCGCTGGCGGCGTAGATGACGCGAAAACGACTCTGTTCGCCTTTTTGGGCGTGCAAATGTATTTAACCGACGCCTCAGTGCAGTCGACGTTTAAGGCGCTCGCCCAGTTCCCCACGTCGTCAAAGCTAATAATGGATTTCGTGATGCCGGATACGGCGCATGATGACCAACTGACCCCCGACGCAGTAGAACAGCTTGCCAAGGTTGTTGAGGATATGGGCGAGCCCTTCGTCAGTCGGTATACGGAGGCTGACTTGGAAGAGCGCCTAAAAGACGCCGGTTTTTCCGACGTCCATTTCCACTCAACGGGCGAAGTTGTAGAGCGTTTTCTCGGAGGGAAGCGCGAAGCTTACTCTCTCCCCGATCGGGCCGTCTTCCTGACAACGGCAACGCGTTGAAAGACGCTCGTGAGAGCAAGCTGATCACACAAAACGTGTACGGAATTAGTCTTACCAACCAACGGAATGAAAGCGGAGAGCTAAGGTGTCGAACCAGAAGACAGTTGTAATCACAGGCGCAGCAATGGGTATGGGCGCATTGAAGGCGCGCAAACTCGCGGAGCGCGGCTGGAAGGTTTTTGCGGGCGTTTTAGAAGGCGCTGACACAAGCGAGTTGGGCGATCACGCGAACATCATCAAGGTCGAGCAGGACGTTTCCTCCGATGCTTCAGTAAAGGCGAGCGCAAAAACAGTTGAAGAGCACCTTGCGGGAGCCCCCTTGGATCTGCTTATCAACAACGCCGGGATTGCAAACACGGCGCAGGGCGTTGTTGAAGGCTTTTCCATCGAGGAAGCAAAAAGGCTCTTTGAAATAAACACCTGGGGAACGTTGCGCGTCGTTCAAGCGTTTCTTCCCGCTGTTAGACGCGGGGCGCCGTCGTCGCGCATCATCAATTTTGCATCGGGCGCGGTTAAGGCGAATCCGGTTGGTTCCGGCGCTTATAATATGTCAAAACATGCGGTTGTCGGATTAACCCGCACACTACGCCACGAGCTCGCCCCCTTCGGCATTCAGGTTACGGCAGTTGAGCCTGGGGCTGTAAAAACCCACATGACAGCGAATTCACGGGAGTCGACGAAGGTCATTTGGTCGAAGGTTTCTGATGAAATGAATGAGGTCTATGGACCGCATCATAAGCATACGACGACGGAAGTCCTGCCAGAGGCGATCGAAAAGGGGAACCCACCGGAAGTCGTTGTGGATCAGGTCTTGGGGCTGCTTGATAAAGCAAAATGGAAGCCATCCTATCTTGTCGGCAAAGACGTTGCGATGATGGGGCCGTTGTTCAAGCTCCTCCCCGAAAACACATTCGAAGGCATTATTCAGTCAGCAAATAAAACGCCGCAATATAAGGCGTCTTGATCTATCGAGGCGAGGGTAACCGACTAAGCCTCGAAAATGCTGGCTCTTAGGTAAGCGTTTCTCTGACGCTGAGGTCGGGGAAACGCTTTTTTTTTGCACCTGCGAAACGCAATGCAACTTGAAAATTTACGCGGCGGATTTGCGCCTGCGGGTGCGCGCGGCGCTTGCTCTGATGCGCTATTTTTAGAATGCTGCGCGAGTGAAATAACCACTATGTCTATCGGGGTGCCGAATGTTTCGTTTGTTGGGAGTTGTCGCATTGGTGGTTTTGGTCGCCGGCGGATTTTTTATTTTTAAAAATCGCAGTGGGTCTAGCGCAAACCTCTCTGTACAAAGTGTTGCTACCGAAAATCTAAATAGGTTAGTCCAACAGCGGGCGCCGGATGCTCCGGCGCCTAATGTCATTATTCTTCTTGCTGATGACTTGGGTTGGGCTGACGTTGGCTATCGGGGCTCGGATATCGAAACCCCAAACCTGGACCGGCTCGCGGCTGAGGGCATGCGTCTCGAGCGTTTCTATGCAACACCGTTCTGTACACCGACCCGGGCCGCTTTGATGACCGGGAAAGATCCAATCCGGATGGGTGTCGCCCATGCGGTTTTAATGGCGTGGGATAATGGCGGCGTGTCGCCCGTGGAACACTTTATGCCTGAAACCTTTAAGGGCGCGGGTTACCAAACAGCGATCGTTGGGAAATGGCACCTAGGGCACACCATTGAACAGCACACCCCAAATGCCCGCGGGTTTGATCATTTTTACGGACATTTTAATACGGATGTGGACTATTTTTCCCATAGCTTCGCCAGCGGCTATGATTTTCAGGAAAATGGCGTGTCCGTGCGCCATGACGGCGAATACGCGACTGACGTCCATGGCGACCAGGCGGTGCGCTATATAAAGGAATTACGTGATCCGTCTGCGCCATTTTTTCTGTATGTCCCGTTTTTGGCGCCCCATTCCCCGGTTCAGGCGAAAGACGAAGACATTGCGAAATATGGCGGGCGGCTTGATTTGCCCGGCAGCCCAAAAAAGACCTATGCCGCAATGGTTGATAGCATGGACCAGGCGATCGGCCGTATCCTTGATGCGTTGACGGAAGAAAATCTGGCGGAAAACACGATCGTCCTGTTTTTCTCGGACAATGGCGGTTTTAAAGGCTTCGGCGCGAGCAATGATCCGCTCCGCGGTCAAAAGTTGACGCCTTTTGAAGGGGGCGTTCGGGTCAATGCCTTACTGCGGTGGCCAGCGGTAATTCCAGGCGGTGTTATCAATGACGCCGTTGTGTCAGTCCTCGATGTTTTTCCTTCGCTCGCGGAAGCGGCTGATGTAACACCGCAAAACACACGGGAAATTGACGGCGTCAGTCGTTGGGACGCAATCTTGGGCGCCGGCGCCATCCAGCGGAAAGACCCTCTGTTTTTTACATCAAATATATCCGTATACAATGTTTTTCAATATGGCGTATTGGACGGGCCGTGGAAGTTATATCAAAAGGTTGATCATCAACGGCGGTCCACGTCCGTTGAAACGATGTTGTTCAACGTCTGGGGCGACCCGAATGAGTCCACTGACGTATCGGCCGATAATCCGCAAATCGTCGAACGCTTGCAAAACCTGCTCGATAAGCGCCTCGCCCAGCATCCGGTCGGTGGAACATACGTTAAAATCCAACCGCATCCTGGGTGGCGCGCACCGCTTGACTACGCCGCCGCGGTGTTGCCGGCGGAGAGCGTTAATGAGGATGCTTGGTCTGGCTTCGGTCCGCTAAAATCGCGGGTCTTGCAGCAGACTTATGGCGAACGCGGGCGGATTATTTATGAGTAGTTTCAACCTATTTCACGAAAAACCTGCGTCTCCTACGCGCCTTGCGGCTGCGCTGAATTTCGTAATTTCAAGAACTCGACGCCTCGGCCGCTTCGCAGTTCCTTTACTGCTTGCGTCTCTTGCGGCGTGCGGCGGTCAATCAACGCCGCGCACCGACCTCGATTTGCCAGTTGCCAGGCCTATGGCCGATCCTACCAGTGCGCCGCTAGACATGGCCTTGGCGCCCCGTAATCCGTATGCGGCGGACGGGGTGAACCCGATGCCCCATGGGGAGCCGGCGCAACAAGACGCAACAGCTTTGCCTGGGCCTTTGGACGTGACGCGGCAACTGCGGCCCGATGAGCTTCTCTATGTATTCTTAGGGCCTGGTTATTTTGGCGCCTACACATCTGGTCTCTACCCAGATGGCTCGCGGATTCTTTGGGCGAACGGTGTAAACGGCGTCTACAAGATCAACGAAGAGACGTACGAGATTTTAGCCCATCTCCCGTCTCCAGACGCCGAAAAATATACGCAGGAGTGGGCGGAGAACCTGACGGCTAAGCTCGATCGCAATAACGGGGCCACGGCGGTTGTCACGGCCATTCGGGCATTAATGCCGCTTAAAAGTCTTTCCGGCGTTTATGCGGTTGTCGGATCAAACGGCTGGTTTTATCTCGCCAATCGCGACGGGTCTATTGTTGCCTATGGCGATGAAATTGATGGCGACCCGAGCTCGGGCATCGTGCAAAAAGCGTCCTTTAAAATGCCGGACGCGGAAGCAGGCCCAAGCGTCGGTATGAATTTGACCTATGATGGTTGGCTCGTATTCCCAACCGAGCAGGGTCATATGATCGCGGTTTCGCGCGACCTGAAATCCTATCGTTCGGTAAAACTGAAAAATGCCGATACGGAGGATACGTCGTCCCATGGAACGGGGTATGGCTGGGTAAGAAATTCTGTCGCCGTTGATGATGCCGGGGGAATTTACGTCGCGTCTAGAGACCACATGCATAAGGTCGTTTGGGACGGCGAAAATCTGTCGACAGACGAAAAGGACGGCGCCTGGAGCGTGCCCTACCGCAACGGTACAGGCGAGGGCACCGGAGCAACGCCAAGTCTGATGGGATTCGGCGAAGAGGATCGCTTTGTCGTCATCACCGACGGCGATATTCGCATGAATGTGACGTTGTTTTGGCGCGATGAAATCCCGGCCGATTGGAAAACGCTTGAAGGCGCGCCGTCCCGTCGGATCGCCGCCATGGCGCCGGCGACCATGGGCGAACTTAACGTTCAACGCATTCAGTCCGAACAAACGGTCATTGTCGCGGGCTACGGCGCGCTTGTCGTCAACAATACACCACGGAACACACCGTTCTTTATGCCGAAGGAAGGGGTCGCGCGCGGCGCGGCAATCGGCCCGCTCGGCAGCAACCCAAAATTCCAACCTTACGGCATTCAAAAATTCCAATGGAACCCTGTTGCGCGCCGTTTAGAGGTTGCGTGGACCAATGAAAAAATCAGTTCACCGAACGGTGTGCCCTGGGTCTCCGTAGGGTCAAAGCAGCTTTATTTCATCGGCGCCCGGGATAACAAATGGACCCTGGAAGCGGTGGATTGGTTAAGCGGCGAACCAACCTTTCACTACGTCATTGGTGGACAGAAATATAACAATGCCTTTTCTGGTCCGACTATCGACGAAAAAGGCCGGGTATTCTTGGGCACCCAGTGGGGGCGTTTACGCATTCAGCCCAAAACCGCTGCGGCGCCGTAAGCCGGCTTGGGGTAACGGGTGGCAAGAATCGGCTAAAGTCCGTACCCACCGGAAACGCTGATTTGTTGACCCGTCACATAAAGGGCGTTGTTTGAGGAAAGGAAAATCGCCGCTTGGGCGATTTCCTCAGGCTGTCCCCATCGTTTCAAGGCTAAGCCCTTCTGCACCTCTTGCACCCAAGCATCGTCAAAAACACCCTGTTTGGTGAGTTCGAGGAACATACCAGCCTCGATAACCCCAACGAGAACGCTGTTTGCCCGGATCTGATAGACGCCTTCCTCCCGGGCGATACCCCGAACGAGGCTTTCATTGGCGGCTTTCGGCGCAACCGACAAAACGTCCTTAGGCGGAAAGCTCACGTCACCGGCGGACCCGAGGTGAACAATTGATCCGCCGCCCATCTCGCGCATATGCGGTAGGAGACTTGTGGTGGCGGTAAAAAATCCGTGCACTTCGACGTCGATTGCTTTTCGCCACTGATCGAGCGAGCACTCATTGATGAAAACCTGGTCAACTAAGGGACCGGCGCCCCAGACGAGCGTGTGGATACGGCCATGCTCTTTAATCACCTGCGCCAGCGCCGCTTTCACAGCGGATTGATCGGTCACGTCGCACTGGTGCACGCTTGACTTTCGGCCGCGTGCTTGAGCTTTCTCAGCCACGCCATGCGCCACGTCTTCTTTCGAGCGGTACATGATCGCGACATCGCTGCCAGCGCCGGCGAACTCTGTCGCAACAACGGAACCGATGCCTCCGGTTGCGCCAAAGACGACCGTGGCGCCAGCGGGAAATAAGTCTTTGTCCATGGGAAAACTCCGAGCGTTTACTCAGTCGGTATGAAATGGTTGCCCTTCCTCGCGCATAAGTCAAACGCATGTCCCATGCGGAAAGGCGTTCGCTTGGTTTTCGTTTTTCGGGCACGCCCGACAGGATCAGCAGGGCGCCCATTGTTGTCGTGGTGCGGTCGTTATAATCTCCTAGAAAAATAGCGCTCAAGGATTGGGAGGAGGGTGACCGTGTCAATTGAAGCCCATAAGGCGACCGTGCGTGCCTGGTTTGATGTGCTGATGCGCAATGACGTAGACGCTCTACTTAATCTTTACCATGATGAAATGCGCCTTTGGACTGCTGGCAAAACGCTCATTTCGGGCTGGAAATCGAAAGATCAAATCGCCATGTTCGCATCTCAGATCTTAGACGCCTTTCCAGATGGGATGACTTATCACGTCCACACCATGGTGGCGGAGGGTGATTTCGTTGCCGTTGAAGCGGAAAGCGACAGCATCCATGCATCCAGTAATCAGTATAAAAATCAATACCATTTTCTGTTTCGGTTCAAGGATGAAAAAATTATTGAGGTTAAGGAATACATGGACACAGAGTTGGTTACAGACGTGTTGTGCGGTGGTGAACGGCCGGCGGTTTAGCTTTTTCGGATATAGATCACACCAAGCGAACTTGAAGTGCAGGTGAACGGCGTCCAGGCCGATATTGGTGTAAGTGAATAGGTGGTAAGCGGATGATTAAAAAGGTGCTACTCAGCGTTTTGTTGGGGGTGGTCGGCTTAAGCGTTTTTCTGGCTGGCGGTTATTTGATCCTCAGCTCTATCAACCGTGATGAAATCGATAAAACCATCATTGTGTCTAAGCCGAAATCGGAAAAAAGCTTGCCGGAGGAATATGCCTTTGGGTATCAGCCAAGCTTTTCATATACGGAGGAGCGTGAACGCTGCGCTGTCCAATACCCAAATAAAAAGGCGTTTTTCGGCGATCTGCATATCCATACCGCCTTATCAGCCGATGCTTTCCCGGACGGCACTAGAACGTATCCGGATGATGTGTACGCATTTGCGAAAGGTGCGGAAATTTCATTGCCTACGCCAACGGGCGGCGTAGGGCGGAAAATTGCCTTGTCCCGTCCTTTGGATTTCGCGTCGGTAACCGACCACGCTGAAACCTTCGGTGAAGGGTACATATGCCGAATAGAGGGGGCATTCCCCGGATACGAAACGCCGCAATGTCAAAAATTTCGACGCGGCGGTGAAGCCGGCGTCCGGGTATTCATGACGCAAAACAGCAGTATCGAACCATCGCGTAACAAACCGGTCTGTGGCGAGGACGGCAAGGATTGCAGCGAAGCAGATAAACTGGTGTGGCAAGAGATCATCGCGTCTGCGGAAAAAGCATATGATCGATCATCGGACTGCAGCTTCACGTCATTTGTTGGGTACGAATACACCCGCTCGCCAAATGCGCAACATATGCACCGTAACATGATCTTCCGTAACACGAGCGTTCCGGAGAAAGCAGCGTCATTTTTTGACGCGACAACAACCTACGAGATACTCAGTAAGCTTGAGATTGATTGCCGCCAGAACATTGAAAACTGTGATGTGCTTTCCATACCCCACAATTCAAACATTTCGGGCGGCAACGCGTTCAATTTGCGAGAAACAGAAGGCCTGCCCGCCGAGACTGTGGCGGCGACCCGGCAGTTGAGGGGCGCTTTTGATCGTTTAGTTGAATTAATGCAACATAAGGGCGCGTCTGAATGTTTGAACGGCGCCAATGATGTTCTGGGCGACGTTGACGAATTGTGCGACGTGGAGGCAATGCGCCAGTTCGGTAAGCAGGAACGTGCGGTTTTCGTCAATCGCATTCTTCCGGCGCTCAAGACTGTTCAAAGCCCTGAGTGTACTGATGATAACTTTAATGAAAAAACCAATCAGTATGAGGGCTTTTGCTTATCCTCCAGAGATTTCGCTCGCGGGGCGCTCCTCGAAGGTATGGGTGAGGAAGGCAGGGAGGGCGTAAACCCCTATGAATTTGGCTTCATCGCGAGCACCGACACACATTTAGGGGCGGCCGGCGCGACGGATGAGGCGAGCTTCGCAGGCCATATCGCCTACGAGACGGAGCTAGAAGGCAGGCTGGGGGAGGCCTCCCTCGGCCGGTTCAATCGCTTGTTGTCCAATCCAGGGGGGCTGGCTGGCGTTTACGCCGTTGAAAACTCGCGCGACGCCCTTTTTCACTCAATGAAGCGTCGCGAAGCCTTTGGAACCTCGGGCCCCCGCATCGAGCCACGATTTTTTATTGGCCGGTACAACGAAGATATCTGTTCGCAAGATAATTGGCTTGAGGCGGCGTATGAATTTGGTACGCCAATGGGGAGCCGTCTTCCTAGTGAGGACGAGCCTTTCGGCATCCTTGCCCAGGCCACCCGCGATGCCTTGTCTGGCCCGCTCCAAAAACTTCAATTGGTGAAGGGATGGATTGACGCCGACGGTCAGAAGAATACGTCGGTCATCGATCTTCAAACAAGTGAAAACGGCGCAGATGCTCTGTGTGCGCTTTATACAGATGATAGCTATTCGCCGGATGAAGCCACCTATTATTATTTAAGAACGGTCGAAACGCCGTCACCACGCTGGAGTAAGGCGCAATGCGACGCGTTAACGGAGGACGAAAAGCCGGAGGTTTGTTCGTCACCGCTCGCAAACCAAATGACGGTCGAAATGGCGTGGTCGTCACCGATTTGGTTGATGCCGACGGATAATGCGGCCACTGCACTTATCGATGGCGTAAGCAATTCTCACATGCATCAGTGAATCAACTGTCACCGTCGGGTCGTGTTATCCGTCTTCAGAACATCAAGTGTTTGGGCGAACCGTTGCGATTTCTCGGCTGCAAAGCTTGGCGTGCCTCGCCTAGAAGCGGTTTACGGAAAACGATCGCCCAGCAAGCTAACGGGGCTTTAGAGACGGTGCTTGGGCGTTTAAAATATTCTTTGAGCGAACTTTTAACGAATACTCCTATGCCAAATTAGTCGGCCTGAAAATGCATGAAGCCTTGTAGCGGTATCGAATAAAAT
>JBCCTV010000009.1:0-30781 GCA_039197915.1 Pseudomonadota bacterium | reverse complement strand
GGCGTATCTCCCGAAAACGTCATCAAAAGAGCGATCAAAGCTCTTGGTAATCTCGGCGAGATAAGCGCTGTTTCCCGGTTTTACTCCTCGCCTTCATGGCCGGACCGCAACGATCCCGAATTTGTGAATGCGGTCGCCGCTTTAGAAACAGATCTTGAGCCGATAAACCTCCTACAGGCCTTGCATGGCATTGAAGCCGCCTTTGGTCGGGTGCGTTCGCGAAAAAACGGGCCGCGAACCCTCGACCTCGATCTTTTGACCTTTGGCGATAGGGTCTTGAACGCCGCGCGCGGGGTTGGTGCGCAGTCGTCACTGGAGACGGGCTTAATTCTTCCGCACCCGCGCATGCTCGAACGCGATTTTGTCTTGGCGCCAATCGCTGATATCGCGCCCGACTGGCCGTTGCCGGCGGCCAACGGCAAGACCGCGAAACAGCTGCTTGAAGGCTTCACGAAAATCGAGGCAGAGCCTCTCCCTGCAGGTTGAGCACGCTCTAAATTAATGATGGTCGCGAGGCGATGCCCGCCTTCGAATTAAAAGCAAACACTTTCGCCAATGGGATTGTTTTCCGAAGCAGGCGTAGATATCTGTATGGAAATGCTTTTTTGGAGTTGTGAATGGCGCGTGTAACCGTTGAAGACTGCGTAGATAAAGTGTCAAACCGGTTTGATCTGGTTCTCCTCGCCGCCCATCGCGCGCGGATGTTGTCGTCCGGCGCAGCAACTCTGGTTGAGCGCGATAACGATAAAAATCCAGTCGTCGCCCTCCGCGAAATCGCTGACGATAAGTTGCAGCCAGACGCCGTCACGGAAGATCTTGTCGTATCGCTGCAGAAACAGACGGAAGTTGAGGAAGAACGCGAACAGGAAACAGGCGAAAGCGCCGAGACGCCTGAATTTGACGCGACGAATGAAGATGAATTGCTGCAGGCTATCAAAGCAGCGGGTCTAACGACGCCGCAATCATTGCCAAAGGGCTGAGATAGGAGCACGCACCACGTGGGCCATGGAAGAGCCTCAATCTCGCCAACACCCCTCCGCTAAAGCTGATGCAGCGAACAACGCGGGCCCGCCTGCGCCGGACACGATCGCGTCTGTCGACCGGGCGGAAGAAACTCGCTTTTCTCGACCACCGACTGAAGCGCAAAAAACTCCGCCTCATGAGAGTTCTGCGGAAGCGCCGAACGAGGCTCCGCCAGTTCAAATAATCCGGCAGTACGAACTCGTCGATCTCGTCCGCGCCTATGACGAGAGCGCAGATGAGGATCTATTAAACCGCGCCTACGTTTTTGCGATGAAGGCCCACGGCGGTCAGACCCGCAAGTCGGGCGATCCATACTTCTCTCATCCGCTGGCTGTTGCTCAAATTTTGACCGAGTTGCGCGCTGATCCGGCCACTGTTGTCACCGCGCTTTTGCATGATGTCGTTGAAGACACGGAGACAACCGTAGACGAAATTTCTGCGCTCTTCGGGCGCGAGATTGGCATGCTTGTGGACGGCGTGACGAAGCTGTCGCAAATAGAGCACCAGGGCGAGGCGAGTAAGCAGGCGGAGAATTTCCGCAAACTTGTTGTCGCCATGGCCAACGATGTTCGCGTGCTCCTCGTCAAATTGGCCGACCGTTTGCATAATATGCGTACACTGCATTTCCATCCAAAGCCGGAAAAACGCCGGCGCATCGCGCTCGAGACGATGGAAATTTTTGCCCCGCTCGCGGGCCGTATTGGCGTTCACCGCATTCGCGAGGAATTGGAAGACCTTTCGTTCAAAGAGATCAATCCGGAAGCCTTCGCGACAATTGATAACCGCCTTTGCGCCTTGCAGGAGGGGGTCGTTAAAGACGTCGTCGCGATCGCGACCGCGTTCCGAGATTTATTGAGCGACGCAGGCGTCGACGCTGAGGTTTTTGCGCGCGAGAAGCGCCCATATTCGATTTGGCGGAAGATGGCGGCGAAAAACGTCTCCTTTGAAGAGCTCGCGGATATTTATGCGTTTCGCTTCATGACGACGTCGGTTGAGGACTGTTATCGCGCCCTTGGCGTTGTTCATACCAATTGGCGCATCATTCCCGATGAATTTGACGACTATGTATCGTCTCCAAAGCCAAACGGGTACCAATCAATTCATACTGCTGTGATTGGGCCGCCGCGCCCCGATGGCGGACGCCAACGCATCGAAGTGCAGATCCGCACCGTTGAAATGCACGACGCGGCGGAGCGGGGCGTTGCCGCGCATTGGCAGTATAAGGACCCGAACGCGGGCGCTGGCGAAGGGCGCTCAATTGAAATTCGCCCGGCTCTAAAACACGACCCCTACGAAACGCCGCGGCGGCTCGTTGAAATGTTTCAAGCGGGCGAAAACGCCGATGAGGCGCTTGCTTACGCAAAGCTTGAACTTTTTCAGGATCAGGTTTTTGCGTTTACGCCTAAAGGCCGCGTCATTGCGTTGCCAAAAAGCGCCTCGGCCTTGGACTTCGCTTATGCTGTGCATACGGACATTGGCGACGCCTGCATCGGCGTCAAAATTAATGGACGTACCCGTCCGCTGCGGACGCCGCTCAAAAACGGCGACGTGGTTGAAGTGCTGAGAAGCGAAAATTCGCCGCCGCCCGCCGAGTGGGAAACCATGGTTATCACAGGGCGTGCTCGCTCAGCGATCCGCCGGCGGATCAAGCGGATGGAGCGCGCCGAACAGATTGAACTGGGGCGGCGCCTCGCTGAAAACGTCTTCAACGAAACCCAACTTGATTTTTCCGCCCAAGTGGTGAGGGCGGCGCTGGAGAGGCTCGGGGAAGACAGCGTTGATAATGTATTGGCGAAAATCGGACGCGCAGAGCTCACCGTAAATACGCTCATTGAGGCGGTCTTCCCTGGCGCGGACCACGAATTAAGTGGTGAACTCCAGGTTGGCGACGCCCAGCCATTTCGTCCCCGGCGCGCAATTATCGGCTTACCAGCAAATGGGGTTGTGCGAATGGCGCGCTGCTGTACGCCGATTAATGGCGAACGCATTGTTGGGATTAGGGATGCGACGGGCGACCTGGTTGATGTGCATGCGATCTATTGCGATCGGCTTGCGACTGAAGATCCGCCGCAGTCCTGCTGGATTGATCTGCGCTGGCGCGATGATGTTGACGCCATTGCGCGTACAATAATTGTCCTCACAATAAAGAACGAAATCGGCGTTTTGTCTGAAGTCGCCGGCGTGATTGCCCGGTACGGCGTTTCAATCCTCAATATACGGATAACCGGCGGGGCGGGTGACTTTCAAACCCTCGCAATCGATGTTGAGATCAGCGGTACCCGCGCGCTCGCACAAATGATGGCGGGTTTACGCTCCCTATCGACGGTGCTTTCGGCTGTGCGCAATGAAGGGAAAAACAATGAAAACGGATGATGTGTTGCGCGAGTTTGAAGATGCAGGAGCCCTTCTGAAGGGACACTTCATTCTTTCTTCGGGGCTCCGGAGCGACACTTACCTTAATAAGTCCGTTGTTGGCACTGATCCGGCGCGAACGACGCGCCTGTGCCGAGCGCTCGCCCAGCGCGCAAAGGCCGCCTTTGGCGAGCGCATTGATGCCGTCGTGTCACCGGCCATGGGCGCCATCACGTTCGGCTATGAAACGGCGCGCCAGCTAGACACGCCCTTCATGTTCGTGGAACGGGTTGCCGGGCAATTTAAGCTTCGGCGTGGGTTTGCACTACCCGGGCGAAAGCGCGTTCTCGTCGTTGAAGACATCGTATCGACCGGGCTTTCGGCGCGCGAATGCATTGACGCGGTGCGTCGGTGTGGGGCGCAGGTCCTTGGTCTCGCCTGCCTTATCGATCGCTCCATGGGTAAGGCGGAGATTGGTGCGCCAATGCTGCCGCTTGCGTCTATTTCTGTTGAAACCTACGACCCAGACCGACTGCCGCCGCATCTGCGCGAAATACCGCCAGTGAAACCCGGCAGTCGCGGGCTTAGTCAGTAGGCCATTGATAGAAAGAGCAGGGTGCAAGCATGTCAAAGCTGCCCGTCAGGCTTGGCGTCAATATCGATCACGTGGCGACCATTCGTAACGCGCGCGGCGGGGATCATCCGGATCCGGTGCGTGCAGCATTATTAGCGGAAGCCGCGGGCGCCGACGGCATCACGGCGCACTTGCGCGAGGATCGCCGCCATATCCGCGATGACGACATGAGGCGCTTGAAAGAGTCGATCCGGGGGCCATTGAATTTTGAGATGGCCGCCACAGCGGAAATGCACAAACTTGCCTCTGAGCTCGGCCCGCATGCGTGTTGTCTTGTTCCGGAAAACCGAAATGAGCGAACAACAGAAGGCGGGCTCGATGTTGTTGGGCAGCTTGATTTTATCGCGCCCTATGTTCGCGACTTGGGTGATGCGGGTATCCGTGTGTCGTTGTTTGTTGATCCCGATCGGAAACAAATCGAAGCAGCAAAGTCGGCGAATGCGCCGGTTATCGAAATTCACACGGGCGCGTATTTTGAAGCGTGCTTAGCGACCCAACCCGCCAAAATTGAGCACGAGTTCAATCTGATAAAAGATGCGGCGGCTTTCGCGGGCGAACTTGGGATCGAACCGCACGCCGGACACGGATTAACGTTCCACAATGTGCAACCCGTCGCTGCAATTGATGAAATCCGTGAGCTGAACATTGGGCATTTCCTGATTGGTGAAGCTGTGTTGATGGGTCTTGATGAGGCAATTCGAGAAATGAAACGCCTAATGGAAGACGCCCGCACTGGCGGCCACTATTAGTATTAGGGTGGTCGGTTGATGATTTTAGGTCTCGGAAGTGATTTGATCGATATCCAGCGGGTGGAAAAAACGCTCACACGGCACCCAGAGCGCTTTCCGAACCGTGTATTCACGGAGATTGAACGTCGTAAATCTGACCGACGAAAACTGCGCGCCGCGTCTTATGCCAAACGATTTGCGGCGAAGGAGGCGTGCGCGAAGGCCCTCGGCACCGGGCTCTCGAACGGTGTTTTCTGGCGGGATATGGGTGTCGTGAACCTACCCTCGGGACGCCCCACCATGGCGCTGACCGGCGGGGCGCTTCGCCGCCTTGAGCAGATGACGCCGGAAGGCGGGCAGGCTTATATTCATCTGACCATCACCGATGATTTCCCTTGGGCGCAAGCCTTTGTAATTATTGAGGCCTTATTTGGCGCAGAGGCCGAAATAGCAGGGCGCCTGGCCGCGTCAAGGCCTTGAAATCTCCTATCGCAAGACGGTCTCGCCGTTGATTGATTATCGAAAAAGCCCCATAACGCGGCGTTCGTTATAAACGAATTATTGAACTGCTTTGTTGTGTGATGAGTGTTTAGTTGAGGGGTGCCATGGCTGAGAAAAAGCCGATGACTGCGCGCGAAGAGGCCATTGATCTGGTCAAAACTGTTGCCGTCGCTGTCGCTATTGCGCTGGTGCTTCGCATCATAATTTTCCAGCCCTTTAACATCCCGTCGGGCTCAATGAAGCCTAATTTGCTGGTTGGCGACTTTTTGTTCGTGTCAAAACCAAGCTACGGCTACTCCCGCGCCTCGCTGATTTATCCATTCACCCGCATGAACATCAACGGTCGCCTTCTGGGCAGCGCGCCGGAGCGGGGCGATGTTGTCGTTTTTAAGAACCGTCGCGATGCGAATAAAGACTATATTAAGCGTGTAATCGGTCTGCCGGGCGACTCAATTTCAGTGATTGATGGACGGCTTCACATAAATGGCGTTGCGATAAAGAAAGAGTTTGTGGAGAACGTCACCGGGCTTTGCGGCGGCCGGTTTGGCGGCGCTAGTCCAGAACCAGCCCCTCTATATAAAGAAACTTTGCCTGAAGGCGTTACATATACCGTCATTGAATGTAGTGGCGACCGCGGTAGCCTTGACAATGTAGGGCCCTATCAGGTGCCTGCGGACCATTATTTTATGATGGGCGACAACCGCGATCAGTCGCAAGACAGCCGGGTTTACGCCCAGGTCGGGTACATCCACAAGGATGATATCGTCGGACGCGCGGAGCGTCTCTTCTTTTCCGTTGACGGATCAGACGCCGCGTTGTGGCAAGTATGGAAATGGCCGTTCTCAGTGCGCTATGGCCGTATTTTTGATCCCGTCGAATGAGCGATGACGCAGAGATAAAAGCGCTTCAAGAACGGCTTGGCTACACCTTCAAAGACCCGGAGCTTCTCGTCCGCGCCGTCACGCATTCTAGCCTTTCCGGCGGCGGCAATAAGCTGAAGGATCTGGAACGCCTGGAGTTTCTCGGCGATCGAGTCCTCGGGCTACTCACCGCGGAGGCGCTCTGGCGAAAATACCCGAATATGAAAGAAGGCGATTTAGCGCCCCGCTTAAACGCAATGGTGCGCAAGGAAAGTTGCGCAAAAGCAGCAAAAGCGTGGAACGTCGGATCTGCGTTACGCCTGTCTGAGCAAGAAGATAACGCCGGCGGACGGAAAAAGACGGGTATTCTAGGCGATGCTTGTGAAGCCATCTTAGGCGCTCTTTATATCGACGGGGGACTCCCAGCTGCAGAGGGAGCATTTGATTTATTCTGGACCCCAAACATTGATGCACTGACGAAACGGTTCCGCGACCCAAAAACTGAACTGCAAGAGTGGTCACAGGCGAAGGGTATTGGCGCGCCATCCTATCGCGTCCTCAATCACGAAGGACCCGCCCATCGCCCGGCATTTACGGTTGAGGTACAAGTCGAAGGCTTTTCAGCCGCGACCGCTAATGGGGGCTCAAAACGCGCAGCCCAAGCGGCGGCGGCGGAGATTTTCCTCGTAAGAGAAGGCGTTTGGCAGCGTGCAGACTAATCAGATTAACGCCGACCCAGCGTCGCAAAAATGCGCTATTATCGCCGTCATTGGCGCCCCGAATGCCGGCAAATCAAGCTTCGTAAATGCCATGGTTGGCCAAAAGATCGCCATTGTGACGCATAAAGTCCAAACGACGAGGACGCGGGTGCGCGGCCTTTCGATATCCGACAATACGCAGCTCATTTTTGTTGATACGCCAGGCATATTTGAGCCTAAACGTCGGCTTGATCGGGCAATGGTTTCGGCCGCGTGGGATGCGTTGGACGGCGCCGACGAGATCCTGTTTATGATTGACGCGCCGAGCTACCGTGCGGGTTCGACGATGGAAAACGCGGATGGCGCCGCGCGTCGTGCGGCCCAGGACACCGAGACCATAATTGATGCGCTTGCAGCCCGAGATCTAAAGCCGCTTTTGCTGGTCAACAAAATAGACAAGCTCGCCCGCGAACAGACGCTGCCCATTATTCAGCGTGTCAACGACCGCCTCGACGTGTCCGAGACGTTTCTGATTTCAGCAACGCGCGGGGACGACCTTGATGTGGTTCGCGATCATCTGCTTTCTGTTGCGCCTGAAGGGCCTTGGCTTTTCCCTGAAGATCAGCTCTCGGACATATCGGATCGCCTTTTGGCGGCGGAAGTGACACGCGAGAAGATTTTCCTCCGTCTGCACCAGGAGCTTCCATACGAAACAACGGTAGAGACCGAAAGCTGGACCCGCATGAAGACCGGTGATCTTCGCGTGGAGCAAGTAATCTATGTCTCCCGCGCCGGGCACAAAGGCATCGTTCTTGGGGCTAAAGGACAAACACTAAAGTCGATAGGGCAAGCGGCGAGAACTGACTTGTCGGAAATCCTGGGCGAAAAAGTCCACCTATTCCTGCATGTGCGCGTGCGTGAAAACTGGGCGGATGAAGCCGCACGATACCGCGCCATGGGCCTCGCTTTTGAGACTTAAGCTCACGGTACTGAAGGGCTTTTCTTGAACTGATATCCAAGGCTAGAGCGACTTCGCATCAATCTGAAACGCTTCGTCGCCCTTGGTTTTTGTTTTGTCGCGTTTTCCTTGCGCCCAACGGTTTCGCACTTGATCGGAAAACGCTCTTCCTGCTTGGCAGCCAATTCCATCAGATGAGCGTAAGCTGCTTACTCGAAATGACGGTGCGTCAGAAGGGACGCCGGCAAACGTGAAAGTGCAGACCGCCGAGCCGCGCCGTTATAGCGCTTCCATATCGATTGCGCTTTTCGCTATAGGATAAAAACCGTATACCGATTATATTTCGAGTGCTAGTCCGTATTACCGTTAAGGTAGGTATGGGTCCGCGTTTTCCATGCCGTCCTTTGTCGCTTTGGCGAGCGGACCGCGGATTTGTTGTTTAATGACGGTGAAGCCAGCGTGGCCGGATAATTTCTTCGATGCAGCGATCGCGTCAGCCATCAAATCGTCCGGTGCAGCGAGGTCGTCTACAAGGTTGAAAGCCGCCATCTCAGGTGGCGATATGGCGTCGCCCATGAGCGTAAGGCGCCGCCGTAAGGGGCTTGGCAGCTCGTGGTGAACGACAGCGCGCGGGCCATTTGGAAAGGGCAGCCCGGCCGCAATCTCCGGCAGGCTGAGCTTAATTTTTGGGTCATCGACGACGATCCGGTAGTCGCAACAAAGTATGACGATGAAACCAGCGCCAATCGCGTGCCCATTCACAGCGGCCACAACCGGTGTGGGTATTGCTGTGAGGTGGGCGGTTACCGCGGTAATGAGTTGGCCGACCTCACGGCGCTTTCCGGTGTCGTAAGTCGGTAGCGCTTTCACATCGACGCCCGCGGAGAATATCCCGTTTGCACCTGTGATCACGACGCCGCTTGCCGGCGGTGCGGCCGCGAGCGCCTCCAGCGCTTCGACAGTTTCCTGGAGTGTTTCATAGTCGAAGGCGTTTAATGGCGGGCGATCGAAGGTTAAAATCGATACACCGTCCTTGGATGTGAGCGTAGGCATGCGCCGTCCTCCGACCGTTTTCTTTTCACCATTTAGAGACAGACCGCCATCAAGCGAAAGTCTGCGTGACAGCTGCGGCAACGACCGTGTATTATTGCTTTATGTCCACAGCTACTGCCCCTGTCGGCGCTATTGCGCCGCCGATCGCTGACTATGCGTGGCGTGGGGTGTTTATAGGCGTTGGCGTCGTCAGCCTCTGGGCGATCCACTTATTCTATGCGCTGACCGTCGCGCCGACTTTCTATTGGGCGACGCCATTTCACATCGCGTTACAATCGTTTTTGAATGTTGGCTTGTTCATAACAGCCCATGACGCCATTCACGGGAGCTTGGCGCCGGGTAAACGGCGCCTCAACGATGCTGTAGGCGCAACGGCTATTTTTCTTTACGGCGGGTTCGTCTGGAAAAAGATGTGCGAAAATCACCACGCGCACCACGCTAATCCAGCCACCGATAGGGATCCGGACTTTGCGGAGGATGGCGACGAGCGGCCTTTGCGCTGGCTTCTAGCATTCATGAAGCGCTATTACTCCTGGTTCAATTTCAGTGTAATGTTTGTGTACGTCATGATTGCCTGGTGGCTGTCAGGGTCATATCCTGGGATGTTCCTTTATTTCGCGATCCCCGCATGGATTTCAGCGGGGCAACTTTTTATGTTCGGCATATATCTACCGCACCGGACACCGCCAGGCGGCCATACCCATCCACACCGAACGGTTACCCTCGACTATCCCGAATGGCTATCGTTCCTCGCTTGCTATCACTTTGGTTACCATGAGGAGCATCACGATTATCCTGGCGCCCCTTGGTGGCGGCTGCCCGCAGTCAGGCGGGCTGCATTAGCCTCGAAGTCATCTTCCCGCGATGGAATTTAGCGACCAAGGCGTCGTTTTACATGCGCGCGCCCATGGAGAAACCCATGCGATTGTTGATGTCTTTACGGAAAATCATGGCCGGTGGTCAGCGCTGATTTATGGCGGTCAAGGTCGGAAAATGCAGCCGATCCTTCAGCCGGGAAACGGCGCTCGGGTAAACTGGCGCGGTCGGAACGAAGATAGCCTAGGGCATTTCTCAATCGAACTTGCAGCTGCGCGCACGGGGGCGTTGATGCAGGACCGAGCCTCGCTGGGGGCGTTGGCGGCGCTTTGTGCGACTTTGCGGGCCGCGGCGCCGGAACGGGAAGCCCATCCATCGCTTTACACAGCAACAGTGATGCTGCTCGACGCTTTAGATGATATCGATTTGTGGCCGGCGCTTTTTGCCCGCTGGGAGGTTGGTCTTTTGCGGGAGCTTGGCTTTGGGCTAACGCTCGATAAATGCGCGGCGACAGGCAATAACGACCATCTAGCCTATGTATCGCCACGGTCTGCCCAGGCTGTTAGCGCTAGTGCAGGTGAACCGTATAAAGATAAGTTATTGCCTCTACCCGGGTTTCTCGTCTCCGGCGCTGCATTCGTCAGTATTGATGACGCGATCGACGCCCTAACGATGACGGGATATTTCATTGAGACACGGATCTTGCATCAGACGAATGAGGACCTTCCAGAAGCCCGGCGCGGGTTGCTTTCACTTCTTGAAAACTTGAAACCTGCCCTTTGAGCGCAGCCGTTACAGCTTGCAAAGTGTTATCCGCGTACCGGTCGCCATTAGGCATCCGCTGAAGTCCAAAATATCCCATTGAGCCGGCGTGGGCCATATCACCAATCTGGCGTGAAACAATCCGATTTTCCTTATTCGCTTCGTTCCAAGTTGAATACGGAAACGTCCGCCAGCGTTCCGGAAACAGCAACGCGCCAAGTCTATGAACACGGTCGCGTCCACCGTAAAATTGATAAAGCGTGCGAACCTTACTGAGACCAGGATCAGAAGACATGACGCCGCCAAGGCTGATCACATCGATTGGCCCCTTAACATCGCGGTGAAGGAAGGTCGCGGCGCCAATCGCCACCTGCGCCCCGCCGCTAAAGCCAATCAGCGTGATCGGGGCGCCAGGTTTGTATCCGCACCTATACAGAGCTTTCAGAATGACGCGCGAGGCGCCGAGATTGAAGATTGGTCCGTAACGGTGGTCTGCTGAAACGAGTACCTGAAAAACATTGCGCACGTTTGCAAGGACGCCCATGGCGCCACGACCGCGCATTCGCATGGTCAATAGGGCGCGCCAGAAAAATCCAAACAGTCGGCGCGACGCCATGAGCGATTTTCCACTTGGCGCGTAGGGGAAAACATCGCTGATAATAATGGCGTCGGGAAATTCCGCTTTGAGTTTTTCTAGAAATCTTTGTTCCTGGTAAGCGAGATAGCGGCCAGCGATTGTTGAGATGCCAGAAAGGTAAATGATATAGCGAGTCGGTCGTTCGTGTACGCTACTATTATCGGGATTTTCGCGCCTGCCGGCTGCTACTTTTTCTTCGCGTTGGGAAATCGCACTTTCGTTTTCTGATGTTTCAGTATCCGTCCATCCCGCCCACCATGTGAGCGATTCAATGGGGGCGAGTGCGCCCGCTGCGAGCACCGCCCAAAACGCTAGGCTGATCAGTAACAGGATTGATGAGAGGATCATGACCGCGGCTTAGCCATGATCTCTGTGTACTCCCCTAGCTCAGAGAGGAGCTGTTGCGGCGTCATTTCTAAGGGAGACCCCGCAACGAGGCGCTGCAGCCTTTTCAAGGGACGCTTCAACACGCGTCCGAAAAGGGCGCGTAACCCAGTTGAGGTCGTCCATCCGGCGACGCCGCAAAGAGCGGTCGCCCAAAGCGGCAGGCCGCTGGCAGCGTGCAGCCCGAAGATGACGCAGCTCATCGTCCATGCGTCTAGCAAATACCCGAAGGCGACGCCAAAGTAGGGCCCAATAGTAAGTACGCCAAACAATCGAGGGGCGTAGGAAATTGCAATAACGGAGAACAGCCCAATGAGCCCCGCCACATCAATGAGCGGCAAATAGAAGAATTTCGCTGTTACCGCGACGCTCAACCACCACACGGCGGCGGTGAACATATAAACAAAACCGGTCAGCACAAGGCTCGCCGCAAACCGATAAAGCGGAACCCGGTTGATAACCAGCACAAAGCTCTGGCCGGACATCTCAGATATTCCAGCGACAAAAGCGATGAGGATAGCGGGACCTAAAAGCGCGTTATTTTCCGCCGCGCCCCTAAAGACCGTCTCGTCGAAAGTAAGGGCCCCCATCGCCAGGGTAAAAGCCGTAGCAAGCGACGAAAGGGCGGTATCAAGAAAGTCGAACATGTCTGATCATACCGCACGACACCTTTCGGCGCTCCATCGCTTATGATCACACCTTCTCGAGGGCGCGGCCCGAACCCGTGACAGTGCGCCCGCAAAAGAATTGCTGACCAATTGGCGAAAAATAACTGGCGCCACGCGGTCAACGTTTAGTATGCCGCTCCCATGCCACGAACGAAAAAACCGCCGCCCCCGCCGCCGCCCGAAGATATTTTCAGCGAAGATCTAAGCGACGCCCTCGCGTCCCGGTATTTGGCGTACGCTTTGTCGACGATTACCGCGCGCGCCTTGCCGGATGTACGCGATGGGTTGAAGCCGGTGCATCGGCGCATCCTTTTTGCGATGCGAGAGATGAAGCTTTCACCTGGCGGGGCGTTTAAGAAATCTGCAAAAGTCGTCGGCGACGTCATGGGGAAATACCACCCCCATGGCGATCAGGCGATCTACGATGCCCTTGTACGTCTCGTGCAGGATTTTTCCGTCCGTGTACCGTTGATTGACGGGCAGGGAAACTTTGGGAATGTCGACGGCGATAACGCGGCGGCCATGCGCTATACGGAAAGCCGTATGACAGCCGCTGCGGAATTGCTACTTGCTGGTATTGATGAGAACACCGTCGATTTCCGCGACACCTATGATGGGCAAGACAAAGAGCCAACGGTTTTACCGGCGGCTTTCCCGAACCTTTTGGCGAACGGCGCCGCTGGAATTGCCGTTGGCATGGCGACGTCAATCCCGCCCCATAACCCAATCGAATTAATTGACGCGGCTATCCACCTAATCAAATCGCCAAACGCGCGGACGGAAACACTTCTGCGCCACGTTAAAGGCCCGGATTTCCCAACGGGCGGGGTTTGCGTCGAGGATGCAGCTTCTATTCAGTCGGCCTATGAGACGGGTCGTGGCGGGTTTCGCCTGCGTGCGCGCTGGCGGACGGAAGATTTAGGGCGCGGGCGCTTTCAGATTGTGGTCACGGAAATTCCGTATCAGGTTCAAAAATCAAAGCTAATCGAGCGAATTGCAGAGATGATGCAGACGAAGAAGCTGCCCGTCCTTGCTGATATTCGTGATGAAAGCGGCGAGGATGTTCGTTTGGTCTTAGAGCCAAAATCATCATCGATCGATCCAGCGGCAATGATGGAGTCACTTTTCAAGGCAACGGATCTGGAGACGCGCTTTCCTTTAAATATGAATGTTCTTGATGCTGACGGCGCCCCCCGGGTGATGTCATTAAAGGAGACGCTGCAAGCCTATCTTGATCACCGTAAGATCGTTCTCGTCCGTGCAACCCAGCACAGACTAGACAAGATTGCCCACCGGCTCGAAGTCCTCGACGGCTTCATGATCGCGTTTCTTAATCTTGATGAGGTCATCCGGATTATCCGGTACGAGGACGAACCAAAGCAGGAATTGATCAAGACCTTTGAGCTGACCGACGTTCAGGCCGAAGCCATCCTGAATATGCGGTTACGGTCGTTGCGCAAGCTTGAGGAAATGGAACTCAAGCGGGAGCATAAATCGCTCAAAGCCGAACAAAAAAGCTTGCGGGCTCTGCTCAAATCCGACGACGCACAATGGAAAAAAATCGCTGACGACTTGCGCGACGTTAAAAAAAGCTTTGATCCGAAATCTGGCCTTGGGCAACGTCGAACGTCTATCGATGATGCGCCGGTTGCAGAGGAAATCGACCTCGACAGTCTTATCGAGAAAGAACCCGTAACGATCATTCTGTCCGAAAAAGGCTGGATTCGCGCCATGAAAGGGCACATCGAGAATGAAAAAGATATCAAGTATAAGGAAGGCGATGGTCCGGGATTTGTGATCCCTGCCCAAACAACCGATAGGCTGCTTCTGTTCGGTACAGATGGTCGTTTTTATAGTTTTGACGTGAAAGACCTGCCAGGCGGCCGCGGCGCGGGCGAGCCGATACGTCTTTCAATTGATCTTGCCAACGACTGCGCGGTTGCCGCGGCGTTTCTGTTCGAGGGCGGGCGACGATTCCTTTTGGCGTCAACATCTGGACACGGATTTATCGTGGAGGAAGACGCCTGCGTGGCGACGACCCGAAAAGGTAAAGCAGTCCTATCGCCACCTGCTGGCGAGGAAGCCTTGGTATGCAGACCAGCAGCCGGCGAGTATATCGCTGCAATTGGCAGCAATAAAAAACTGTTGATTTTTGCAGCGGATGAAATGCCCGAGATGGCGCGTGGCAAAGGCGTCTTAATTCAGAAGGTCACTGGCGGAAGCCTTTCCGATGCAAAGACATTCACAAAGAAAGACGGGCTTACCTGGGTGGATCGGTCCGGGCGCGTTCAGCAAGTGGATAAGTGGCGGACACACCTCGGCAAGCGCGGTCAAGCCGGCAAACTCGCTCCGAAGGGCTTTCCGACCTCAAAGAAATTTGGCCCAGACGTTTAAACGAGCGGGAGGCTATCCCGGTAAAGCCGTTCGATCGCTATCAGTTTCTTACGGTTGATAGAAATTTCGTCGGAATATCAAACCAGTAGGCGTACAAGCGGTCGCGGCAACGATTTACAAGGCGTTAATACATCAAAGCATAAAAGGATATACTTGGCGTAGTTTTGAAAAAGGCCGGGCGCGCCATCGCCATTGGGAAAGAGCGGCCCTCAATAAAAAGAGTTCGAACGAAGTTCGACCGGGCGCGTTATGTTCAACGACGGAAAAAACAAGCACTCGATGGGCGTTCTTCGGCGCGTTGATGCTCTGTCGAAAAAAGCGCATGCGGAAGAACCGAGTGAAACCTATTGGCGCGAAACGCGCCGGGAAGAACGCCGCCCCGCTTACAAAATAGCGACGCTGACCTTACCTGATGGTGAGATCATGCGGGGTGTCGTGAGGAATTTTAGCCCGTCGGGCGCAATGTTCGTCATTGAAGGCGCGATTGCCTTGCCACATGAGTTTTCGGTTGAGATCGAAGGGTTGCGAGCACGGACGCCAGCTCGTCTGATTTGGCAGCGTGGCTCGGAAGTCGGCATTGCTTTCTCACGGACGAAGCCTGCTATTTAGGCTCGAAGTCTTTTTTGTTCAGTATACGGGTCACGAGCTCAGCGATCTCAAGCGGGACCGTGTCAAACATACCGTGGCCCCATTCGGGCCGCTCAATAATTTCACCATTGTTGAGCAACGGCGCCGCGCGACGGGTCGCTTCAGCGAGCTCATCGCCGACATTTATGATTGTTATTCGGTGGGCGAGAGACGCCAATCGCTTCGCAAAAGTGGATCCATAATCGAACGCTGCTTTGTGACCCCACTCATAGGCGTCGCCACCCATGAGGTTTTCTAAAAGCGCTGATGCTTTCATCTCAAGCGTCATGCCAGGACCAGCATGGTGGTGGATCCGTCGCCACATCTCCGTAAAACGTGTTCCCGCATGGTCGAGCGGTATGGGCGTGAAATAATCTCGGAACTCCGCTTGTTCAGTAGGCGTGAATATCGCTGCTGACACCATTACGACCTGATTGACCCGAGACGGTTGCTGGTGCGCCATTTCTACCGCGACTTTAGCGCCCGTGTGGTGCCCAAAAAGGTCTATAGGTTTTGTATATCCAAGGGCGTCGGCGACACGCCAGCATTCCTCCGCATAGAGTTTAATTGTTGCCTCGTGTGCTGTAGGCGGCGGGTCGCTCATTCCATAACCCGGATAGTCGGGCGCAACGACATCGCGTTC
Source organism: Pseudomonadota bacterium (assembly GCA_039197915.1). GTDB lineage: Bacteria > Pseudomonadota > Alphaproteobacteria > Caulobacterales > Parvularculaceae > JAJFFW01. Next base: position 15,043 of record JBCCTV010000009.1, on the reverse strand, counting down.
AAGGCTCATCGCCGGTATAAACCGATTGAAGGAAAGACTAGATTTCGGGCTTTGGTGAAGAAGAAATATCGGCCGAGCGGTTTCTTTGGTCGCTTTAGCGCGCCGGACATGAATTTGACCAAACGACCCGTCGATGTAAGTCTTCACAGGAGGCGACATCGGTGAAACGCCTCAGTCGCCACGGCCTGTCAGATCGACAATACACTTTCCGATATTTTGTCCGTTCACCAATTTTTCGAATAAGTCCGGGGCTTTGTCTAAACCGTCTACTCGGTCCTCAACAAATTTAAGTGCGCCGTCGCTTATCCAAGTGGTCGCTTGCGCGACGTACTCTTCCCAAAGCGGATAGTAGTCATAGACGACGAGCCCGTGCAGAGCGGCTCTCTTAGCGATGATCATGCCTGCATTAATCGGGTGGGTCGCTTGTGCGTCATCGTGGTAATTGGCGGCGAGACCGCAGAACACACCGCGGACATATGGTTTAGAGACCGAAAGGGCGGTCATCGCCATATTAGCGGAAACGTTTTCGAAAAACACGTCAACGCCTGCGCCGGTTTTTTGCGCCAGCTCTGTTTGCCAGCCGTCTTCCTTATAATCAATGCACGCATCAAATCCATAAGCGTCTTCGACCAAGCGACACTTCCGGTCGCCGCCAGCGATACCGACCACGTGGGATGCGCCGCAGATCCGGGCTATTTGACCAGCGGTTCCCCCGACGGGACCGGCCGCGGCGTCGACCAAAAATACGTCGCCGTCTGATACGTTCGCTAATTTTGTGACGCCCGCCCAAGCAGTTAGGCCCGGCATGCCGAGCACGCCTAGATGCGTCGATAGAGGGGCGTTGCTGGTCGTAATATTACGGCATTGCGCTTCAGAGAGATGCACGAAAGAAGACCAGGCGCCATCCATCGAATGGATGATATCGCCTTCCTTAAATCTGCCTGATCGTGTTTCGATGACCTCACCAACAATGGCGCCAGGGACCGGCTCTTCCATCGGCTCTGGCGGCTTTTCGCCCATATGCCGCCCGCGTAAACGGCTGCCTATATATGGATCTAGTGAAAGATAGAGCACTCTCGCAACGATTGAATCTGTCTCACACACCGGGATTGTTTGCTCACGGATGACAAAATCAGATGCTTTCGGTCGCGCCGTGACCGCATGCTTTAGAACGATCATAGTCATCAATTATCAGCTTTCGACGATCTCAATCAGTGCGCCGTCCAGGTCTTTCAGCACACCCACGCGTTTATCCTTGTAAATCGGGCCCTGCCGCACCGTCGGGTTTACAATCCAGGGGCCCGGCAACGCGTCGAAATCAGGACTGTAGAGTGTGCCAATGGCGACGCCCGGCGGCAGCATTCCATCATGCTGCGGACGTTTGATTGCGGCGTCCGGATACTGATCAAGCTCTAGGAAAACATCGCGCCCATGCACCATTGTGGATATTCGATGCAACTCGTCCAACGACGTGCCGTAGGCTTTAGCAAGCATGGTGTAAACAATCTCCATGTCCCGCCCCATTTCAACACCGACGTGTTTTTCCATCCAACGATTTGATGCGTCCATGTCGGAGCATCCCATCACGAGGATGAAAAGCTTGTCGATAAGCGATGCGGCGCGCGGTAAATCGAACGCCGGCAAGTCGTCCCTGATCTGGGTGAGGTAGACGATCTCCCCATCGGGCCCATTAACCTGCATTGGGTAGATCGCCGGTAGACCGTCAATTTCCCGGGGAGGGCCGATGATCTCAAAAGGTGAACCTTGCATGCGCTCGTTTGCTGCAAGAACGTCCGTTACGCAGATTTCGATCGCCGCCCAGCCATAGGAACGCAATGGCAAATAGTCCGGGTGCGAAGGTTGCTCAACAAAGCGCAGATATATGTCGGCGGATGATGAGGGTTGCATCACTGCATAGGGTCGACCCGCGCTATTGGGCGCATCCCAGCTGACGGCTAGGTCTTCTGATACAACGCCTTCGTCTACGACATTGTAGTCCAGATACGCGCCATAGTTTCGGGTGGCTTTACCGATATCGGAAACGGTTAGCGTGGCGCTCCGCAATAGCTTCATGGGTTAACTTCCTTATTCTGGACTTTTGAGTCCAAGGGCGCCTGGATTGACAATCGCGTTTGGATCGGTGGCGTGCTTAATCGCGTTTAGCAGTGCTTTATTCGGCATAGTGCGTGTCTGCGTATAGGGGTAGGCGCGCCCGATCTGGAAATGCGCCGCCCCGCGCTCTTTAAATATGTCGATGATGCGCGCGCGCATTTCCGAGACGAGGGCTGTCGCCGGAGGATTGGGACGATGGCGCGGTAGGCGATCAAGCCACGTTTTTTCGACCGAAACCTCATGGATCGGAAACAGTTCCTCGGGCCAAATGAAAACTGGCTCCACGAGAAAACCAGTCGTTGAAAGGCTGGTTACGAGATAGCCCGTCAGAATCTCATGGGCGTCAAGTTCAGGCCTCTTCTCATCGAATAGGGCGTCGATTGACGCCCAAGTTGCGGGGCCTTCCGATAGCGGAACGATCCCATGAACAGGCGCCCATCGTTCGCCTTGCGGGCCCAGCATATTATTTAACGGCGTGAACGGGTTTGCACGGATGATTTTAGGGATCGAGTTTTCAATTTCTTTTCCGCCGTGTTCAACGCATATCGCCTTTAATTGGTTTAGACCGTCATGCACGCCGGCGCTTGATCGGCCTTCAACCACAAAATGGAGTGAATACGCGGCGTCATCAATGAATTCGCGGCCCGCGAAGGCGACCTTTGCCCCTTGTTTTAGGGCGCCGACAACAGAACCTTGCTTCTTCATGACGTTCACAAGCGACTTTGCGTCAGCGGCGAGTGACGCGCGCTTCATGCGTACACGCTGCAAATTGGGATCAAATCCGAAAACCTCGCAAGCGATATTTTGGCGTGCGAGCGACGCCATCGCTAAGGCGCACGCATCGCGCGACCCAAATTCGAAACTTGCTGAGTCTTCGTACTCTGGCATGGGGATTAACCGGAGCGTTGCTTCGGATTTGAACCCGAATGCGCCAGCGTCGCCAAGGAACAAGCCGGTAGTGTCTGGTCCATAATGGCGCCAAAATGGTTTGGCTATATCGGCGCCAGCCGTTCCGGTACGGATGATTTCTCCGGATCCATCGACGACGGTAACGGATAAAACACTATCTGAGGTCGGCCCATAGGCGCCAGCGCCGAAGAAAGCGTTGTTTTGCGAAAGACCGCCACCAATCGTTGACGAAATCCCGGAAAGCGGGCCCCAGAATGGTGTCCGCAAACGCTTCTCGCTCAAGGCTTTATGCATTGAAGCCCAGGTGCAGCCTGCCTCAACGGTAACGAACATGTCGTCAGGGTTGATCTCAAGAATTCGGCTCATCCTTGTGAAATCAACAACGCCATGCCGCCCAGCGATATCCGCCGCTGCATAACCATTCGTATAGGACATACCGCCGCCACGCGGCATGAGCGCGACTTCCCGCGTCGCCGATGCGGTGACCACAGCCGCCAGTTCATCGGTCGTCGCCGGTGCGACGACAAAATCAGCCAACGCCCCTTTAGCCCAAATGTCTTGGCTATAGAGCGTGCGCAGCTCAATTTCGTCCGAATACCCCTCGACACCAACAATCTGCGTTAACGCTGCGGCAAGCTCTTCTTGCTGCGTTGATGTCGCTTGAGAAGTTTTTGTATCGCCAATCTGCGGCATTTAAAGTCTCTCCAACTCTAAGAAGCGATCACACCCAAAGTCTTTATGTTGGCGTAACAAGCCCTAGATAGGCTGCAAAAATAAGCGTTAACCAAATGGCGATCACGAGCGGTCTTGCCTTTGACATAACCGATCTGATTGCTAGCGACGCTGTGGCGTCATCGCCCGTTGCAAGCGATGCAAGCGCACCGCCAAGCGGCGACGCCACGCGCCTTATGGCGAGGCCACAGCCAATTGCGACGGCGAGTGCGGCGCATTTTAGCGTTATGAACAAGGGCAGGGCGACAGCGCCAATCATGCCGCCTAGGCTGTAGGCTAGGAGTGCGATGAGCGCCGTCCACCGAATGAAGCTGTCCATACGGCCAAGCGCTTGGGACGGCGCTTGACTATGCAGCCGCCAGACGACCGATAGCCAAAAAAAAGCGACGACGAAAAATGTTGCCGCCAAGACTATTGGCGCCTCAATCCATCCCTTCGCCAAGGCGACACTAAAACCGGTTGGGAAAGCCAAAATGATCGCCGTGCGCGGCGCCATGTCGATATCGTTTAGCATTTTAGCGGCGAACAACCGGCGCTCAAGTGGAACGTCAGCACGCGTAAGATAAGTCGACGCATAAAAAGCGCCAATGTCGCCGCCGAGCCAGTAAACAAATACCAGGAGATGTAGCAACGTGATTAGTCCGTCGGCAAACATCACGATGTCTGAGAACGGTTTTCGCCGAGCGCCCGGTCAACCAACTCTTCGCGTGTGCGCCAGATTTTACCGCCAATGTAGTCGCCAATTGAGAGGGTCATGTCCCGATAGGTGATTGAACGGTATAAACCGCTCGAAATGTAAGGGTCGCCTGACATCAACGCCTTTGCGTCGTCGAGCGTGTCGGCGTGAACGATAAACGCAGATCCCACAAGGCGGTCGCTTCCATCAGCGCGGAGTGGACCGGCGACGACGTATCGCTCCCAGTGCTTTTCCACATGTTCAAGGTGCCCCATCAGAAAATCGGTGCGTAGCTGCGCTTTTTCTGGATCGTCTTCGCAAACCACCAAGAACGTCGGTTGCGATTGGCGAGGCACCGTTTTCAGCTCCCCCATGATTACTAAAACCCTTTCACCGGCATGCCTGGAGCCCCTTATTAAGCCTCTGTTTTGACGAGACAAAAAGCGAAATTAGCGCCGAGTTCCTCGGACCTCGTACTGTAAGCGACGCCGTGCCCAAAAGATATATCAATTAAGCGAAGAGAGCGAGGCCTACTGCGACGCATGGCGGGTTTAACGCTCTAAATCAGGTGATCAGGGCCGACGCAATTTAGATTTCAGAATTGTTGTTCAGGGAGACGCACGCTTAACTGCTTGGATGACTGAACCTATTCTCGTTGCCGATATTGGCGGGACGAACGCACGCTTTGCTATTGCGGAGCGGACCGGAGGAGGGCCTCCAATGCTGCGCGACTTTGCGCAGTTTTCAACCGGCGACTTCAGTCGGTTCGAAGACGCGCTCGGCGCTTACCTTGATCAAACAAGCGCTCATCCCAAAAAAGCCTGCTTTGCCGCAGCTGGCCCCGCCAATGGGAAAACACTAAAGTTCACGAACTCTCCCTGGAGACTGGAGAAGCACGAACTCCAAAAGCATTTCGAAATCATCAGCCTAAAGATCGTTAATGACTTTTACGCGCTCGCGGTTGGCGTTCAAAACATTGACCCTGCCGGATGCCGTCGATTACTCAAAGGAACAGCCCTTAGCGGCGCGCCCCGGATTGTAATGGGCCCCGGTACGGGTTTCGGGCAGGCCATCATAACGCCCCATGACAGCGGGTTCACGACAACCTCAACCGAGGGCGGTCATGCTCGTTTTTCGCCGGTAACCGATGAAGAGACGCGCCTTTGCGAAGAAGTTGCGCGAAGCAGACGGCCTGTAACCGTCGAAGATCTGTTGTCCGGTCCTGGCGTTGTTAGGATCTATGCTGCCCTGTGTGCGATCGGAGATCATGACGTTGTGTTTGAAACCGCCCAATCAATTTCAGAGGCTGCGATCGCATCAACCGATAAGATCGCGGCACGGACGATCGAATTATTTTGGACCTTGTCGGCGCGCGTTGCAGGAGAATGTGTTTTAACAACAGGGGCCAGGGGCGGCGTATTTTTGGGCGGCGGGATACTTCCGCGGATTACCGGATTTTTTCACGAAGAGACTTTTAGTGCCGCCTTTATTGATCGTCGCGTGATGTCTCACTTCGTCGCCGCGACGCCCGTTTACCTTATAACGGCGGAGGATACGTCGCTTATTGGCGCGGCCACGCTCGCTTAGCGCGATACAATTGAAGGTAGCTGCGAAACGCGTTTGCACAACTAAGGATGCGGCTGTAGTGCATTTCGATCGAGTTTCGATAACGAAATTTTAAAGTGTATTGCGTTTTAATAAAAGCGATTAGGAGAGATTACAGCGACCATCGCAACGGTTTCGAAAGTACTGAGTAGTCCGTATAATAACTAACAAGGAGTAGGGGTACATCGTTTAGCGCGTACTTAAGTTCGTATACAATACAATTTCTCATCGATTAAGTCTTGCGAATGTCGGTTAGAAATTATGAACAAGCGACGAGTTTGCCCATGTGTTTGAATTTGGTTTGCATCTAAGTATCTTGATGTATTAGTGCCTGAGTTTCAAAGATCCGGCGCGTTGCCGTTGCTCACTCCCCCCTTGTGGCAGCGCCTCGCTTCGGTAGAGCGGCGCGTTGGCGTTCCTGTATTGGAGCTCCGCGCGCCGTTCGCCTTTTAAGGGGCGGAGCCAGCATTTGAGAGTTTCCGTGACGTCTCTGACGATACTTGGCCCGGACTTCGTCCAACGAACGAAAAAGATTACAGCTTTGACATTATCTGCGCCCCGGTAATCGTAATGATTACCTGCAATTAGCGCGTCGATTGAGTTGAAACGTTGCGGACCTGACCGTAGAACTATCACGTGAATTCTTTCGGGCGGCTGGTCTCGAAATTCCATCACTTATTGGATCTTATCGTATCGGACTGGGACGTCAGGAGGCCCAAATGAAATCATTATTGAATAGACAAACTGCGATCGCAGCCGTGATGGCGGCAGTACTCGTCGGTTGCGGCGGGTCTGAAGAAGCCGACAGCGGCAGTGCATTATCAGATGCGCAAGCGGCTGTAAGCGACGCGGCCGAAAAAGTTGAAAATACAGTCGCCGCTGCAGGCGAGGCCGCTTCGGAAGCTGCGGCTGACGCTTCTGAGGCCGTAGACGCGGTCGCTACCGCAGCCAGCGAACAGGTTGCCGAAACTGCTGCTGCAGCAAGCGACGCAGCGTCGAATTTGGTTGATGCTGCTAAAGCGAAAACAGAAAACGCAATGGGCGCAATGGGCGACGCCGCTGCGGGCGCTGCTAGTGCAGCCAGCGAAACCGCCTCTGGCGCGGTAGACGCTGCCGCAAGCGCGGCGTCCGACGCAGGCGAGGCCGCTGCGAATGTTGCCTCGGGCGCTTCGGAAGCGGCGACAAACGCTGCGGCTTCTGCAACGGACGCTGCGTCAAACGCTGTCTCCGCGACGGCCGACGCAGCAGGTAACGCAGCTGCGGCAGCAACTGAAACAGCCTCAAATGCAGCAGCAGCCGTGGCTGATACTGCAGCTGGTGCAACCGCCGCTGCCGGCGCTGCAGCAGCCGGTGTCGCCGCCGCCGCAGGTGATGCCGCTGAAGCCGCGACCGAAACTGCAGAAGAAGCGGTTGAGGCGACGGGCGATGCGGTCGCCAATGCTGCGCCAACTGTCCATGAAATTAAGATGTACAATGCCGACCCTGATAATCCGCGGGAGCGAATGGTTTTCGTCCCTGATCTTCTGGTCGCAAAGCCGGGCGATACAATCCGTTTCTTGCCTGGTGATCTGACTCACCAGTCATCTTCGATCGATGAAATGCTGCCAAGCGGTGTTGAAGGATGGAAAGGGCAGATTAACAAACCCGTTGAGTATGTCGCCACGACGCCCGGCATTTACGGATATAAATGCGTTCCGCACTACGCTGCGGGCATGGTTGGATTGATTATTGTCGAGGGTGACGGTGTTGCTGCCAATATGGATGAGGCAAAGAAAGTCTCCCATGTGGGCTTAGCTAAGCGCCGCTTTACCGACATTTGGTCGCGTGCTGAAGAGTTTTTACAATAAATTCTTCAGCCCACTAACTTGATTGTTTTTTTTCAAGCGCGTCTGATTTCAATCAGGCGCGCTTTTTTCGTTTCTGGCAGTGTTGCAGGTTACAAAAATCACGCTGGTCGAATCGGAACTAGGGATTACAACGAACAACTCAACGCTGGTGGAAAATAAGCGTGTTACAAAGCCTTCTGGAGCCTACGGCAAAAAATGAAAAACACTACGCACTCAGCCCGAATGGCAAGAGTTACAGCATTCGGTCTATTTGTTTTGACGATCGTCAGCTGCGCACGAGGCGATGTCGATAGCGATAGCGAGGTAACAGCCGGCGGCGTTCGGGTTGACCTTGCGACCAATCTCGGTGTGATCCAGGTTGAGGTGTACCCCGAGAAGGCGCCCCTATCTGCCGGCGACTTCCTAGAATATGTCGATAGCGGTCGCTACAGCGCGGCAAGTTTTTACCGTGTTGTAAGACCAGATAACGACAATGGTGATCCGAAAATCTCCGTTATCCAGGGCGGTGTTCGTAATACGGACAATGCAGAGGCATCAAGCGCTGCAGCCGAAGATCAGCAATCGCAAAGCGAGGCTATGGGTATCGTCCATGAGACGACAGAGCAAACTGGCCTCCGTCATACGGACGGCGCGCTATCCCTGGCGCGAACCGATCCCGGAACCGGCAGCGCCCGTGCCTTTTTCATCGTGATCGGCGATCAGCCGTCGCTAGACTTCGGCGGCATGCGCAACAAAGACGGTCAGGGTTTTGCTGTCTTCGGCCGCGTCACTGGTGGTATGGATGTCGTTAAAGCGATCAATGCATTGCCTGGCGATGCGCCGGTCGAAAACGCCTACGTTAAAGGTCAAATTCTAGAGGAACCCATCGCGTTCACTGCGCAGCGTTCCGTCGGTGAGTAGTATGTGCTGACCGTCGTTAGGACGTCTTATCGAGGAATAAATAAATTAGGCCCTTATTGGTATAGGGACACAAATTAAACGGTTTGCGCTGTTTAGCGCGAACCAACATCAACTACGTAAATGAGTTCGATGAATTCGCTTAAAGCTTCATAGTATTCACGGCGCAATGAAGCAAGAGAGCTCATACAATTCCGATTGCTGTTTCACCGTGTACAGATAACTTAGACATAAAGCTTTTTCGTTCCGCATATGCGTGTTTGCCCGACCTCATCGACGAGGTTTGCGGGATTTGTACATTCAATCTTTTCGTCTCTTGTATCAACGCGATGTAGTTGGCCGAAGAGGCGATGTTAAATCTACGCCGCTTGATTTAACCGCATTGCCAGCATCGAAAAACTGTCGTGCAAGTCGAGCGCTTCTTGTTTCTGACATAGATCATACCAATATCAGCTATCAGTGCAGCGTGGGTTCTTACTTGCGAAGAACGCTGTCGATGATGTTTTGGGGGGAATCGAAAACTTGGACGGCATCGATCTTTTTCTCATAGTAGCCTTGGCGGTCTTCGCCGGCATTGCGATCGGAATTTATCTATCAAGAAGTCGTGGATTCTTAATTCGAATTTTCCGTGGCGTTGGAAGACGCCTGCGCTTATTGCCAAAGAAAACAGCCAGTTACAGTCGCAAGGCAGCCGGTGGCGGTCTTGGCGTCGGTGGCCATTCTTCAATTGTACTGGAGCTGCAATCGCCTTTGTCTTCGGCAGAAGACGAAGCAGAGGCAGAAGATGACGTTGACGTTGAACCACTTTCTTTCGATCAATTGCATGATGTTTTGATTCAGAAGAAGAGTGGATACAAAACGTTTAAGGTCCCGAACAAGCAATTTCTCTTGTATCAGGAGGATTCCGACGTTGCTGATGATGTTGCACGATTTTTTCAAACCAGCGTACAAATTCGTACGGATGCCGATAATCTATATGATGAAGAGGAAGGTATTGTTCTCGCTCGTGTGCTTAACAGCTCAGATCGGAACATTCTTTATGCGATTGACCGGTTCCGCGCTATGGTCGGAGATAACGCACGGAAGATCGTCTTAATTTCCGCCGTGATCGCAGCAATCCCGTCGATCCTCGCCGTTGGATTGAGTTACGCCTTTAGAACAAGCGTTTACGACTATGCGGAGCTGCAAAATAATTTTTTGATAATAGTCGGTATACTGTATTTTATATTTGTTTTGTATCTCTATTTCTCAAATACCCAGTACTCAAAAGCGCGTGACACTAGCTTTGGGGCCTTTAGCGCATTCTTACAAAATTATTTCTCTGGAATCAGCGACGCATTTCTGACGGCGCATTCCAATATGAGCAATGCAATTGCTGGCGAAACTGATACGGAAACGCTAGAGAAGAATGCAATAAACTCGCACCGTGCGATGTTGTGGTACGCGTTCCGTCTATTCCTCGTGGAGAGCTTTTTACGAAATGAGTACTATCAGACACGGCGCAATCTGCGATTTTACCAGCTTCTGTATACAATGATCATCGTACTGATAAGTATAATTTCCTTTTCTCTGGTATCAAGAACGCAAGGGTTTCCAACTGTTGATCCTACGCCTTCCCAGAGTCTTCTATATGGGCTCATACTTTTGACTTTCGTTTTCGGTTTTCTGGTGGACCATGTGAGCATCGGAAAAACAGATGCGGAAAATGAAATCCAGGAATTGGACTGGCGTGGGTTCAAGGACCTCAAGATTGATGAGGCAATGAGTCAGGTGATTGGTTCGTACGCCAAAGAAGCAGCAATTGGAAAAAACCGGTTCACAAGAAAGTAGGTCCTTAAATTGGCGACACTAATTTGGCCCAACGGCGGCAATCAGCATTGATGTGCTGCGCTAGTCGCCAAATGCTGGGTTGCCATGATTGTCAGTCGCCAAGCGCAAACCAGTTTCAAACCCTACAACGGTTGCAATTTTCAAACTGAGCGCTCCCTTCCAGGCGATGCGCAACACAAATCCATACTTCGGCTAGTTATAGCGAGCAGTGAAGAAGGTACTCCAGTTGAAAGTGTGCCGCCCGGTTGCGTGCTGAATAGCGTACGCGCACCCGGTAGAAGGCTTGATCTCTGAAGAGACAGCGCGTTTGATGCGCGCCATGACGTCAACCGCGCCCAAACCATTGAAGCCCTTGGTCGATCGTTATGACCGCACGATTACATACCTCCGTCTGTCTGTAACGGATCGGTGCGATCTCCGCTGCAATTACTGCATGGCGGAACGGATGACCTTTCTGCCGAAGCGCGATCTTCTGAGCTTGGAGGAACTGGAACGTTTAGCGGACGCATTTATCGCCCGCGGCGTTCGAAAAATTCGCATTACTGGCGGGGAACCTCTCGTGCGCCGCGATATCATGAGCTTACTTCGCCAGTTGGGTCGGCACCTTAATAGCGGCGCCCTCGACGAATTAACGATCACGACTAATGGGACGACACTTGCTCGGTATGCCGATGACCTGATGGACATCGGCGTTCGGCGCGTAAACATCTCTTTAGACACCTTAGATCGGGTCACTTTTGCAAAAGTGACGCGACGTGACGCGCTGAACGATGTCTTGGCTGGTATCGATTCGGCCCAGCGCGCAGGCCTCTCTGTAAAAGTAAACACAGTCGCCCTGAAAGACGTCAATCAGTATGAAATCCCAAGCATGATTGAATGGGCGCATCGTAGAAATATTGCGTTGACGCTTATTGAGGTCATGCCCCTCGGTGATGTTTCGGAGGATCGCTTTGATCAGTATTTGCCTCTTACAAAGATAAAAGATGGGCTGAAACGTCGCTGGCGACTTTCGCCGCTCCCCCTCACAACCGGCGGTCCCGCGCAGTATGCTCGTATTGAAGAAACAGGCGGCGTTGTTGGTTTTATTACGCCGCTGACCAACAATTTTTGCGCCAATTGTAACCGTGTCCGTGTGACGTGTACGGGGCAAATTTATATGTGCCTCGGCCATGCCGATAGGATTGATTTGCGTTCAGCCTTACGGGGACAAAATAGTGAGGCGGCGCTGCAGCTGGCGCTTGACCGGGCGATGATGCAAAAGGCAAAGCGACACGCCTTTGAGATCGAGAAGCCAAATGCATCGCCTTCGCTTGAACGGCATATGTCAGTGACAGGAGGATAGGTTGCCTCAAGTTCTGTTTTTTGGACGATTGCGCGAAATCGCGGAGGCCGCAGGCCGTGCCATAACTTTTGAGCCGACGACAAAAACGGTAGAAAACTTGGTGTTGCGTATTGCCTCTCTAGATCCAGACCTTGGCGAAGCTATTAAAAAGCCGGGTGTTCGCTGCATGGTTGATGGCCTTCTCATCCCAATCGATGAGAATGCTTTTGAGATATCAACCGCAAAGGAAATTGCGTTTCTTCCTCCAGTGAGTGGCGGGTAGGCGGTTTGCATGATTGAAGTTCAAAAGACTCCATTTAATCTTGACACAGAATTATCGCGCTTTAATGAAACACATACCGAAGCTGGCGCTATCGTGAGTTTTGTTGGTCTGGTTCGTGAAAAGTCCGGTGAGGCTTTGGTGCAAGAGCTTATGCTTGAGCATTATCCGGGACGCACCGAGGAGTCGATTGCGAGAATCGATCAGAGGGCGCGAGACCGGTGGCCCGGAACAGAAACCTTAATCATACATCGGGTTGGTAAGCTGCAGCCAGGTGATCCAATCGTATTAGTCTGCGCGGCTTCCGCGCATCGACGAGCCGCGTTTTCTGCTGTCGAGTTTATTATGGATTTCCTGAAAACTGAGGCTTTATTCTGGAAGAAGGAAGTTCGTAGCGACGGCGAGCACTGGATCGAGCCGCGCCGTAGTGACTATGATGATGCAAATCACTGGATTGAGAGAGAGCTGTGCACGGAATAAATGAGTCATTGGATTTTATTCCCGTCCGTGTCGCCGTGTTGACGGTTTCTGATACGCGGACGTTTGAAGATGATACGTCTGGAGATATTTTGGCGCAACGCATTAACGATGCTGGTCATGAACTTGCGGCGCGTGAAATAGCATCGGACAACAAAGCGGATATAAGAAAAGTCATAAGCGCGTGGATCGCGTCGTCTGATATTGATGTGGTTATTTCAACGGGCGGTACAGGGTTGACGGGTCGGGATGTAACGCCGGAAGCGGTGAAGCCGCTGTTCGACAAGGAAATCGACGGCTTCTCCGTTGTTTTTCACAATGTCAGCTTCGAAAGCGTTGGGCTGTCCACCTTGCAGTCGCGCGCGCTCGCCGGCGTATCAAGCGGCACCTTTATCTTTTGTCTGCCGGGATCAAACGGAGCCGTTAAAGATGGCTGGGACAAGGTCATAAAATACCAGCTCGATTCCCGCCACAAACCATGCAACCTCGTTGAAATCATGCCGCGTTTATTGGAAAAATAGCGGGTTGGACGACGCTCGACTGCGTCTATGATTTACGACAAACAACACACTGCTGGGCTTACCGGCGGCTACGTTTGAACATTGAGATATGCCTTGTGCTGAGTGTTTCCGAAGCGATTGACCAGATACTTGTTGGCGCAAAACGCCTCGATTCTGAGCAAGTGTCGTTGATGGAATTGCACGGGCGGACAGCGGCGCAGGACGTTTACGCCAATCTCACACAGCCCCCTTTTGACGCCTCCGCAATGGATGGATATGCCGTGCGCTTTGCCGATGCTGAGCGTGGCGCCGTCCTTCGCGTGGTGGGGGAGGCGCCCGCAGGCGCGCCGCTCACTTCAGCCATCAACCAGGGCGAGGCGGCTCGAATTTTCACGGGCGGCGTTGTCCCGCAAGGTGCGGATCACGTCGTTATCCAAGAGCATGTCGCGCCGCTTGAAGGCTCTAGGATCGCTATTGAGGTCGCCCAAGATGCGCCGCGCAATATCCGGCAGTCGGGTGTCGATTTCAAAAAAGGCGATACGCTGCTTCGCGCTGGCGAAACTTTTAATGCAGTTCACGGATCAATATTGGCGGCAGCAAACTTCCCAACGGCGACTTGCACACGGCAACCAAAAGTATGCTTATTTTCTAACGGAAACGAATTGAAAGAGCCGGGCGCAGATTTAAAACCAGGCGAGATCATCAATTCGAACGCCTATGCGCTTACCGCACTCATGCGATTGTGGGGAGCAACTGTTTACTATTTGGGATGTGCTCCAGACGATAAAGGCGCGATAACGGACTTCTTTAATCGCTCAGCAGACGCCGATATTGTAATACCAGTCGGCGGCGCCTCTGTTGGCGACCATGATTACGTCAAGCCGGCTTTTCTCGATGCCGGCGGCGAGACGATTTTTTCAAAAGTCGCCGTGAGACCGGGCAAACCCACATGGTTCGGTCATTTAAAGAGTGGCCGCGTTATCGGATTGCCCGGAAACCCCGCATCAGCAATAGTGACGTGTACGATATTTGTGAAACCACTGATCGAAGCCTTATTGGGTCGGTCGCCGCTGGCGTCCGGTGATGATCTCAAACGTACGTCTTCTTCCTGTCAAGGACTCTGTGTCCCGCTTTCGGTATCGATTCCGGCGAATGGCGCGAGAGAGACATATATTAGAGCGCAGCTGAAGCGCGACGAAAGCGGGTCTTTGCGTGTCACGCCGCATCCCAATCAAGACAGCTCATTGTTGTCGCCATTCGCGACTTGTAACGCTTTGATAAAGCGCGCTCCTGAGGCAGCAGCATTGTCAAACGGTGACGAGGTGGAGATAGTGCTGATCCAACCGGACATTCTGATCTAAGAAAAGCAGCAACAACCCGTGACTCCTATTCCCGATACTAAGTCCTTACCCGTTGTAATTCTCGCAGGGGGGCGTTCACGTCGTATGGGCGATGTCGATAAGGCGGAGGCTTTACTTTCGGGAAAGCGATTAATCGATCACGTAGTTGAACGCCTTCAAAGACAAGGCGCGGAGACCTTTTTCATCTCCGGGGAGAAGTCTTATGGCCTCCCGTACCTTAATATTCCCGATAAGGAAAAAATGTTTGCCGGGCCTATAGCCGGAATCTATGCTACGCACAAATATTTAGAGAATAACGCGCCTGAGCAAGGTTATTTCTTAACAGCCCCGGTCGATGCGCCGCTTCTTCCGCTAGACCTCATTGATAGGCTAAGCACTGCGGTCGTACCGGCTATTGCTAACACAGAAAGTGGCCTTCAGCCTGCGTTTGGCTTATGGTCGATATCGATCCTTAAGCCAATTTTTGATGCATTACCCAAATCTGCGGGTATCCCGC
>JBCCTV010000008.1:0-31617 GCA_039197915.1 Pseudomonadota bacterium | reverse complement strand
TTCCTGAAGGGATCGGCTCTAAACTTGGGCCTCAAAACGTTTGCGGAAATGTGTCGCGTGGGCGAAGACATGGCCCGCCAAGGAGACGTGCACGGCATTGATCGCCCGGCAATCATCACGTGCTACCACGCATCCATCGAGGCGTTTGAAAACGCGCTCAAGGTATCGTGCGCCGCGAAAAGGGCAACAGCTCAATAGACATATACGACAATGTCACTCAAAGAGCTTGCGAGGCGGAGGCCGTCGCTAGCCCGCGATTACGCCGGCAAAGGCCATTCGCATTTTAGCGCGGCGCGCGCTTTGCGAGGATCCGCTGCAGCGTGCGGCGATGCATGCCGAGGCGACGGGCCGTTTCCGACACATTGTGGTCGCAGAGTTCATACACCCGCTGGATGTGCTCCCAGCGAACCCGGTCTGCAGACATAGGGTTTTCCGGAGGCTCTGGGCGGGCGCCAGGGTTCGCCATCAACGCTTTTTGAACGTCGTCGGCGTCGGCTGGCTTTGAGAGATAATCTACAGCGCCAGATTTTACCGCGGCGACCGCCGTCGCGATGTTTCCGTACCCCGTCAGCATAACCACGCGGCAATCGTCACCGCTTTCTTGGATTGCGTCGACGACCTCAAGGCCGTCGCCGTCCTCCAAGCGAAGGTCAACCACGGCGTAGTTTGGTCGGTCAGCGCGAACAAAGGCCAAAGCCTCCTTCACGCCGGATGCAAGCACCGTATCGAAGCCACGCTTTTCCATAGCGCGGCCAAGCCGATTTCGGAACGGCTCGTCGTCGTCTACGATTAGTAACTTGCCAATATCTATGGTCGGTTCGAGTTGCTCTGCAACTGACATGACACTCTCATTTCCCCGCCGGGCTCATCCCGTGCGCCGAAGTTTTCCTCGACCGTTTCCGCAACCTCGCGGGGTCGAGCGCAACGTGCATCGAACAGTGGGCTTCGACTAATTTCCTATAGCACAGATAGGATATTTTTTCCTAATATACACGGTTCTAGCGCGGTTCGACGAGGGTGCGCGGCCATGTCACACACACCCACGCCCCGGTGGAGGCGCCGGCCCCGCGCCACTCCACATTATCAAACATAATGGTGGCGCCCGTGCGCTCTAGGAGTGTTTTCGAAATGAAAAACCCGAGCCCTAAACCGACGCTTTTGCGCGCCCCCGTTCGCGCCCTAGAACTCACATAGGGCTCGCCCAGGCGCGCCAGCACTTCCTGGGGGAAGCCGGCGCCATCGTCGTGAATAGAGATCGATATCGTCTCGGCGTCCCATTGGGCGGTCAGCAGCACTTTCGAAACGGCGAAATCAACAGCGTTCTCGATGAAATTGCGCAGGCCATAGAGGATTTCAGGCTGGCGCCGGAAGACCAGGTCGTCACGGTCCGGCTCGCTTGGAATCATTTCAAATATGATCGCCGGACCATCGTTTTGATCTAAAAACGGCCCTGCCGCTTCCCGCAACATGGCGTCGACGGAAAGGCGCTCGAGCATGGCGTCGCCTTCGTCCCCACGGCTAGACAGGCGGCTCAGAATGGTGCGGCACCGTTCGGCCTGGCTGACAATCAAAGAGGCGTCTTCTTCCAAAAGGCCCTGCCCCACGAGATCGCGCGCCATTTCTTTTGCGGTGACTTGGATGGTGGCGAGCGGCGTGCCGAGCTCGTGGGCGGCGGCGGCGGCGAGCCCGCCAAGGGCCGCTAGCCGTTCCTCGCGCGCCATCACGAGTTGGGTCGCGGCAAGAGCGCTTTTCATCTTGCCGGATTCCGCGGCGATCCGGTTTGCGTAGGCGGAAAAAAAGATTACCGAAAAGGTCAGCGCCGCCCACACGCCGGCACGGTAAACCACGGGGAGCGCGATCGCTTGTTCGGTCGCCCAGGGAAGCGGGAAATGGTAGAGCCCCAAAAAGCTTATCGCCGCAAAGGCAAGTCCGCTCACAAGCGCTGTCAGACGTAACGGCAAGATGCTCGCAGCAATCGTTACCGGGGCGACGATGAGAGCGGAAAACGGGTTTGCGAGACCGCCAGTAACAAATAACAGCGCGCTCAACTGCACGATATCGAAAGCGATTTGAAGCGTCGCTTCGCGGTCCGACAGGAAGCGTTGCGGCGTGTAGCGCAGGGAAGAAAAGATATTCAGCCAGGCGGAGGCGGCGATCGCCGCCAGACACAGACCGAGTGGCGTCGGAAACCCGAAACCAAAATGGACGAGCGTTACCGTCGCCGTTTGACCAACAACGGCCAACCAACGCAGCGTAATCAGCGTCCTCAGGCGGACCGGGCCGCGCAGGCTCTGGACGGCGATTTCGCCGGCTCTGTCTTCAAGATTTGCGGGCATGGAAGAAACTACACCGGCGCTTCGGTCAAGGTGGCGGACACGCGCCTACTATGGCATAGGCGCATGAACGGTCTACGACCCAGATGAACGCGCCGGTTTCACCGGCGACATAAACGCCTAACTAAACCATAGTCCGATTGCTGGAGCACTTTATGCGGTCTCGCTTGAACAAAGCCCTTTTAATTTCATCGGCGCTGCTCGTTTCGAGCGTCCTTTCAGGCTGTGGCGGCGCAAGCCATACCGATGACGGCGTTCCGCCCAATGCGATCATCACCCTGTCCGATGATTTCACCGGAGACTTCGACCTTGTCGATCAGACCGGCGCGCCTGTCACCGACGAAGACATTGAGGGCGGCCCCGCCGTTTTCTATTTCGGGTTCGCCAATTGCCCGGACGTATGTCCACTTTCGCTCGGCACATTGAGCGCCGCACTTGAGCTGCTATCGGACGAGGAAAACGCCAAATTAAGCCCGGTCTTCGTGACCGTTGACCCGGAGCGGGACACGCCAGAAGCGCTGGCCGAGTTTCTGTCCCTGGTTGATACGCGGATTAAGGGGCTTACGGGCTCGGTCGAGGCCATCGAGAACGCCAAATCGGGGTTTAAAATGGCCGCCGAAAAAGTTCCGCTCGAGGAGTCTGCGCTCGGATATACCATGACGCATATGAGCCTTTTTTATATTTTGGACGACCAGGGAACGCCGCAGATCGCGGTTCACGATTCCGTGACACCGGCGGAATTGGCGGCGGTCGTACGCCGATACCTGTAATAACCCGCTTTGCGCGCCGTAGATTGCGCAATGCGCGCATGGTTTTGCTGGTGTTTCTCCTGAGCGGTATTTGTTTGCGTCCAGAAACAGCCGATTAGGGGGGCGTTTTTTTCGGTTCGATTGCTGCAATAAAGTGAAGTGTTTTGTTTGTTTGTTAGCGACGAGCCTGCTATTTTGCACCGCACAATAGCGCATCGCAGAGCGCAAATGCAGCGCTCTTGAGGGTTCGCGTTTCGCCGAAAACGCTTTCATGGGAGCGCGCCTCTCACGCAAGCAAAACGGCGCGATTATTTTTTACTGGCGGTTTGGCGAGGAGCGCACGCCTCGACGCAACGTCACGGCCTGGAGGGCTGCACCATGCTCTACACAGCTTATGAACTTGGATACGCAGCCCTTGCGCCAGCGCGACTCGCAGCCGGCTTTGGCTCACAGCTGTTGCGCTCGCCCCTAAACCCCATGGCGGAGACTTGGTTCGGGCGCACGAGCGCTGCGGCGCTCGATGTTTTTGAGCACGCTGCGCGCCGCTACCCCAAACCCGAATGGAAAATTGAAACGACGCGCGCCGGCGGCAAAGAGTGCCGGGTGTCCCCCCATGTGGTTGTGCAAAAACCCTTCGCCAATCTCGTGCGCTTCCACCGCGAAGGCGCACCGAAAAACGACCCCAAAGTCTTAATCGTCGCCCCCCTATCGGGCCATTACGCAACGCTTTTGCGCGGCACCGTTGAGGCGATGCTGCCGGAGCACGAAGTCTACATAACCGATTGGGCCGACGCGCGGATGGTTCCGTTAGCGTACGGACGCTTCGACCTCAGCGATTTTATTGACTACCTGGCTGATTTTATGCGCGAGATTGGCCCTGGCGCCCACGCCATGGCCGTGTGCCAACCGGGACCCCCTCTCCTCGCCGCCGCAGCACTCATGGCGGAAGAAAACGATCCCTACCGCCCCCAAACAATCACCCTGATGGGCTCGCCGATCGACACCCGCAAGTCGCCAACGGCGCCAAACAAACTTTCTGAGGAACGCTCGTTTGAATGGTTCCAACGCAACATGATTTACTCCGTACCGGCGCCATATCCCGGTATGATGCGCCGGGTCTATCCGGGTTTTGTCCAGTTATATTCGTTCATGTCGATGAATTCCGACCGACACATGAGCGCCCATTACGACTATTTCGAGCACCTTGTGCGCGGCGACGGCGACAACGCCGACAAACACCGCGCCTTCTATGATGAATATTTGTCCGTACTCGACATGACAGAGGAATTCTACCTGCAGACGATAAAACACGTTTTCCAGGAGCATTCCCTGCCGGAAGGCAAATTCCTGCACCGCGGGCGACGCGTTAAACCGGAAGCGATCACCGATATTGGCCTTTTGACCGTTGAGGGCGAAAAAGACGACATCTCCGGCATCGGACAAACCCAGGCAGCCCATGATTTATGCGTGAATATCCCCGACGCATTGAAAAAGGACTATATTCAACCGGAAGTCGGCCATTACGGCGTCTTTAACGGTTCGCGCTGGCGCAACGAAATTCAGCCGACGGTGCGGGATTTCATCCGTAGGCACCACAAGGAGCCCTCAAAGCTACGCGCCGTTCCAGCAGCGGCGGAGTGAATGAGGGTTATCAGGTTCGCGCCTACCGGGCGGGCGATGCGCCCGCGTTCCGGTCTTTAAACGAAGATTGGATCTCGGAATACTTCGATTTAGAGCCGATTGACCAAAAAGTGCTCGCCGATCCCCATGGCTCGATCATTGCGCCAGGCGGCGCGATTTTTATCGCGGAGGCGGCGGATGAAGTCATTGGCTGCGTCGCCCTTGCACGGCTGGGGCCCGAAGACTTTGAAATCGGAAAAATGGCCGTCGCCAAAAAAGCGATGGGGCGGGGCGCGGGGCGCGCACTTTTGATTGCGGCGATTGATGAGGCCCGCCGGCAAAAAGCGGCGCGCATATTCCTTGAAACGAATGACGCTTTGACGCCGGCGCTCCGTCTTTACGAAAGCGCCGGGTTTAAAAGGATCAGCGCCGACGACTACCCGCCTTCGCCCTACGCCCGGGCGAATGTCCGCATGCGCTTGGACTTAACCATTCCTTAGGCGTCCTTTCTAAGAAATGAATAAAATCGCCGCAAATTCGTAACGTCTTCGCAAGACTTCGTTTCTAAATGGGTCACCACTGTCTTTAAGTCAGAGGAGAACCCGATGGGCGCGGCAAAAGCAGTATCGATGACGGGCGCGGACGTCCGGCCTGAGCATTCTTTGGCGAAAACTGACGAAGCTGAAAAGCAGCCGATGATTGCGAATGCGCAAACCATGCGGGCCGCCGCCAATGCGAGCGGGAAGTCACCCTTTGCGATGCTCCGTGAAATGATGAAACTGAGCCGCGGACCTGGGAAACTGACAACGGAAGATTACCTCACCTATCGCCTCTATGATCCAAACCTCAGCGAAGAGGAAAAACTCCGTTTTGCGTCGGACAATCAGCACTGGCGGATTGCCGGCTACAAAATTAACGAACGCTGGCTCGGCGTGACGGAAGATAAGTTTTTTTGCTCAACATTGCTGAGCGCAACCGGCCTGCCAACGCCAGAAACGCAAGCGGTGATTGAGCCGGATGGGCGAACCTTTGGCGCGACGCCCGCACTTAGAACCAGCGACGAGCTCGCTGCATTTCTGCGCGAGGATGCGCAATTCCCCCTGTTTGGCAAACCGAATGCGGGCGTTTGCAGCTATGGCGTCCGACTGATAACAGGCATTGACGGCGACCATGTGATCTTCGAAGGCGCAGAACCAGCGCCCGTTGCTGACTTTTTTGAGGGGCTTACGGACGATACGCCCTATCTGTTGCAGTCGCGGCTTTTCAACCATGACGCCATTGCTGCGCTGACGCCTTACCTAGCCACAGTGCGGCTCGTTCATTTGGTTGAGCCGGACGCCGTTCAAACCCCATTTGCGGCCATCAAAATTCCGTCCAAGACAAATATCGCGGACAATTATTGGCGCGCTGGCAATGTGCTCGCCGACATCGATGTCGCCTCCGGCGTCATTAAGCGTGCGATCACCGGCAAAGGTCCGCAGACGGTCGATCTGGAAACCTTCCCCGAAACGGATGCGCCGCTCATTGGCTTGGAACTTCCATTCTGGCGGGAAGCGATCGAGCTCGGCGTCGCGACGGCGCGGGTTTTCGCGATGCAAGCCTACCAGTCCCTTGATCTCGCTCTCACCCCAACGGGACCGGTTATCGTTGAGGTGAATTCGGGGGGCGCCTTTGAGCTTCCCCAATTGGCGAGCGGCAAAGGCGTCCTCACCGATGAGGTAAAGGCCTTTTTCAACGAAGCCGGCGCGAAACTCTGAGGCTTGACGCCTCTGGCGCCCGTCTGGCCACCTCTGGCCCCGTTGCGCCGCCAGAACGTTTTTCCGCCTTAGAACGGGTCGCTTGCGACTGGCGTCAAACGTGCCGCACTGCAGCGTGTTGCTTGCACGGACGCGGTTTTTCCGCTTAGCTTCAACGCTTTGTGCCGAAGCAGAAGACGGCGCGCGCTTAAAAAAACGCGCCGCGAAGGACCGTTCGCGTCGTGACTGAATTTCTTGAAATTTCTAACGCTCTCGTTTGGGGCTCTGGCTCCATACCCTACCCGCCGATCCTCATCCTTCTGCTGGGCACCGGCCTCTATTTGATGGTGCGCCTCGGCTTTATGCCGATCTTTAAGCTCCCCTACGCCCTCGGCGAGCTCACCCGAAAACGCGAAGGCGGATCGGACGGCGACGTTTCCCCTTTTGCCGCGTTGATGACGGCTTTGTCGTCAACGATTGGGACCGGAAATATTGGCGGCGTTGCAGCGGCGATCGCGATCGGCGGACCGGGCGCTGTCTTTTGGATGTGGATCACAGCGTTAGTTGGTATGGCAACTAAATACGCTGAGGGCGTATTGGCGGTGAAATTCCGGGAAGTCGATGAAGGCGGGCGCCACGTGGGCGGGCCGATGTATTACATCAAAAACGGCATGGGCCCGAAGTGGGTTTGGATGGGCGCCGTCTTCGCAGCGTTTGGTATGCTCGCATCCTGGGGCACGGGCTCATCGATCCAATCGAACACCATTTCTGACGCACTAAACGCAAACTATAATGTGGCCCCTTGGGTTTCCGGCCTTGCAATCGCGGGCGTCGCCGCCCTTGTGATTATTGGCGGCATTAAACGGATCGCCAATGTCGCCTCAAAACTGGTTCCGTCCATGGCGGCTGCTTATTTAGTGGCGAGCTTCATTGTTATCGGCGCAAATATCGAAGCGGTCCCGGCTGCGTTTTCGCTCATCGTTAAGACGGCCTTTGGGTTTGAGGCGGCGACCGGCGGCTTTGTCGGTGGGCTGATTTTACTCTCCATGCAAAAAGGCGTTGCGCGCGGCATTTTCTCAAACGAGGCGGGGCAAGGCTCTGCCCCGATCGCCCACGCCGCGGCCCAAAACAAAGACCCCGTCAACCAGGGCGTCATCGCGATGCTCGGGACTTTCATTGACACAATTATTGTCTGTTCACTGACGGCGCTTGTGATCCTAACGGCCGCAATTATCCCAGACAGCTGCCAACCTTTCGTGCGAGACTCACTCGTCACCCTGCCTCAGGGGTGTGAAACAGCGGCCCCGTTGACGATCGCCGCCTTTGAGCAGACGTTGCCCGGCATTGGAAAACATATTGTTGCAATTGCGCTCACGGTGTTTGGTTTCACAACCATCCTCGGATGGAGCTATTACGGTGAGCGGTGTGCTGAATTTTTGTTCGGCGAACGCAGCATTTTCACCTATAAAATCAGCTATATCTTAGCAACCCTGGGCGGGTCTTTGGTGTTAATGCTAGAAGAAGGCGGGCGTGTCGGTGACGTTGTTAGCCTCTCCTGGCTGGCCGTCGACACGCTGACCGGGCTGATGGCCGCGCCAAACCTGATCGCGCTGTTAGTTCTCTCGCCTTTGGTTGCGAGGCTGACGAAAGAGTATTTCGACAAACGGCGCAGCGGGAAAACAGCCGCCGAACCGGCAGAATAGGCCGCGCGATGCCCGTTGACGCGCCAACGCTTGCCGCCTTCGCAGCGGCTTGCGCCGTCCTCATTATCACGCCGGGACCGATGGTCGCCTATGTGGTGACGACATCCTTGAATAAAGGGTTGCGACCCGCTTTTTTTGCGGTCCTAGGCGCTGCTAGCGCGTCGGTCGTTCATTTGGCCGTGATCGCGCTCGGTCTGACGACGCTCCTCGCCGTCGCCGGCGCCGCGTTTGTTTGGCTCAAATGGGCGGGCGCGATTTACCTTGCCTATCTGGGTCTTCGCGCCCTCACCGCCCCTGCGACGACCTTTAATGAAAGCGCCGAGGCGTCGCCCGCCCTCTCGCGCCGGGTTTTCGCGGAAGCTTTCCTCGTCAATCTCACAAACCCGAAAGCGCTCTTGTTCCTGGGCGCTTTTTTGCCGCTCTTTTTAGCGGGCGACAGACCGGCCGGGCCGCAACTTGGCGTTTTATCGGCAACCTATCTTGGCGTTGCGACGGTGATCGATTGCCTCTGGGCGCTAGGCGCCGACCGAGCGCGGCCGGCCTTTAATCGCCTCGGCCGCTGGATGAACCGTATTACCGGCGGCGTTTTGTTGCTTGCGGCCGCAGGGCTCGCCAGCGCAAACAAAAGCGGGTGACCGGCGCGTCCGCTTTGCCCATTCTCCTTCGTTTTTGCTCGAAAATCAGCGATAGTTTCTCTGTTCAGTAGGAGAAGAGGGAAGCAGACCGATGCAAATTAAAGCTCTCGCGTGGGGCGCCTGCGTAAGCGCGCTCAGCATGTTTATCGGCGCGAGCGCCGCTTTTGCACAGATGGCGGCACAGAACGGCGCTCAGGCTGGGATCCAAACCGGGGCGCAAAGCAGCGCGCGGACGGGACTTTACGTCCGAGCCTCAGGCGGGATCAGCTTCTTTGCAGACCAAGACGCCGATATCGCAATCAGCCCTGACCTCATTTTCATCGGAACGCCGACCACAGAATTCCGGATCGAGACCAAAACGGGATGGACAGCCGGCGCAGCGCTCGGCTTTGAATATAACGGCCCCTTCAGAACCGAGTTTGAATACCGGTATCTACGGGCCGACGCCGACCGCATTGTTGCGTTAAACGGCTTTTCAAATTTCATTGGCGGCCTACCGCAACCGCGGGAGGTTGACGAAGGCGGGTTCGCCGCGCACGCGCTCCTGGCCAACGTTGTGCTCGCGCCGAAGGCCGCTGCCTTGGGTCCACTGCGCCCGTTTGCAAGCGTAGGCGTTGGCGGCGCGCGCATTTTTCAGCGCGAGGGCTTTTTCTCAGGGGCCGCCCGGGCCGACTGGGCGCCGGCGTTTCAAGGGCGCGCAGGGCTTGCTATCGCCGTGACAGAAACACTGAGCGTTGGCGTTGACTATGCGTATCTCAGAACCCTGGATCTTGAGTTCCGTTCAAATGCCGTGTCGGCCCAAGAAACAGTGCAGGGCGTGCGCGCGTCAACGGTGAGCTTTTCGATCGAAAAACGGTTCTGAGATGCCCCTTGCCCGCAGACGGTTTTAAACGCTTGGGCGCCATGCGATCACACTGTCACAGTGAAGACTGGTCACAGGGAAGGCTGGGCACAGGGAAGGCTGACGCAGGCGCGCAAAAGAAAAACCCAGAGCACCAGGGCGGTTCTATTTGAACGCCCGATGCTCTGAAGCGTTTTCCAACCAAGTGGAGACCAGTGGGGGTCAAGAAAACGCGACAAAACAAAAATCTAGAGCAACGAAGCGGTTCAGATTGATGCGAAGTTGCTCTAGTGAAGCTGCAACGCAACAAACCACCAGGAGATAAACCATGGCGCGGAAAAAACTGGCGATGATCGGGTCGGGCATGATCGGCGGCACACTCGCCCATATCGCAGCCCAAAAAGAACTTGGAGACGTTGTTCTCTTCGATATCGCTGAGGGTATCCCAGAAGGAAAAGCGCTTGATATCGCGGAGAGCTCGCCCGTTGACGGCTACGATTCCGCGCTCCGCGGGACGCAAGACTACAAAGACATCGAAGGCGCAGACGTCTGCATCGTAACCGCGGGCGTACCCCGCAAGCCCGGCATGAGCCGCGATGACCTTGTTGGCATCAACCTGAAAGTCATGAAATCTGTCGGCGAGGGCATTAAACAATATGCGCCGGACGCTTTTGTCATTTGCATCACCAATCCGCTCGACGCGATGGTCTGGGCGCTGCAGAAATTTTCAGGCCTACCGCACCAGAAAGTCGTCGGCATGGCGGGAATTTTAGATTCCGCGCGCTTCCGATATTTTCTAGCGGAGGAATTTAATGTCTCTGTAGAGAGCGTGACCGCCTTTGTCCTCGGCGGCCATGGCGACACGATGGTGCCGCTAACGCGATACTCAACCGTCGCCGGCATCCCGCTGCCCGACCTGATCGAAATGGGCTGGACCACCCAAGACCGCCTAGACGCAATCGTTGATCGCACAAGAAAAGGCGGCGGCGAAATCGTCGCCCTACTGAAGACTGGCTCGGCGTTCTATGCGCCGGCGGCGTCCGCGATCCAAATGGCGGAGAGTTATCTCAAAGACAAAAAAGTCGTTGTGCCGTGCGCCGCCTATCTCGAAGGTCAATATGGCGTGAACGACCGGTATGTTGGTGTGCCGATCGTTGTTGGCGCTGGCGGCGCTGAACGCATTGTTGAGGTTTCCTTCGCCGGCGAGGAAAAAGCAATGTTCGACCATTCCGTCGCCGCCGTCGAAGACCTGGTCTCCTCGTGCATCAAGCTTGAGCCGTCTTTGGGGTAATGATCTCGCCCGCCCAACCGGATGACACGCATGGGTGATCCGGTTTCGCGCCCCTGATCGCCGTTTTGTGAAGGGCGCGACGCCGAGGCCGTGCTAAAGCGATGGTTGAAAAAAAGGCGTCGCGTTGGGCGAGAGGAAAACCCTATAATGAAGCATTCCCGATTCCGCTGGATCAAAACCGGCATCCTCGCGGTCACAGGCGCGGCAAGCGCCTTTCTCAGCGCGCCCGCCGCGACCGCACTCGAAAAAGCGGCGCCAACGGCTGCAACGAGCGAAACAGCAACCGATGCAACGGATGCAAACCCGGCCCTCGGTCCGGCAATCGGCGATCCAGCGCCGCACTCACTCGAAGCGCTCGCCTCAAATGGCGCGCGGGTTTCGCTATCGTCGATCACGGGCGCGCGCGGCGTCGCATTGTTTTTTGTTCGCTCGGTCGACTGGTGCCCCTACTGCAAAGCCCAAGCGCTCGACGTGAACAAGCGTCTCGATGACTTTATTGAAATGGGTTTAAACGTCGCCTTCGTCAGCTACGACTCAACTGAAAAGCAGGCCGCGTTTGCTGGCGAAAATGACTTTAAACCAACGCTAATCTCCGATCCCGATATCGACATCATCAATGCGTTTGGTCTTCGCAACGAAAAATACGCCGAGGGCAGCCGATTTTACGGGATCCCCCACCCGGCTGTTTTCATTATCAATCCAGAGGCGGAAATCGTCGCCAAGCTCTATGAAGCCGACTATCTGTCGAACGATAAAAGCTACCGGAACCGGCCGGCGGTCGACGTGATTTTGGAGCGCGCTGACTTAGCGCTCGCTGACAAAACCGCGGCACACTGACGGTATTTGGGTTGTTGAGACCGGCTGGTCGCATTCACGGCGCGCCCGAAGCTCTCGCGTGAAAGATGCGCCTGGCGTCTGGTATCAGGCGCTCTATTGGCCAGAATTGACCCGGTCGGAATAGAACCCTTGGGTAAACGGACGGCTTTTTGGAAAGCCTGAGAAATGTCCTTGGGTTCTTAAATCGCGAAAAGGCGGGAACCGGACGACTTTTATGACGACCCTTTCTTTAAGGATCGTTTTTGTTGCTGGCGGCGCGATCTCCTCACCAGCGAGATAGGGTTCCGAAGAGGTCCGGAATGACCGTGCAGCCGCGCGGCAGACGCGCACGCCTTTTTCGTCAGCGCAGGAGACGCCGGGCCCAATGGACGTTCTGGTTTCAGCGCCGCCTGGCTGCAAGACCTGGGGGCCGATCACCTCAATCGCCTGCGCCGAGGCGGTACCGCTAAATCCCGCATAGGCCAGCAGCGATAGGCTCGCCGCCGCGGCAAATCTCACCAAAGCGCCCATTCCATACTCCGCTCAAAACCCGGGTTGAGCTTGGCGAATGGGCCAGGCGACAACAAGAGCCCGCCATTCGCGCAAAAGGCGAACCGGCACTCTCGGCCATTTTTTGCGCATCTAAAAAGGACAGTTCCCGGTGTTCGGCTACCCGAGCGGCCGGTCTCCGGCGCCTAATCCGCGACAACTGAGCCGATACCCGCACCAGCGTTGCCGGCGCGATACCCAGTGGGGCTTTGTCTTGCAATCGCCCAGCGGCGCCGCCAAGCCTTGCTAAACGGTTGCAACCCGGCGCACTGTCATCTCAAACCGATGAAACTCCTCTACTCCCACCGCACCCGTTCCGCAGACGGACAACGCGTCCACATCCGTGGACTGACTGATGCATTGAAGGCCCGCGGCGTTGACGTCAAAATTGTCGGCCCCCGGCCCGGCGACAACAGCTTAACGGCCACAGCCTCAAAGCCGCCGACCGCCTCATTTCCTCGCGAAGGCGCCGAGGCGTTATACTCATTATACGGTTTTTACAAACTCTCGAAGGCTGCGCGCCGCTTTGGGCCTGATGTCATTTATGAACGCTACAATCTCTTTTACCGCGCAGGCATGGCGCTTGCGCGACGGCGAAAAATTCCATTTCTCCTGGAGGTGAACGCGCCATTGGTTGAAGAGCGCGCCAAGACGAATGGGCTAAAACTGAAAACGCTCGCCCAAAAAATGGAACAGGAAATTTGGACCGGCGCCGACGCAATATTCAGCGTCTCAACGCCGCTCGCCGAGCGTATCGCCGGCGCGGGCGTCGATCCCGCACGCATCCACGTGACGCCAAACGGGGTCGAGCCGGCGTTCCTGCAACCGGCTGACCCGACGCCGGTGCGAGAGCGATTTAATCTGCAAGAAAACCATCTCGTTCTCGGCTTTTGCGGCTTTGTGCGCGACTGGCATGGCGTTGACCGGGTCGTTGCGGCAATGGCGCGCGAAGTTGCGCTTCGCGACGCGCGGCTCCTCATCGTCGGCGACGGCCCCGCCGTTCCGGGACTGCGCTCGGCGGCGGCGTCGTCAAACATTGGTGAGCGGATTATCGTCACTGGCGTTGTGCAACGCGAAGACATGCCCGCCCATATCGCCGCCTTTGACGTGGCGCTGCAGCCCCGGGTGACGGCCTATGCTTCGCCCTTAAAGCTATTTGAGTATATGGCGCAGTCGCGCGCGATCATTGCACCGGACGCGCCGAATATTTCTGAAATCGTGCGCGACCAGGAACACGCCTTACTAACGCCAGCGGGCGACGACCAGGCGTTCGGGCGCGCTTTAAGCGCGCTTGCCCGGTCGCCAGACCTGCGCGCGCGCCTTGGCGCGGCTGCACGCGAGGAATTACGCCGCCGGGACTTCACCTGGGCTGGCGCCGCGGCGAGGGTCGAGCAGGTTGCGTCGCAAATGGTTAGGACTGGGAGCAAATGACTTTTGAGTTGTGTACGGAACGGCTGATCCTTAAGCAACCGACGCCGGCGGACGCCGACCCCTTTATCGCGCTTATGGCTGACCCAGCGGTTGCGGCTACGCTAACCCTCGACGGGAAACCGCAGGACACGCGTGAGGCTTGGCGCGGGTTCGCCGCCTTACTCGGCCATTGGGACATTCGCGGTTACGGCATGTTCTCCGTTTTCAGGCGCGACACCGGCGATTGGATCGGGCGCATTGGCCCCTATTTCCCGGGCGGTTGGCCAGGACTTGAGATTGGCTGGAGCCTAACCTCACCGAACTGGGGCCATGGGTTCGCCGTTGAAGCCGCCGCCCGGTCAGCAGCCTGGATTTTTGACCGAGAGCCCTCGCTTGAGCGCGTCATTTCCTTGATCGAACCCCGCAACACGGCGAGCCAGCGGGTCGCCCAACGCCTCGGCGAAACAAAAACGGGCGAAACCTTCAAAATCGGCCCGCTTGAAGTGGACGTCTGGCGCGCAGCGCGCACTGATTTTTTTAATCAGTACAATGGATAATTTATCCAAAGACAATAAGCGGGGCCAAAGACGAGCGATGTGACGCCAAATTGGAGCGCCACATCAGGGCTTGTGATTTCTTGCGTTTTTTGGCCGCAAACCGGGACAGCTTAATAAGTCGCGTTTTGTTTATTCGGCCGCGTTGAGGCTCGCGGCGTCTTTTTCCGCTTCCCGCTTTAACGACGCCAGTCCGTTCTCGTAGGTTCCGCCGATCATTCCGTCCATGAAAAATCCGAGAAACGTCGCCACTGGCTTCATCGGAACCGGCACGCCTTCGCGCATATTCGTATCCATAGACCATTTAACCTCGGAGCCGGTCTCAGTGGCGGCAACATCAAAGGTTGCAAAGCCGCCGCCCATATCGCCGAAGTCCAGCGCCGTGACCATCTTAGTTGGCGCCTCTAAAACAGTGATCTCCTGGGAGCCGTCGCCCACCTCGCGCGTATCGCTGCGCCAGGACATTTTCTGGCCAACACCATCGCCGCTGAAGGAATATTCAGCATTGGGATCAAGCGCCGCCCATGGGGACCACCGGTCCCACGCCTTAAAATCGCTGATCAGCGCAAACACTGTCTCTGGCGGCGCGCTAATGCGCACGCTGCGTTCCACATGGACCCGGTCTGGCAGGGTAAAGCCAAGCACGCCAGCGACCGCGATGATGGCGAAGACAGAAAATAAAATGGTTTTCAGCATGTGAGCCGCCTCCTTTTTTGTTTTTTGGGCGGCGACGAGCTTAGGCTAGAAAACCCCAGTCATTCTGCGACAAAGGACCGCTGCAATGGACCGCCACAAAGTCGGCCCCACAGCAATCTCAATAACTTGAAGCGGGAATAGTCGACCGTTCCGCGAAAAAACGGCGAACGTGAAACGCCTCTCACCCTGCACATGTCATGCGCGGGTCAGTTGGTCGTGTTAGATTTCGGGAGGGGCTTAGCTGCCGCCTTTTTGGCGACGATCCACCTTCTCTTTAATCCGCGCTGACTTACCGCGCCGTTCACGCAGATAATAAAGCTTAGCCCGGCGAACCTTACCGCGACGGATAAGCTCGATGGAGTCAACCAATGGCGAGTAAATCGGAAAGACCCGCTCGACGCCTTCGCCGAAGGAAATCTTCCGCACCGTGAAAGACTCATTGAGACCGCCGCCGGAGCGTGCAATGCAGACCCCTTCGAAAGCCTGAAGACGCTCACGCTGGCCCTCGCGAACCTTAACGCTAACGCGGACCGTATCGCCGGGACCAAACTCCGGCACGTCTTTGTTTAGCTCGGCCATATGCTCTTGTTCGAGCTGTTCAATGATGTTCATCGTCCGTATCCCTTGGGCGCTTTATCGTTTCGCGTCGCGCAATGGTCCTGGTGCCGCCACATTAATCATTCGTTTTCTTGTGCCCGGCCCCGATAAGGTCTGGCCGGCGTTTCTTCGTCACCGCTTCCGCTTGCTCACGCCGCCACCGCGCCACCGCTTGATGATCGCCCGAGAGAAGCACCTCGGGCACACTCAAGCCCTCGAACTCCCGCGGCTTCGTGTATTGCGGATACTCCAGCAGCCGAGGCCCGTTCGGGTCAGCGCTAGACGTGTAGCTTTCTTCACTCAGCGATTGAGCGCTGCCTATTACGCCGGGTATCAGCCTCGCGCAAGCCTCAATCAAGACCATCGCGCCGATTTCACCGCCCGCCAGAACGTAATCACCAATGGAAACCTCGATAATCGGCCTGGCGCGCGCCAATCGCTCATCGACGCCTTCATAGCGTCCACATAAAAGAACGACGCCCGGCCCGCCTGCGTAGTGCGCGGCGCGCTCCTGGTCGAAGGGCGCACCCCGCGGAGATAAAAGAATGATCGGCCTTTCGCCAATATCGATGCTGTCGAGCGCCGCGGCAAGGAGATCAACGCGCATGACCAAGCCAGCGCCGCCGCCATAGGGCGGTGCATCGACCGAGCCATAATCATTGTCCGCAAAATCCCGAATGTTTACCGTATCAAGCGCCCACAGATCCTGAGCCCGGGCCCGGCCCAAAACCGACGCGTCAAGCGGCCCCGGAAAAACCTCCGGGAAAAGCGTTAATACCGTTGCCTGCCACGGCATATGTGTCTCCTGGAGGGGTGCTGCGGGTTTCTGACGTAACATCATCCAGTGCGCCAGGGGTAGCAGTAACGGCGACGACCTGAGGCTTGAGCGCTTTTGCGCCAATCCGGGCCGCGTTGTTGCTTTAGGTTTTTATTTTATTGCTGTTTCTTGCACTTCGTTGGCCCCCTATTGGCTGGAAAAAGCCCTGCGCTAACGCTTTACTACATTGTGAAATGCTTACGCCTTAAGACTTAAAGTGTTGACCCATGCCCAACGCCGCCCCCGACCCCTTCGCGCCACCGGTGCTCGCCCATGACCCCCATGCGCCGCCGGAAAATGACGCGCGCGTGAAATCAATCGCGGAGGCCTTTCTCGCGCGCACGCTGCCAAAAGCGGCCTGGACGCACGAGGCCCATTTCGTGACCACGGTCTATATCCTAAGAGCGCGCCCCGACATTGACGCCCATCGCGAGATGCCCTCGCTTATCAAGAACTATAATGTGGCGGCTGGCGGCAAAAATACCGACACGGAGGGGTACCACGAAACCCTGACGCGTTTTTACCTGGCGTTGGTTCGCGACTTCATTAAGCGCCGAATTGAGCACCAACGTAAGGACGGGGCCGAAGGCGAAACACTGGCCGAGACTTGCGCCGCGCTTCTAAACGACGAGCGCAGCGCCCGAGACTACGCTTTGCGATTTTATTCCCGTGCGCATCTTTTTTCAGTGAAAGCGCGGAAAGAGTTTGTCGCCCCCGATTTGAGCGCGCCACCCTTTCCACTATAAAGCACTCTCGCGCCGCTTGAGGCTTTGGCATTTGCGCTGGCCCGGCGCGCCGGGCTCTGGCTAACCGAGGCGGCCCGGACATAACATCCGCCGCCCTATGGGTGCGCCAGACGCTCTGGGGTCGCCTAAATCCCCATACGGATTTTTAAAAAGTAAGCGGCGACGGGCGACCGACTTGCCTCGGCCTACTTTTCCTGTGACGGCCCCTCAACCGGGTGCTGACTTAAGGAGAGCTGGCATCCGCGCATATTGGCGGCATCATCGCCCTGCACGATCAAGCAACGGAATAAGCGGCAACCCTAATTCGCTGGCAGTTCTTGTAATGGCACGCTCGCGCTATCGCCGTCGTGGTTCGCCGTCGGCGCAATTCTCTCGACGGGTCCGCATTGGTAACCAGGCGCGGCGGCGCCAAGGCTACAGGAGGCAAGCTGGCGTAAATCGTTTTTCGCCTCATTGAGCGACCCAAGCGCGGCCGCGACAAATTTCGGCGCGCCATGGTTAAGCGCTGCCGTTTCGAGGTTTTCTGAAGCCGCATCAGGTTTTGGATCCCAACTCATGCTGCCGTAGAAAAACCGCTTGCTGACCCGGTCACAGCCCGCTGGCCGCCTGAAAATCACGTGGATGCGGGAGGCTTGATTATCCTCCGCAGACAGATAAACGCCGCCTATCACTTCATTGCGGCCAGCGTTCAACGTGTCGCCGCCATCGGGGCGCCAATAGACGCGGATCGGGCAGAAACCGCGCCCGTTCGAAACCGCATAGTCAAAGGCGTAAATTACCGTATCCTTATTGGGATTGACGCGGAATGTTCGTTCCGCATATTCACCGCTACCGGGGATGACAAACGCCGGATCGTTCACCGCTTTTAACGTCGCTGAACCGTTTGTTTGCCCCTGGCCTTTGAGGTCAGGCGCGCGCGACACATATTGACGCGACGCTTCGCCAAAAAGCGCATTCCGCGTCGCCGCTTTGAAGGGCGGCTTTGCCTTAAAATCGATGTCGGCCAGGCGCACATCGAGCGGGTTTTCGCCAAACCCGCCGAACGATCCGTAGAAGAACCATGGAATGATCTCCTCAGCCTTGAGCCAGGTTTCGAGCCGCGCTTCCCAAGACGGCTTAAATAATGTCGCTAGCCGCGTCTCTTCGCGCAGCGGCTCAAGCAGATCCAGAAGCACGTCCGCACGCTGAGCAACACCGTCGCCATTTGATTCAGGCGTCGCGACCCCATGGGTGTGAATGCCGACAATCTCGCCATCGGCGTTCAAGACGGGGCTGCCGCTATTGCCGCCGGCGGTCGCCATGCGGTGAATAATAAGGTTTGCAATGCGGGGGTCGCGCGCAAGGCCTGCGCTATCGACGGGTGCGATCATTGCCGCAACGACACCCCGCTCTGACCGGCTGTCAGCGGCGAAGCCCGTCTGGGCGCCGCCCAGGCGATCGACGGGAAAGCCGATCACAGCAATGGGATCGCCCGCGGCCATCGCCAGAAGTTTATCTTCCGGCGCAATCGGCAAACTTGGGCCCAGGCGGTTTTCGCCCGTTTCCGGATCAATCGGATCAACCAGAAGAATTCCAGCGTCAAAGGGCGTTTCTTCGACGGCGACGACGCGCGGTCGAACAACCTGGGTATCCGGGCGGAAAGGTTGGTACTTCTCAACCTCTTTGGTGAACGACCCATAGCCCACATGGGTTTTTGCAGCCTTCACCGGCAGAGCCGCCCCGGAATATTGGTTTAGAACTTCAACGCGCCGATCGGGGTCGTTAACGGGCAAGGGATCCGACACGTGGCCGGCTGTGCCGAGGATGCCGCGCTCGCGGTCGATGACGAAGGCCGTGCCGTTCGGGTTGCCATCGACCAAGACGACGTAAACGGACGCGTTTGCGTCTTCCATCACCTGGGGCTGGATGACCGCGCGCAGGGCGGCGCGGGATTCGCGCCGCGCATCGGCGAGGGTCGCCGTCAGCGTTTCCTCACGTTCGCGGGCAATACTGCGATCTTTAAACCGCGCAAGCTCGCTCGCAGCCAGACCAATTGATAAGGCGGCGACGCCCACCGCGAATAAAATGCGCTCGGTCAATTTTTCGACCCCTCACCATGTTGCCCCATGCAGAACGGGTATGGCTGCACCAAAATAGGGCGCGCGCAACCCGCTCCACACCGAAACGTTATATAATATTCAGCTTTCGCGCCAGCCGCTTGTCGTTGCGCAAAAGTCGCTTCGCGGTGCGCAACGGTCATTTGGCGCCGGGCAAAGGTCGCTTGCCCCGCGTTCAGGTCAGCGCGACGCCCTAACCTTTGAGGTCGCCCAAGGCGTCCGCGTCAATCGTCAGCCGTCCCTCGACGAGGTCAACCCCTGGTATGACCGCCTTTGTGAACGGGGCCATGATTGCGCCCTTAACACCCGGTACGTTTCGCAATTCAAGGAGGTCGCCGGCGCCAAAATTAAAGACCGCCGCGACGCGACCCGCTGGCGCACCCTCGGGCGTCAAGACAGGCAAGCCAACAAGATCATCGAGGTAATACTCGTCCTCGTCCTTTAGGGCCGGCAGCGCGGAACGCGGCGCGAATAGTTTGATCCCACGGTGCGAGATCGCCGCTTCCCGATCGGCGATTTCCGGGGCGTTCGCCAAGATGAGCGACGGAGAAAGCGTTCGGATTACCGTGAGGGTCAGGGTGAGTTTGCGGTCTTCGGAGAATAATGGTCCGTAGTCGGCGATCCCCGCCGGGTCTTGCGTGAATGTTTTGACTTTAAAAGCGCCGTTGACGCCGTGGGCCCCGGCAATGGCGCCAAGGCAAATAAGCGTTTCAGAGGCGTCGCTTTCGGCGCGCTTACCCATACCGGACCTAATGCTCACTCGGCTGATTGCCCCCAACAGCATCTGAAGACGCCGGGCGCGCACGGAATAAACCGTCGGTTTCGACAAAGCGGGCGATGGCGAGAGACGCGCCGCCAAGGATCGCCAATGCGGTCACGAGCGGCGTGGTAGTGCCGTCATAGGCGCGCGCGGCCATGGCACCGATTAAGGCTGAGAGGGTTGTGCCCAGCGCCCCGTTAAGCGCCGCCGCCGCGCCAGCGATTTTTCCCATGGGCTCCAACGCGATCGCGCCGCAATTGGGCGCGAGCACCCCAAGCGCGAAAAAAGAAACCGTCATAAACCCAATAAATAGCCAAATCGTTTCTCCGACGAAATTGATCGTCAGCAAATGAACGAGATTAACCGCGAGCAATAACACAAGCGCACTGTGGGCAAGCGGACGCATTCCTAGCCGCCCCACGAGGCGGGCGTTGGCAAGCGTCGCCACGCCGAGGCCCACAACCATTGTCGCGAACGCCAGGGCGAAGAGATCCCCGATCGCGAAGGTTTCCAAAAAGATCTGTTCTGCAGAACTGATAAAGGCAACAAGGCCGCCGAACGGACAAGCGCCGACAAATGTGTACCCAAGCGCCGTTCGGTTGCGAAAAAATAAGCCGTAGGAGTGGAACACCGAGGCGAAAGAAAGCGGCGTCCGGGCCTCCCGGGCGAGGGTTTCCGGCATGCGAAAGAACGCCCAGTCGCCGACCACCAGGCCGTAAGCCGCCAAAATGAGGAAAATATCCCGCCACGTTCCCTGGGCGAGCGTGAGTTGGCCCAATGCGGGCGCAACGATCGGGGCCGCCATCAATACCGTGAAGGCGAGCGACGAGAGCTCCGCCATGCGCCGTCCCGCATATTGGTCCCGCACAGTCGCCGTTATCGCCACCCGGGCGATCGCAACGCAGGCGCCCTGGCCGCCCCGGGCCGCGAGCAAAATAAGAAAACTCGGCGCGAATATGCTCAAAAAAGCCGCGACCGCATAAGAACCGGCAGCGATTAGAAGCATCCGCCTGCGACCATACCAATCGACCAATGGACCTACAAAAAATTGAGCCAGCCCGTTGATTAAAACATAAACGATTACAATGAGTTGACGATCATTCTCATGAACGACGCCCAGGTCGCGCGAAATGATCCCAAGCGCCGGCAGCATGATATCGATGCCTAGTGCGCTTAAGGCCATCACCGCGGCGGTCAGCGCGGTTAGCTCCTTGAAGCCCATTCGCGCCGTCGTCTCCGTGCGGTCGGACGGCTGTTCCGCATTTGCTTGCGCCATTTTTTCAAAACTCTCCTGGCGCTCGCTTTGCGCCCGGGGGCTTTCCAATGCAAGGGGCCAGGCGAAAGCAAGGGAAGCGCGGGAAAGCAAGAGATACGGGCGACGCGTTCCACATCGCGCGCATTTGACCCCGCAAATAAACCGGTCGTGAAAATTTAGGGTGATAGCGACAGGGATGTTGTGCGTAAGAGCCTTGTGACGCGAGGGGCTGGCGACAGGTACGGGCCGCTTCAGCGTGGGCGCCTCGGGAAACTGGAGTGACGGATGAAAAAAGCGACATTACACGCGAGGATCGCCCGGTCGGTCGGACTGGCGGTCGGACTGGCGGCGGCGATGACGGTTTTTCATTCGATAGGGTTTGCGGAGGACGCGCCCACGGACTTACGGAGCGACGGAGCGCTTGAGGCAACGCCAGCCACAAGCTCTGACCAGGCATCGTCCGACCAGGCAACCGCTGAGGCCACGCAAGCCTTCGTTGAGGGTCGCTACGAGGACGCTGTTGAGATTGCCGAAGCGTCAGCCGCGCCCGCTGACCTGGCGCTGGCCGCACGGGCGATTAACACGGACGCCTATTTTGAGACCGACCGCGAAAAGGCCCGGGATAACGCAAAGCGCGCCTATGACTTCGCCGTCGCAGCGCTTGAAAAAGATCCGTCACAAGAGGAAGCCCATCTCCAAGCCGCGATAAGCCTTGCGGTGCGCGGCGACAATATGAGCCCGGCAAAAGCCTTCTTTTTGCGCTTACCCACCCGGTCGAGACGGTTTATTGACGACGCTCTTGCCTTGAACCCGGAAAATCCGTGGGCGTTGTCCACATCCGCGGCCTGGCGGCTTGAGGTCGCGCGGCGCGGCGGCGGTCGCATATTTGGGGCCGACCCGGACGAAGGCGCCGCCGAATGCGCCGCTGCGCGCGAGCAAGCGCCGGAGAATGTCGCCATCGCTTATGAGTGCGCCTTGCGCCTTCTTGCCCATGGGGAAGAGAACTGGCGCGACCAGGCCTTAACGGCCCTTGACGCGGCTCTCAACAATCCACCCAGCACCGCATTTGAAAAACAGCTCCAAAAACGCGCAGGCACCTTGCGGTCAGCGGTGGACGCAGGGGGCGACGCCCTCGTGGCTTTCATCGATCATACGACCCAATGACCACGTCAAAAAGTGATCACTTCGCATACTAACGATAATTCCCGTCCCGATTATGTCTATCGCCTGATCACACCGGATAATTGGCGCGCGGCCCAACGGACTGGCGACATTAAATACGAAACGATTGATGAGGCTGACGGTTTTTTTCACCTCTCGACCAGAACCCAAGCCTTGCAGACCGCAAATCTTTTCTTCGCCCAAGAAAAGGCCCTGTGCGCCCTAAAAATAGGCGTCGCCCAGCTCGGAACGAGGTTGAGGTTTGAGCCGGTCGCCGAACGCAATAGCGAGCTCTTCCCCCATTATTACGGCGTTATTTCCACGAACTGGGTCGATGAGGTCGTTGACCTGAAGAGGGCGCGCGATCACCGCTTTGCATGGCCGGCGACCGATCGTAATCGGGTTGCGGAATAGTACGGAAATCTAAGCCATGACACTGCCCCGTTCGCTTGCAACTTTAGGAACCCGCGCGTTGACGCAACTCGATCCGGAGGATGCGCATGCCTTGACGATCCGTATGATGAGCGCAGGCCTCGGGCCGCGCTACCGGATGCGAAGTGCCGACGCTGCTTTTTTGTCGACGTCTCTTGGCGGCGTCGCCTTTCCAAACCCGCTGGGCCTCGCCGCTGGTTTCGATAAAAACGCCCAGGCCATAGACGCGTCCCTGCGCATGGGCTTTGGCTTTGTGGAGGTGGGCGGGGTGACGCCGCGCCCGCAACCCGGCAACGATCGCCCGCGCGTCTTTCGTTTGCGGGCGAACCAGGCAGTGATCAACCGTTATGGATTTAACAATGACGGGGTTGATGTGATCGCCCGGCGCCTGCGCGCCCGACACAATCGGGGCGGCGTCGTCGGGGTTAATCTCGGCGCCAACAAAGACAGTGAAGATCGCATGGCCGACTACGCCATCTGCCTCGAGCGGCTCTCCGGTCTTGCCGACTTTTTTACCGTAAACGTATCATCGCCCAACACGCCGGGGTTACGAGCGCTGCAGGATAAGACGACGCTCGCCGCCCTCCTAGACCGCGTGCTCGGCGTTGCAAAAGCAGGCAATAATAATCCCGTTGTCTTTTTGAAGATTGCACCCGACCTAACCGATCCCGATAAGGACGATATAGTCAGCGTGATCGAGGGTCGTCCAATCGCTGGACTAATCGTATCAAACACGACCATTGATCGGCCAAGCGACTTGAAGGGTCCGCATCGAAACGAGACTGGCGGGCTTTCCGGTGCGCCCTTATTTGCCCCCTCCACCGCCTTGTTGCGTGAGTTTTACGGCAAACTCGATAAAAAGATTCCGCTCATTGGCGTTGGCGGGATCTCGAGCGGCGCTGACGCTTATAAAAAAATCTTAAACGGTGCGCAGCTCGTTCAGCTTTATACCGCTCTGATATACCAGGGGCCCGGACTTGTGCCGTCGATCCTTCGCGATCTTGTGGCGTTGGCGCGCGCTGACGGGCATCGCTCAATCGCTGACGCCGTTGGCGCCGCTGCGTAGAAGCCTGGGCAAATGCAACGCAAGTGTTGCCGCGCGGGCCAGAAAATAGACGGAAAACGACGCCCAAAGGCCGTGATTGCCAAATTTTCCAGCGAGAAAAAGCGTCATCGGAATAAACATCAGTGTAGAAATGATCATGCTATCGCGCATTTCACGCGCGCGTGTCGCGCCCACAAAAATCCCGTCAAGCTGAAACCCGAGGACAACAATAAGCGGGCTGATCGTCACCCAAAAGCGGTGGTCGAGCGCAACGTCGCGCACGAGCCCCCCATCGGTGAGCCAATTCACGAGCGTCGCCCCGAAAACGCCGTAAAGGAGCGTGAAGCCCAGCGACGCAATGATCGCCGGCAGAAATGTCGCGCGTACAGCCGCCGACAGCCGCGCCAGACGCCGATCTTTATGCGGATCGCTAATCGCCTGTCCGACCAGCGTTTCCGCCGCGATCGCCGTGCCGTCGAGCGCGAGCCCCGTGAACAGAAACAACTGCAATAGCACCTGGTTCGCAGCAAGCGTTGCATCCCCGAAGGCGCCGCCACGCTGGGTGAACCAGGCAAAGCACCCCGCGATCAGCAATGTTCGGATGAAAATATCGCGGTTGATGGAAAATGTACGCCGGAGCGCATCGGGTGCGATTAGTCTTTCCCGGGACCAGTGGGCGCGAAGCCCGCCGCGTCGCGCAAGGATCCGCGCCACGAGGAAAAGGGCTGCGATAAAACCCGCCGTCTCCGCAATCGCCGTCCCCGCCGCAACACCTGCGGCGCCGAGGTCAAGAACAATCACAAACCAGTAATCGAGAACAATGTTGAGCCCCGTGGTGATCAGGCTCGCCGCCATCAAATAATCCGTACGCCCATTTGCTGAAAACCAGCCGAGCATGGCGTAGGCGCCGAGCGCAAAGGGCGCGCCCCAAATGCGCGCATTGAAGTAAGCGCGCGCGCTTTCAAAAGTCGCCTCGCTCGCTTCTGAGCCGATCGCCAACAACGGAAATGCAAAGGCTGCGATTGCCGCCTGCAGCATGACGAAAACCAGACCGACGCCGCAACCAATGGCGAGCCCGCGGGCGAGGACAGCGCGATTCTCGGTGTCGTCATGTGCGCCGGCAGCTTGGGCGGCAAGGCCCGCAACGCCCATTCGAATGAAACCGAAGGTCCAATAGATCAGGGAAAAAATGACCGAACCCAGGCCGACCGCCGCCACCTCGATCGGCCGTGTCGATTGCGCGAGCGCCCATACGTCAACGACGCCGAGGAGCGGGGTCACCGATGAGGCGACCGACGCCGGCCAGGCGAGGCGTATAACGTCGCGAATAGTTGCGGTTTTATTCGTTGACGGCTGTTGCACCCCTTGGCCCCGGCATGATGTGCGTTTCATGGCGGTATAGACTTGCCCAGCGCCTAGCGCCAATCATTGGCGCGCGCCCTGCCAATCGTGAGGACAGCAATCCGTAGGAAGCCAATGTAGGTTAAGCTTATGTCGGGTCAGCTTGTGTCGGGTAAGCCGTTCGTTGGGTTACGCAACGAATGAGCAAGCCCCCGACAATTGGCGGGCTTGCGTCACCCGACGGCGCGGTGGACAACCGATCTCGCGGGCGTTGGCGGGCACGGGAGAACCTACCGACTTTCCGCCATACTTCGATTTGTGCGCTAGAGACGGCGTTTGCCCGATCAACGATCAACGCCCCGCGCACAAGGGAGCGCGCCGTTGGCTGAATTTATTGACGTCCCAGATGAGGACCGCGTTGGGGGTCGCAACCAAAGTCCCATGGGCGATCGGGACAAAACCTATTCGAGTGCCGAGATTGGCGCCCTTGCGCACCTTTACCGGGGCGAGGTTTACCGGTCGACAATCTGGCGGACCCGGTTAGACGCCACAACCAATTGGTCCGTTGTGACGCTCGGTGTGGCGCTCTCGATCAGCTACGCCGATCCCGCCGCATCACCGGCGCCCTTGCTCCTCGCCGGCGTCCTCATCACGCTATTTCTAAATCTCGAAGCCCGGCGGTACCGCTATTTTAATGTGTGGCGCGCCCGGGCGCGCTTTCTCGAAACCAAATTCTATGCGCCGATGCTGACCAAAGAGCCCTATGAGGACACCATTGACTGGCAGTCGTCGCTCGCACGCGATTACCTAGAGCCCCAGTATCATATCAGTTTTTTGCGCGCGATTGGCCGACGCCTGCGCCGGAACTACATTTGGATTTTTCTCGTCCAATCGCTCGCTTATCTCGGCAAAATACTCATTCACCCGACGCCCATACCATCCGTAGACGCCTTTTTTTACCGGATGGCGATTGGCCCGGCGCCGGGGTGGCTCATCCTGGCGTTCGGCGCGGCTTTTCTGGCGCTTTGGGCAAGCGTTACGGTTTATGTGTGGCGTCTCGACCAGAAAAAACACGGCGCCGGCGCGAGCAGCCGGTCGATGGGTTAAGGCTAAAAAGAAGCGTTACTTGCGCACCTCTTAGAAGTGCAGGTCTTAGCCGGAAAGGCGCCGCCTTAAGGATCAACAAAAACCAGCTTGCCGCGGCCGTCCGCACGCCGATAAAAGCACGACCGACGCCCCGTGTGGCAGGCGGCGCCGGTCTGGTCGACCCGGACTTCAAGCGCGTCCTGGTCACAATCGACGAGGATTTCCCTAAGCTTTTGTGTGTGTCCTGATGTTTCGCCCTTGCGCCATAGCTTCTGGCGCGACCTGGACCAATACCAGACATCCTTAGTCTCAAGGGTGCGCTTGAGGGCCTCTTCATTCATGTAAGCGACCATCAATATTTGGCCGGTTTCAGCATCCGTCGTCACGGCCACAATTAGGCCAGACGCATCGAACCGCGGCGTAAAAACGTCGGTTTCATCCGTCGCTTTTCCGCCGCAGGACGCCATTAGCCTCGGACGAGCCGGAGGAAACGCTCCTCCATGGCGCGATCTTCGCTGAACACCCCGGTGAAACGGGTTGTGAGGGTGTCAACATTGGGTTTGTGGACGCCGCGCGTCGACATGCACTGGTGTTCCGCTTCAATGAGCACCGCAACGCCGCGCGGTTGCAACACCTCCTCAAGGGTCGATGCGATTTGAGCGGTCAATTTTTCTTGCACCTGCATGCGTTTAGCGTAGGCGTCGACCAGTCGGGCGAGCTTTGAGATGCCAACAACCTTATCCGTAGGCAGATAACCAACATGCGCTGTCCCAATGATCGGCGCCAAGTGGTGTTCGCAAAAGCTTTCCAACCGGATGCCTCTGAGCAACACGATGTCATCGTACCCTTCCACTTCCTCGAAGGTTCGACCGAGGATCTCTTCAGGGTCCTCATCATACCCTGAGAACCACTCCTCATAAGCCTTGGCGACCCGCTTCGGTGTGTCTACCAGCCCTTCGCGCGTGGGATCGTCGCCGGCCCATTTTATCAGTGTGCGCACGGCGGCTTCCGCCTCAGCGCGGCTCGGTCGCGAAGATAAAATTTCCTCGGATGACGCGGACACATGCGTATCCGCTTCGTAGGCAATGGCGCTCATAAGCCTGTCCTATCGTTAAAAAGCGATTCCAATTCGCGGTTTTCTGGAGAAAATCGCGCGTTTCCGGCGTACCTTACGCTCTATATATAGGAACGGATTTACCAAATGTAAGGCGCAGCGCGCCGCAGTCGGCAGAAGACGCAAACAACTCATCGCTGTTGACGATAGTCGATCGTTCGCGTTGTTCCATGATTATTGGCCGAACAAAAAAATGCCCAACAGGTGTAATATTGGATTTACACGGTTTATCGTCAAGAAAAATCGACGCCCGACTTTTTTTAGGTTGCGTGCTGCACATGCGTAATGATCGACGCACAAGCGCCGCAAAACCGGGCAAATCAACGCCTGGCGCATGGTTGCGTCACGATGTTGTGAGGGCTACCACCATCGGCCATGACACTCTCGTTGCACGATACGATGGCTGGTGAAAAACGGGCTTTTGAGCCCCTAGATCCGTCCCGGGTAACGCTTTATGCCTGCGGGCCGACCGTCTACAACCATGCTCATATCGGCAATTTCCGCGCCGCGGTCGTCTTTGATATTTTATTCCGCTTACTGCGCTTTCACTACGGTGAAAAGGCGGTCCTCTATGCGCGAAATTTTACGGACGTTGACGATAAGATCATTGCCGCCTCGCGCGAAGCCGGCGAACCGATCGACGCGATCACGAAGAAATTCGCACAAATCTATCAGGACGAAACATCGGCGCTCGGCAACCTGGCGCCGTCGCTTGAGCCGCGGGCGACTGATAATATCGGCGCAATGATCGGTATGATCGAAACCTTGGTCGCCCGGGAAGCGGCCTACGCCGCCGACGGCCATGTTTTGTTTTCGGTGGCGGCGCATGAAAGCTACGGCGTGCTTTCCCGCGTTGACCAGGAGGAAATCCTCGCCGGCGCTCGGGTGGAAGTGGCGCCCTACAAAAAAGATGCGTCAGACTTCGTCCTTTGGAAACCGTCGGCCGATGACGAACCCGGCTGGGACAGCCCCTGGGGGCGCGGGCGCCCGGGCTGGCACATTGAGTGTTCCGCCATGATTGCGAAGATCTTCGGTGAAACGATCGATATCCATGGCGGCGGTCAGGATCTTCGCTTTCCCCACCACGAAAATGAATGCGCCCAAAGCGCATGCGCCCATGGCGGCGCACCGCTCGCGCGCTATTGGGTGCATAACGGTTTCTTGCGCATGGGCGCGGATAAAAGGTCGAAATCGCTCGGCAATATCGTCCTGGTGCGTGATTTGTTAAAGGAATGGCCGGGCGAAGCGATCCGTTGGGCCCTATTGTCGGCCCATTACCGCCAACCGCTCGAGTGGACCGACGCGCTGCTCGCCCAATCAAAACGGCAGCTTGATAAGTTTTACCGGCTGTTTCTGGATGCCGATCGCGCCAATGCTGCGCCTACGGAGTTACCGGCGCCGCCAAACAGCATTTTGCTCGCCTTAAACGACGATATGAACACACCGGGGGCCATCGCCGGGTTACACGAGATCCGCGATATCGTTGCTCAGACGCCGGAGGATCGCCGGCCCTTAGCCATTGCGAGATTAAAGGCCGCCGGCGCATTAATGGGCTTTTTCCAAGCGGACCCGGAAGCCTGGTTTAAGGGCGATGGCGCCGATGACGGCTTATCCTCAGAAGACATAGACGCGCTTTTAATCGAGCGCGCCACGGCCCGCGCCGCAAAGGATTTTGCCGCGGCCGA
This sequence comes from Pseudomonadota bacterium, assembly GCA_039197915.1. Lineage (GTDB taxonomy): Bacteria > Pseudomonadota > Alphaproteobacteria > Caulobacterales > Parvularculaceae > JAJFFW01. Next base: position 2,549 of record JBCCTV010000008.1, on the reverse strand, counting down.
CGCCATCCGAGATAAACTAAGCGCCGCCGGCATTGTCATTGAGGACGGCCCCGAGGGCGCCACATGGCGGCGCGCCTGAATGCGCGGGCCTTCGCCAATAACGCCGACAAAATGTACCGGAGGCGGATAACGTGACAGATCTCACTCGGGTTGATTGGTCAACCTTACCGAAACCGCAAGATGACGGCGGCGCCGCGCATCTTTACGGCGCGCCGTTGCCGGACGTTCGCCTGCCGTCCACCGGGGGGGATGAGGTTGCGATCGGCGCGCTCACCGGGCTCAGTGTTCTTTACGCCTACCCGATGACAGGCCGCCCTGGCGTACCCTTGCCGGATGGCTGGGACGGAATTCCAGGCGCGCGCGGCTGCACACCGCAAGCATGCGCCTTCCGCGACCATGCGCGCGAGCTGGAGGCCCTTGGCGTAAGCGCCCTCTTCGGTCTTTCAACCCAGTCGACAGCGGAACAAAAAGAAGCTGCAGACCGTCTGCATTTGCCTTTTGACTTATTGTCCGATCACGCCCTTGTGCTGCAGAAAGCCTTAAATTTGCCAACCTTTACCGTCGATGGCCGGGTGTTGCTCCGTCGGCTTACGATTATCGCAGAGAACGGCGTTATCGGGTCGGTGATGTATCCGGTCTTCCCCCCGGACCGCGCACCGGAGGACGTGATCGACTGGCTTAAGAAAAATGGCTAAGCCCGCAGCCTGCCGAGACGATACGCATGGCGTCGTGGATCGCGCGCGATTTTTGCGTTTTGCGCCCCATTGGCGGCGCGCTCCCTGACGCTTATGTAAAGCCCATGAATGATCTCTACACCAATGTCATTTTAGATGCGGCGGCATCGATCCCGGCCGCGCGGCGCTTAGAAGCGCCCGACGCCACGGCGACAAAATCGAGCCGGGTTTGCGGCTCGACGCTAACCCTTGATATCACCGCTGAAGGAGGACGCATTACGGATTTTGGCCTCGATGCGAAGGCGTGCGCGCTCGGACAAGCGGCCGCTTCGATTGTCGCGCGTGGGCTCATCGGCGCTGAGTTTGCCCCCCTCATGGCCTTGCGCGATGAAATGCGCGCGATGCTGAAGGACGGCGGCCCCCCGCCAACGGACGCAAGGTTTTTAGACCTGCGCGCCCTCGAGAGCATTCGCGATTATCCCCAACGCCATGCCTCCACCTTGCTGATTTTCGAAGCGATCGCCGATTGCGTGAACGCGCTTCAGGCGCAAACCGCCGCCGACCCGGCAACATCCTAACCCGCCCGAATTCGATTGGGGGGAAGGCTTGGGCTCAAAGCTTAGGACGCCGCCCCAACGGCCCGCTCGAGCGTTTTCCGACCAAGCGGGAACCGGCTGGACGACAGAAAACGCGAAAAAGCAAAAATCTGGAGCAGCGAAGCAATTCAGATTGGTGCGACGCTGCTCTCGTCAAACCCTGTGCCGCTTCGATACGGGGGAAGACGAAAATCGGGACACATGCTCACAAGCGCGTGCGCGTGATCCCCGATAGGCCGAATAAAGATTGTTTGCATTTGCCCGGCTCCCCATATTCTAATTGTAGCAGGGCCCCTTCTCCCCCCAAGGTCTCTCTGTTACAGGCCGCTCGCGCAAGCTCTCCCCCCACCCCTCGCGCGGGCGGCTCAATCATTCGCATGCTCCGTAAAAATCCCGGAGCTTTCCGCATTGCTCCGCATGGACGCCGCCTGCTCATGCAGCCAGGCTTTAAAAGCGACGACCGCCGGCGCTTTTGATTTCGCGGTGGGGTGAACGATGTAGTACCCGAAGGCCGAAGGCGCTGTGATATCAAACGGGATCACAAGCCGAGCGGCCTCCAGGTCGGCGAGCGCCAGGGCGGCTTTAGCGAGCGCAACACCTTTGCCAGCAACCGCCGCTTCGATGACCAAGCTCGATTGATTGAACTTCAAGCCGCGCTTCGCGTCCACGCCGTCGACGCCGGCAGCCTTCAGCCACATGGACCAGGTTGGGATACTTTCATCCGCATCGGGACTTGAGTCGTGTAAAAGAGCGTGGCGCGCGAGGTCCGACGGCGCCCGCAAAGCATTTTCGCCCGTAATGAGCGCCGGGGCGCAAACCGGCACGATCGATTCGGCCATCAGATGCTCAACCTCTAGGCCCTTATAGGCGCCTGCCCCATATCGGATCGCGAGGTCCACATCGTTCACCGCGAAATCAACCACGTCCATATCGGCCGAAACCCAGACATCGACCTCCGGCTCCCGGTCGTGAAATGCGTCTAGCCGCGGAACCAGCCATTTTGCGGCGAGCGACGGGGCGACCGAAACCGTGAGCCGGCCCGCATGGCTGCGGGCGCTAAGCATGCGGGCGGCTTCCTCAAGCCGATCAAAGCCTTCGCGCAAAATCGGCAGGCAAGCCTGGGCGTCATCCGTCAGGAGGAGAGCGCGTTTTTCCCGACGGAAGACCGGCGCGCCAATATACTCTTCGAGGGTTTTAATCTGTTGGCTCACCGCCCCCGGCGTCACATTGAGTTCTTCGGCTGCTTTAGTAAAACTTAAATGGCGAGCGGACGCCTCGA